>JAZODX010000228.1:0-4842 GCA_045597265.1 Eubacteriales bacterium | reverse complement strand
TTCTTCTCTTGTCTTCCTAAGCCCGCTTGGCCTCCGACTTTGCACGACAAGACCCGTGGTAAGTCCCATAAAGCCGTATACACGGCCCATCTCCTCGCTGTCGCGGCGGGCAAGATAGTCGTTGACGGTAACGATATGCACGCCCTTTCCTTCAAGGGCGTTGAGGTATGCAGGCATGGTAGCCACGAGCGTTTTACCTTCACCCGTTTTCATCTCGGCAATTCTTCCCTGATGGAGCAGAATACCGCCAATAAGCTGGACACGGAAGGGACGCTTGCCCAGCACGCGCCAGTCGGCCTCGCGGACGGCGGCAAAGGCATCGGGCAGGATATCGTCAAGCGTCTCTCCTGCCGCCAAACGCGCCTTGAGGACGTCGGTGGTTGCCGCAAGCTCGGCATCGGAGAGGGCTTCATAACGCGCGGAAAGGGCTTCAATGGCATCTACCGTGCGCTTGAGCTTCTTTACCTGACGCTCGCTGTAGGTGCCGATCAGTTTATCCATAATACTCATCAATCGGAGTCCTCCGTTGTTTCCATAATCATTCTCTTCATTATACCGCAAATTCGCCGTAATTCCAATAGGGATTTGTAAATTTTATCCCAACAACTTGATTTTTTTATCCTTTTGCATTATACTGGTGAAAAAGAAAGGCTTCAACGCGCCTCACACCAAAGAAGGAAAGCAAAACATGAAAGCAATCAACATCGTTCTTCACGAGCCGCAGATCCCGCAAAACACGGGAAATATTGCCCGCACCTGTGCCGCAACCGGCGCGGCTCTGCATATCATCGAGCCGATGGGCTTTGCCATCGACGATGCTAAGCTCAAGCGTGCAGGCCTTGATTATTGGCACGCGCTCGACATTACCTATTACCGCGATCTGGAGGATTTTTATGCACGCAATCCCGATGCACGCGGGAGCTGTCGGTATTTTTCCACCAAAGCAAGGGATCGATACACCGACGTGTGCTATCCGAGCCCCGCATATATTATGTTCGGTAAGGAAACGGCAGGGCTTCCCGAGGAGCTTCTCCGAGCCAATCCCGACCGATGCGTCCGCATTCCGATGCTGGACGGTCTGCGCTCGCTGAATCTCTCCAACAGCGTGGCGATCGCCGTTTACGAGATTCTGCGCCAGCACGACTTTGCGGGTCTGCGCACGGCGGGTGAGCTGCATCGGCTTTCCTGGGACGACTGACGCTCAGCCGAGGGGAAAGTGATACACCTCGCGGTAAAGCGTGTCCCGTACCGCGGCGGCCTCGCCGTCACTGAGCAGGCCACCGCTGCTCATGAGCATCAGCGGCAGCATCCCGTCGCCCGGATTGAGCGGCGGCTGTTCGTAGGGGAAGCGGCACAGCGTCAGCCCGCATCGCGTATAAAAGCCGATGCGGCGGACGGCGACGGGGGTGTCGGGCGGCTCAACCTCGAGTACCAGACGACGCGTATCCGCCCCGATATATTCGGCAAGCATTGCCGCGCCGATTCCCTGCCCCCGTCTGGATGCATCAACGGCAAAATGCTCAAGGTAGCGAAAACCGTCAAACGACCAGACGGCCATAATCGCGGCGATTTCCCCCTCCTCCTCGGCGGTGACGATTGCATAGCTCGGCTCCCGAAGCAATGCCTTCTGCGCCGCATACGAGCGATGCTCGTCAGGCGGAAGTGCGTCTGACAGCAGGCTGAAAAAACGGTCAAAGCCTGCATCCCCAATGGGACACAGGGCGGAATAATAGTGATAGGACGGCATAATCATTTCTCCTCAATTGCGTTCTGCCTCTATTATACAGGATAAGCACGAAAAAAGCAATGGCGGCTTTCTTTATGCCAATGCCGCAGAAATCCCGTCAAAATTCTTGATTTCTCGACGATAAAGTGATATAATATCAAATAACACTATGCCCCGATGAAAGGACAATTATATGGCAACCCGTACCATTTCCGAGATTCAGGCTGAAATTCGCCGCCTTTGCGCCGAGCGCGATATTTGTATTCTGGCACACAGCTACCAGAGTCATACCGTAACCGAGGTCGCTGATTTTGTCGGCGATTCCTTTGCGCTCAGCGTCAAGGCCCAAAAGGTCCCCGCAAAGACGCTGATTATGTGCGGCGTTCGTTTCATGGCAGAAACAGCCAAAATTCTCTCTCCCGAGAAGCGCGTTTACCTGGCCGCTCCCGGTGCGGGATGCCCGATGGCAGAGCAGATGACACCGGAGGAAATTCTTGCCGTTAAGCGGGAGCACCCCGACTGTGCGATCGTCGCCTACGTCAATACGACGGCGGCGCTCAAAACCATTGCCGACGTCTGCGTCACCTCCTCCTCTGCGGTGAAAATCGTCAGCGCGCTTCCGCAGAAAAAGATTCTTTTCATCCCCGACTGCAATCTCGGCAGTTACGTTGCCCGAAACTGCCCCGACAAGGAGGTTATTCTCCTGCAGGGCGGCTGCCCCATCCACGCCTCGGTCACGGCCGAGGAAGTAAAGGCAGCAAAGGCTGCGCATCCGAACGCCAAGCTGCTCGTTCATCCCGAATGTATTCCCGCCGTCGTAGCTGAGGCCGATGCGGTCGGCTCGACCAAGGATATCCTTGATTACGCGCACGCCTCGGACGCCCGCGAATTCATTATCGGTACCGAGATGAGCATTGTTGAGCATCTGCAGTTTGACTGCCCGGACAAGCGCTTCTATCCCCTCTCGTCCAAGCTGATCTGCCGTGACATGAAGCTGACCACGCTGGTCGACCTCTACGACTGCGTACGCGGCGAGGGCGGCGAGGAAATCCTGCTCGACGGGCAGACCATGCGTGACGCACGGCGCTGTATTGACGCCATGATTGCGCTCGGCTGATGGCGAAGAAGCGAATTCTCGCCGCAATGAGCGGCGGCGTGGACAGTGCCGTTGCCGCACATCTGCTTCGTCTTGACGGATACGACGTTCTGGGCGGCACGCTTTATCTGCGCGACGGCGGTGAGGACGAGGTTGCCGATGCCCGAGCCGCGGCCGATCGGCTGGGGCTTGTCCATCACGTATTCGATCTGCGTCCCGAATTTACGCGTCTCGTCATTCGCCCCTTTATCGAGGCATACGAGCGGGGAGAAACGCCCAACCCCTGCATCGTCTGCAACCGCACCGTCAAATTCGGTCTTCTGCTCGATCACGCACTTGCGCTCGGCTGTACGGAAATCGCCACGGGACATTACGCGCGCCGCGAGCTGTCTCCGTCGGGACGCTATCTGCTGCGTCGGGCTGCTGATGCCGGCAAGGATCAGAGCTACGTGCTCTATTCCCTATCGCAAAAGCAGCTCTCCCACACGCAGTTTCCGCTCGGTACGCTGACCAAAGCCGAGGTGCGCGAAATTGCCGAGGCTGAAGGCTTTCTTAACGCACGCAAGCGGGACAGCCAGGATATCTGCTTTATCCCCGACGGGGACTACGCCGCTTATCTTGAGCGGGCAAACGGCGGCGCCTATCCGCCTGGCGAATTTCGCACGGCAGACGGCCGTGTGCTCGGCCGGCACCGCGGTATTATCCGTTATACGGTTGGTCAGCGCAAGGGGCTTGGTCTTGCCCTTCCTGCCCCCCTCTATGTGCAAAGAAAGGACGTGGCAAGCAACAGCGTTATTCTCTCCGACAATGACGCACTCTTCAGCCGTACGCTCACCGCACAGGAAATCAATTTCCTTCCCTTCGACCGTCTGGAGCGCCCCATGCGCCTGTTGGCCAAGATTCGCTATGCGCATAACCCCGAGTGGGCAACCGTAACGCAGACCGACGACGATCGCCTGACGGTTGAATTCGACTCGCCCCAGCGCGCCATCGCCCCGGGACAGGCCGTCGTCTTCTACGAGGACGACTATCTCATCGGCGGCGGAACCATCTGCGGCAAATAAAAAAGATTATCCGTTTATGCAGCAAAGGACGGAGAACGATTTTGCGTTCTCCGTCCTTTGTTTTTGATGGGGATGGGGGAGAGTAATGTATGCCTTTGTTGCCAGTGATCACACAAAGGAAACGTCAAGTTAGCCTTCCCCAGCGGGGAAGGTGCCCCGAAGGGGCGGATGAGGAGAGCATCCTCTGTACTGCATATTCTCTTGGCGTACTGCACAAGAGTAACATACGCGAAGAACGCATCAAAGCCGGCGCATAGAGATTTTATGCATACCACGTTGATCTCCTCATCCGGCACGGCTTCGCCGTGCCACCTTCCCCGCTGGGGAAGGCTAATTGCGCGCATCGTTAGCCTCCCTCCAATGAGGGTAGGCGCAAGCGCCACGAGATTGCAAGCAATCTCTGAGGTGGCTCGCGAAGCGCGACGGAAGGAGTGCAGCGGGAGTGAACGATTCTGCGAGAGGAATATTCGTCAGCGTATCCGTTTGTGCACGCTGCACTCCCTCAGTCGCCTGCGACGACAGGTCCCTCTCGGAGGGAGCCTTGGTGCGAAGCAATACGCATCCGCCCTCGTCGGAGGGAGCCTTTATCGCTTGGCAATAAAGGTATACCTTTGTTTCCGTAAAAATAGCACATCCGCGGTGATTATTATAGTTTTCCCGACGTGTCGATAAGCCCTGCCGGGTAATCAAGAGCAACATTGTACTATCATTACTGTTGGATTTACTTTTTATTCGGTCGCTCCGATCGGCGTGTAACCGGTCTCGGCAATCAGGCGCTGCCCTTCGGGAGATAAAATCCATTCGAGCAGCTTCTCTGTATTTTCATCGGCATCATGACGGGTCACGGCGTAAAAATACGATGCGAGAGGATAGGTGCCGTTTTCGATGTTCTCAACGCTCGGATAAACCCCGTCAATCGAGAGGAGCTTGATCTGATCGTTCCGCATCATCTCGGT
>JAZODX010000227.1:0-14400 GCA_045597265.1 Eubacteriales bacterium | reverse complement strand
TTGGTAAAAGAATGGAACGAGTTCATTGAAGTGAATTATAAGAATTACAGCAAGTATAAATAAGGAGTTAGATAGATAAGTTGGTATTTCTTATAGACAAAAAGCCCTGCTTCGGCGGAGCTTTTCGTTTTGCGGGAGAGGAGCCCCCTCCCCTACGGCGATGACGGTTTTGGTTGGTGAGGCGTTTCGCCTCCCGCTTTCATTGTGCGGCTCGATTGGTAAAAAATGAGTCGTCCTCTTTACTTTTTTGTCGGTTTGTGATAGAATCTGTTATGTTGAACGACTGACGTTCGGAGGTGTAGAGTTGCCATCCCAATATATACCGATTATTTTCCTGCTTATCGTGCTGTTTTCGATACTGCGCAGAAGAAGGCTGATCATTGCGAAAAAGAAAATTAACCGAAGAAAGACGGAGGAGAAAGCAAAAATGATTGAATTGGCAAAGAATTTTATTGGCAAGGAATGTTTGGTCTATTCGTTTGACGGCAGTCATCAATTTGACGGTGTGATCAAGGAGGTCAGTCACGGTGCGATTTTGCTTGAGAAAAACGGCGCAACCGAGGCGATCAATCTTGACTTTGTGATCAGAATCAGAGAGTATCCGAGAAACAAAAAAGGAAAGAAAAAATCGGTTGTAATTGATTGAGTGTGCCGGGAGACTTGCATTTTGTCCGGGTTTGTGCTATACTATAAAAAATAATGGAAAAACTGCTACCGAGTAGTAGAATGTGAAGAGCATTCGTTTACACATCGTTAGGTCTTAGAAGATGTGTATGCGAATGCTTTTTTGGAGGTTATGATGCGTAAACTGCAGAAGGGAAGGGGCTACTTTTCTGTCCCCGAAATCGTATTATGGTGTTCGTCGGTTGCCCTGGTTTTGCTGTCCTTTTTTTGCTTTGACCGGGAGAATTATCTGACGCTGGCCGCGTCTGTGATCGGCGTGACGTCGCTGATTTTTAACGCCAAGGGAAACCCATTCGGCCAACTGCTCATGGTTGTCTTCAGCCTGCTCTACGGGATCATTTCATACACGTTTTCTTATTACGGTGAGATGATTACCTATCTCGGCATGACCATGCCAATGGCTGTTTTTGCGCTGATCGCCTGGCTGAGGCATCCCTATCGCGGGAGAGCGGCGGAGGTTGAGGTGAACAGCATCAACCGACGTGAAACGGGATTCATGTGGGCAGCAACGGCGGTCGTTACCCTTATCTTTTCCTTTGTTCTGGCCTATTTTGATACGGCCAATCTGCTGCCGAGCACGCTTTCGGTTACGACGAGCTTTCTTGCGGTGTATCTCACCTTCAGAAGAAGCCCTTATTTTGCGTTGGCCTATGCCGCAAACGATCTGATCCTGATCGTTTTGTGGGTGCTGGCAAGTGCGCACGATATCCGCTATCTTTCGGTCGTCGTGTGCTTCGCGGCATTCTTGGTCAACGATATATACGGCTATCTCAGCTGGCAGAAGATGAAGCGGAGGCAGGCAGAGCGGGGCTGATTCGGTTTTGGGGCCGAATCGGCCTCGTCCTGTTTACTTTCCGACGCTTTTATGGTATAATCAAAGTAAAGAATAAGTTCAAGCTTGAGGGAGGATTTCTTATGTTCGGCTTTATCGTTCCCGTGCTTGTCGGCGTGCTTTGTATTGCGAGCGGCATTTCCAATATGCGGGGCAATATTTCCTCGCTTCATTCCTATCACCGAAGTCGGGTTGCAGAGGAGGACGTTCTCCCCTTCGGCCGATTGGTTGGTCTTGGGACGGTTATCATCGGAATCTCCGCAATCGCGCTCGGCGGCTTCCTGCTGGCGGCTGCGCTTCACGGCAGTGACGCTTACGTTCTGCTCGGCGTGGTGATTCTGATGCTCGGACTTGCCGTCGGTCTTGGGCTCAGCTTCGGGGCAATGATCAAATACAATAAGGGGATTTTTTGATTGCCGTACGGCGGAAGGAGGACTGTGATATGAGAAGGAAAATGTTGATTTGCGCACTTTTGTATTACTTGCTTGTCCTTTTTGTCTATGCCGGATTCTTTTTTCTGTCCTCCCTTGCGTTGGAAGCGTTTGGGAGATCGGAAAGTCTCGGTACTGCAATTGCCGTGACGTACGGCGTGCTGTTTATCGCAACCCCGGTGGGGATTGCCGTGCTGATGCGATTCAGCCTGCTCCGCTGGTACGTTGATCCCTTTGCGGCCGCTGAGATTCCGTTGTTCCTTTATTGCGGTATGCTGATCAGCCAAATGCGGCATACGAAACGCTTTACGGCCGCCGTTCTGCTGCTCAACGCAGAGCTTGGTGATGACGATGGAATGGGATGGATTTTTCTCGCCGGGCTTTTCATTCTCGGGCTTGCGGCGTCATTTTCGGTGGCCCGAACGAAGGGGAAGAGCATTTCGTACAGGATGATTGCAAGAATTTTTTCAGAGAGGAGAAAAGCATGAAGAAGATTCCGTGGCTGCAGCTGGCACACGTTTTGCTGTGCCTGTTGCTTTCCTTTGATTGGCCCTTTCTTGGAGGGAACTATATGGGATTTGCCCTTACCTTTTGGATTCTCTTTGCCCTTACTTTCCCCACGTTGATTGCCTTTACAACCGTGCTCCGTGTGGTGGGAACGGCTATCAAAGCCGGAAAGCCGCCTCGGATATCGGAGATGATCGCCGGCGCGGCGGGATTTTTGATTCTTTTGATTTACCTCGTCTCTGCCACGGGACTTTTGCGTCATCTGGCGCTGAATTTCGTTTACCTGTTCGTCATGCTTGCTACACTCTATCTTTGCTGTGATCGACTTTGCAGGCTGTTTTTGCATCGAGCGAAAAAACCGCCGCGCACGTAGGTGCGCAGATCGTTCGGAAAGGTTAGGCCAAACGCAAGAAATGACGCAAACTTTGCCGATATCGCTTTGAAAATGCGGCGAAATGCTTGCAATGCGTGCAGGAAAATGTTATAATAAACGATATATCAAAAAAGAAAGGCTAAACGCAATGCAGTTTTTTCAGCGAGACATAGAAACAATGCCCCGCCGTGAGATTGAAGCCCTCCAACTTGAGCGGCTTCGCCATTTGGTGGATTACGTTGACCGCAACGTTCCTTTTTATCATGAACGTCTGTCTGCGGCCGGTGTGACGGCAGATAAGATCAAAACACTCTCGGATATTCAGTATATCCCCTATACCACGAAAGCGGATATCCGCGATACCTATCCCTTCGGTCTTTTTGCCGTTGATCGCAAGAAGATCGTCCGCATTCATGCGTCGTCGGGTACGACCGGTAAGCCGACCGTCGTCGGCTATACGCAGAAGGACCTCGATACCTGGAGCGAATGCGTGGCGCGTCTGACCATGGCGGCAGGTGCTACCGAGGACGATATCGTGCAGATTTGCTTCGGCTACGGCCTTTTTACCGGTGCGCTCGGCCTGCACTACGGCCTTGAGCGGATCGGCGCGACCGTCGTTCCTTCTTCCTCGGGCAATACCGAGAAGCAGATCATGCTCATGAAGGATTTCGGCACCTCTGCGCTGGTGTCTACTCCCTCCTACGCATACTACATCGCCGAGGTCGCACGCGATATCGGCATCGATCCCCGCACGCTTAACGTCCGTCTAGGCCTTTTCGGCTCGGAGGGCTGCACGCCCGAGCTGCGCACCAAAATTGAAGAAGCCTGGAACCTTTTCGCTACCGATAACTACGGGATGAGTGAGTTGATGGGCCCCGGTGTTTCGGGCGAATGTCGCGAGCGCTGCGGTATGCACTTTGCCGAGGATCATTTCCTGCCAGAGATCATCAATCCCGAAACGGGTGAGGTTTTGCCCCGCGGAGAGCAGGGCGAGCTTGTGGTGACGACGCTGACCAAGGAAGGAATTCCGCTTCTGCGTTACCGCACCAAGGATATCACCCGCATCCATTACGAAACCTGCGCCTGCGGACGTACGCACGCGCGGATGGACAAGCCGAGCGGGCGCAGTGACGATATGCTCAAGATTAAGGGTGTCAACGTATTCCCAAGCCAGATCGAGAGCGTGCTGATTGCCATCCCGCAGGTTGGTGCCAATTATCAGATTGTGCTCGGCACCAAGAATTACATGGATACCTTCGAGATCAATATCGAGGTAACCGATGCGGCTCTGCTTGACCATTACGGCGAGCTGGAGAAGCTACAGAAACTGGTTCACCACAAGCTGCAGACCGTCCTCGGCCTCGATGCCAAGATCAATCTCGTTCAGCCCCGCTCGCTCGAGCGCTTCCAGGGCAAAGCCAAGCGCGTGATCGACAACCGCGTGAAATAACCGAAAAGGATTTTAAAGATGAAAAAACAACTGATGCTGGGCAACGAGGCAGTTGCCCGCGGCCTGTACGAGGCGGGAGTTCGTCTCGTCTCCAGTTATCCCGGCACCCCCAGTACCGAGATCACCGAGTACGCCGCAAAATACGAGCCCGATATCTACGCCGAATGGGCGCTCAATGAAAAGGTTGCTCTTGAGGTTGCCCTTGGTGCCGCAATCGGCGGCGGCCGCTCCTTCTGCGCCATGAAGCACGTTGGTCTCAACGTGGCGGCAGACCCGCTGTTCGTCTCGGCTTATACCGGTATCAACGGCGGTATGCTGATCGCCGTTGCCGACGACCCGGGGATGCATTCCTCGCAGAACGAGCAGGACAGCCGTCACTACGCCATCTCTGCAAAGCTGCCCATGCTCGAGCCGTCCGATTCGGCTGACTGCCTGAGCTTTACCAAGCTGGCGTATGAGATTTCCGAGCAGTTTGACACACCGGTGCTTCTGCGTACCTCAACCCGTGTGGCACATTCGCAGAGTGCGGTGGCGCTTACCGACCGCGTTGATGTTCCGCTTCGTGACTACACGAAGGATCCTTCCAAGTACGTTATGATGCCCGCTTATGCGCGCGGCCGTCACGTTGTGGTGGAGAAGCGTCTCGCCGCTCTGCGTGAGTTTGCCGAGACGACCGAAATCAACCGCGTTGAGCGGGGCATCGACAACAAGATCGGCGTCATTACCGCGGGTACCTGCTACAACTACGCCCGCGAGTGCTTCGGGGACAGCGTGTCCTATCTGAAGCTCGGCATGATCAACCCCCTGCCCGCCAAGAAGATTCTCGATTTTGCCGCCTCGGTTGAACGGGTAATCGTCATCGAGGAGCTGGACGAGGTCATCGAATCTTACTGCCGTGCCCTCGGCATTGCGGTGGACGGTCACAATATTCTGCCCAACATCGGGGAATATTCCACCGAGCTTTTGGCTGAGCGCCTGCTCGGCAAAACGCCCGACTGCGTTGCCCTTGAGGACGAGATTCCGAACCGTCCCCCCGTGCTCTGCCCGGGATGCCCGCACCGCGGCGTCTTCTACGTGCTCTCCAAGCTGAAGCTTTATGTCAGCGGTGATATCGGCTGTTATACCCTCGGCGCAGGGCAGCCGCTTGCCGCTATGGACACCACACTCTGCATGGGGGCGTCCATCTCGGCGCTGCACGGCTTCAATCGGGTTCGCGGGGAAGAGAACCGCTCGGTAGCTATCATCGGCGACTCCACCTTTATGCACTCGGGAATTACCGGTCTTGTGGATATCACCTATAATCAGGGCAAGTCGACGGTTATCGTGGTGGATAACTCGATCACCGGTATGACGGGACATCAGCAGAATCCCTGCACCGGTCTCACCCTGCAGAATAAGCCGACCTATGCGGTCTCCATTGAAGCCATCTGCGCAGCCGCCGGTATTGCCGACGAGCACATCCGCGTGGTTGATCCTTATGATCTTTCCGCCTTTGAAACGGTGCTGAAGGAGGAGCTTGGCGCCGAGTGCCCCTCGGTCATCATTTGCCGACGCCCCTGTGCACTGCTTAAGTACGTCAAGGCCAAGCCCGCACTTGCGGTGAACGCGGACAAGTGCCGCAGCTGCCGTGCCTGCATGAAGATCGGCTGCCCCTGCATTTCGATGCAGAACGGGAAGGCAACCATCGACGCATCTCTGTGCGTTGGATGCGGCGTTTGCGAACAGCTTTGCAAGTTTGATGCGATCGGAGGTGCGGAGGCATGAATATTATGATCGTTGGTGTCGGCGGGCAGGGCTCCCTGCTTGCCAGCCGCATTCTCGGCCGCGCGGCCCTGGATGCGGGACACGAGGTTAAGGTTTCCGAAGTACACGGCATGTCCCAGCGCGGCGGCTCGGTTGTGACCTATGTCAAATACGGCGAGCAGGTTGACGCTCCCTTGATCTGTCGGGGCGAGGCGGACGTCATTCTCAGCTTTGAGCTGCTTGAGGCCGCACGCTGGCTGCCCTATCTGCGCCGCGGCGGTTCGATCGTTACTTCGACGCAGACCATCAATCCCATGCCGGTCGTTACCGGTGCGGCGGTGTATCCCGAGGATATCGTCCGGAAAATCCGCGATAAGGGCGTTGCGCTGATCGCGGCCGATACCCTGGCCATTGCCCGCGAGGCGGGAAGTGAAAAGGCGGCAAACGTTGCGCTGATCGGCCTTGCCGCACACGTGCTCGGCTTCTCTGACGAGGAGCTTCGTGCCGCGATCTCTGCCTGCGTTCCCCCGAAATTCACCGATGTCAATCTGCGTGCCTATACCCTCGGCACGCAGACCCGATAAATCCCAAAATCCAACCTAAGGAGTTATATGTATGGCAAAGTTCTTTTCCCCGGAAATTGAGACAGCCTCCCGCACAGAACTTGAGCATCTCCAATCCTATCGCCTCCTGCGCACCGTGCGCCGGATGTACGACCACGTGCCGACCTACCGTCGTCGCATGGACGAAGCAGGCGTGACGCCCGACGATATCAAGAATATCAAGGATATTGCTAAGCTTCCCTTTACCTATAAGCAGGATCTGCGCGACAACTACCCTTACGGTATGTTTGCCGTTGCCCCCGAGGAGCTGGTGCGTATTCACGCGTCGTCGGGCACGACGGGTAAGCAGACGGTCGTCGGCTACACTAAGCACGATATTGACGTCTGGAGCGAGAGCGTTGCCCGTGCACTGGTTGCAATCGGCGCGGAAAAGAACGACTTTATCCACGTTTCCTACGGCTACGGTCTCTTCACGGGCGGTCTCGGTCTCCATTACGGTGCCGAGCTGATGGGTGCAACGGTTATTCCCGCATCGAGCGGCAATACCGCCCGTCAGATTCAGATTTTCCAGGATTTCGGTTCCTCCATCCTTTGCTGTACGCCCTCCTATGCCCTCTACATTGCCGACGTGATGAAGCAGAACGGGATTGATCCGCTTTCGCTTAATCTCAAGGCAGGCTTCTTCGGTGCCGAGCCTTGGACCGAGCAGATGCGCGCGGAGATCGAGACGCGTCTCGGCATCAAGGCGTACGATATTTACGGCCTTTCTGAGATTGCCGGTCCCGGCGTCGCCTTTGACTGCGAATGCCAGAACGGTATGCACGTCAACGAGGACCACTTCTACATTGAGATCATTGATCCCGATACGGGCGAGGTTCTGCCCGACGGTGAGCTTGGTGAGGTTGTCTTTACCTGTATTTCGAAGGAAGCCCTCCCGCTGATCCGTTACCGCACCCATGACCTTGCCACCATCACGCACGAGCCCTGCGTCTGCGGCCGTACTCTCGTCCGCATGACGAAGCCCGCAGGACGCAGTGACGATATGCTGATTATCCGCGGCGTTAACGTTTTCCCGAGCCAGATCGAGAGCGTGCTTCTGGCTGAGGGCAACGCAGAGCCGCACTATAAGATTATCGTTGACCGCGTCAATAACCACGATATCATGGAAATCCTCGTTGAGCTTCCGGGTGAGATGTTCACCGACGAGGTCAAGGGACTTGAGGCACAGCAGAAGAAGATGCAGGCCAGAATGGAATCGACGCTGGGCATTTCCCCGAAGATCACCTTCGTTGAGCCGAGAACTATCGAGCGCAGTGAGGGTAAGGCCAAGCGTGTCGAGGACCGCCGCAAGCTGCATTGATCGGATAAAATTTTCGGTGCCCCTTGACGGGGGAGGGAAGATTTGATATAATTGAATCAAGGAATAACCGATTTGTCGAAAACGGTTGTATAAAATCAACAAATTCAGGAGGACAGCGTATGACCACCAAGCAGATTTCGATCTTTATTGAGAACCGTCAGGGCCGTCTGGCCGAGGTTACCGATATTATTGCCAAGAATGGCATCAACATCCGTGCACTTTCCGTTGCCGATACCACCAGCTTTGGTATTCTCCGTCTGATCGTTGACGAACCGGAGCGCCTGGAGAGCATCATGCGTGCCAACCACGTGACCGCATCCATCACCTCGGTGATTTCGGTTTGCATCGATGACAGACCGGGCGGACTGGTTGAGCTTCTCCGCCTGCTTGAGGATATCCAGATCGAGTATATGTACAGCTACGTCTCGGTGGGGGACGGCGCCTGCATCATCCTGCGGGTTGACCGTGACGCCGAAGCCACCGCGCGTCTTACCGCCGCGGGCTTCCACGGCCCCAAGCAGGGCTGATGTCCCATAAATTAAAATTCCCATAAGGAAGATTGCTCAACACGCCGCAGGGGTAGCCATTATCCCTCCGCGGATTGTATAGCACGTTCCTGTGGGAGAACGGTTATATCACCAACACAAATCGGCAGAGATATTGTTTTCTCTGCCGATTTGTGTTATCATGATGTGGGGGAAAGATGGGAATATGATTGCTTCTATACGGAGAAATAAGGAGAAATGGCTTGGCCCGATGCCCATATTGCTTGCAACGCTGTAATATAAAGGTGAGAAAATAAGGATTTGGCCCGTTTCTGCCTGTGCAATAAATTATTGCTTGCTTTTGCGCAACGGTACTGCTATACTATTGGCGAGGTGATTAATATGAGTGAAGTAGCGAACAGCATAAAAAAGCTGCGTCAGGGGAAGCAGCTTTCACAAGAACAACTGGCAGAGCGGCTCCATGTAACACGCCAGGCAGTATCAAACTGGGAAAATGGGAAAACGCAGCCGGATATCGATACGCTCACGCAGTTAGCAAATATTTTTGACGTTTCCGTTGAGCGCATTATCTACGGCAAGGAAAAAAAGCATTTCCATTTTGCAATTCGGATTGATCCTCAAAATGGGGTCCGGGACGCTGTCAGTATTGGAGCAATTCTTGCCGTCGTTATTTCTTACGTCAAATGGGGGTCGATCGGCTGGGCGATTCTCCATGGAACGTTGAACTGGTTCTACGTGCTGTACTACGTCATAAAATACTGAAATTCCAATTTATCGAACTACATAAGCAACCCCGACAGATGATAAAAATCTGTCGGGGTTAATTGTTTGCTTACCGCGATGCAGGTCCGCGCCATACGGAAAAATTTCCTTGTGTGAGCAAGCCGTTTCTGCGGTTCTTTTACTTGTGCAGGCGTCGTATACTTAGCGGGGAAATCAGATGTCGGCTTCCAGCATATATTCGTTGCCGTGCGCGGCGATGAAGGCTTTTCTTGCGGGAAGATTGTCACCAAGCAGAGTGTCAAAAATGCGCTCGGTCTCGGCCGCGTCGGCAGGCGTGACGGCAATGAGTCGGCGGGTCGCGGGGTTCATGGTGGTCTGCGACATCATCTCGGGCTCATTCTCGCCCAGACCTTTCGAGCGCTGCAGGGTGTATTTCGTGCTGCCGAGCGAACGCAGGATCTGTGCCTTTTTGGCTTCGTTGTAGGCAAAATAGCTTTTGTCCTTGCTGCTGATCTCAAAGAGAGGCGATTCGGCAATGAAGACCTTGCCCTCGGCGAGCAGGGTGGGGAGGAGACGGTAGAAGAGGGTCAGAAGGAGGGTGCGGATCTGGAAGCCGTCCTCATCGGCATCGGTACAGATGATGATTTTGGACCAGCGGAGGGATTCGAGATCAAAGGGAACGATATCCCCCTTGACCTTGCCCTTGATTTCCACGCCGCAGCCGATGACCTTGAGCAGATCAAGGATAATGTCACTTTTGAAGATCTTTTCGTAGGTTGCCTTGAGGCAGTTGAGCGTTTTGCCGCGCACGGGAATGACCGCCTGGAATTCGGCGTTGCGTGCCAGCTTGACCGAGGTCAGTGCCGAGTCACCCTCCACGATGTAGAGCTCGCGCTGCTCGGGATCGCGCGAGCGGCAGTTGACGAATTTCTCCACGCGGTTGGCGATATCCATCGTGCCGGTCAGCTTTTTCTTGAGGTTGAGACGCGCGCTCTCGGCACTTTCGCGGCTGCGCTTGTTGACGAGAACCTGATTGGCGAAAATTTCGGCGGCGGTGGGGTTTTCCACCAGGTAAAGGTCGAGATTTTCACGGAGAAAATCGGTCAGCGCCTCGGCGATGAAGCGGTTATTGATGGCCTTCTTGGTTTGGTTTTCGTAGGAGGTCTGCGTGGAGACCGAGTTGATGACCAGAAGCAGGCAGTCCTCCACGTCACCAAAGGTGATTTTCGATTCGTTTTTGTTGTACTTGCCCTTTGCCTTGAGATATTTGTCAAGCGCGTAGACGAAAGCCGACCGAACGGCCTTGTCGGGCGATCCGCCGTGCTCAAGGTAAGAGGAGCAGTGGTAATATTCGAGCGCGTTGACGGTGTTGGAGACGCAGAAGGAAATCTCTGCCTTGAGCTTGTACGGCTCCTTGTCGGCGCGGTCGCGCCCCTGTGCTTCCATCTTCCAGAGCACGGGTGCGGTCAGCGAGGTCTCTCCTGCCAGCTCGGCGATGTAGTCGGAGATGCCGTTCGGGTAGACGAAGCTCTGCTCGGTGAAGCTGCCGTCGGGCTGCTCAAGCCGCAGAACGAACTCCAGGCCTGCCGTCGTGACCGACTGGCGGCGAAGCACGTCGGAGAAGAACTCGTGTGGGATGGCAATATCGGTAAATACCTCAAGGTCGGGCTTCCAGCGGATGACCGTACCGGTGCGCCGCTCTCCCCGCGAGAGGGGCACCGTCTCAAGCTCGCTGATCGGCTCACCCTTGGCAAAGCTGATTTTGTGCATATTCTCGCCGTCGTAGGAGCGGACCTCCATATATTCCGAGCTGTACTGAGTGGCACAGGCGCCGAGACCGTTCAGCCCCAGCGAATACTCGTATGCCGCATCATCGTCGTTATTATTATACTTACCGCCGGCATACAGCTCGCAGTAAACCAGCTCCCAGTTGAATTTGCCCTCGGCCTCGTTCCAGCCCAGCGGAACGCCGCGGCCGTGGTCGTCGACCTCAAGCGAATGGTCGGCAAAAACGGTGACCTTGATGGAGGTGCCGTATCCCTCGCGCGCCTCGTCAACCGAGTTGGAGAGAATTTCAAAAAAAGAATGCTCACAGCCCTCAAGCCCGTCCGAGCCAAAAATAACGGCCGGGCGCTTGCGGACGCGATCGGCGCCCTTGAGCATGGTGATTGATTGATTATTATACTGTGTTTTCTTGTCGTTTGCGGACTTTGCCATGGGTGCAACCTCCGTAGTTTCGTTGATCTTTGATTATTGTAGGGCGGGAATCAGCAGAGAGCAGCTGACGCCGTCGATGTCTGCAGCGGCACGCCAGACGGGCTGAAGAAAGCCCTTGGTGTCGGTGCGGTAGGTAAGGGTGAGTGCGGTAAGGGTCAGCGAGTCGGCGGGGAAGAGGGCGTCACCGATGAGACGGAAGCGGCCTTCCCGGATTTGTCCGAGCACGTCGCGGGGGGATAGAATCGGCTCCTCGCGAGTGAGGGAAAGATGAGGAATTCCCGCATCAATCGACCATCTGCCGTCGGTGTGAAAGATACAGACGATTTGTCCGACGGACGCGCGGTCGGCAGGGGGATAAACGCGCCAGATCTGCCGCCCCGCATAGAGGATTTCGGCGGCTTGCACCTCGAGGCCGAAGTCGGCGAGGTGGGTGGCGAGTTCCTCTTCAGTGCGGATTGCGGGCGCGGGATGCGTGCCGTCCGCAAGATGGGCCAGATACCAGGTACCTCCCGTTCTGCTGTAATTGAGATAAATCCCCTCGTTGGGATAATCGTAGGTAATTTGCGTGGGAAAGACGTCGATGGCGGCCTCCTCGAGAGGAAGCCCGAGCGCGGAGAGAATCCGTGCGGCGGCCGCCGTACAGGCGTTCTCGTCAAATTCGGTTTCCCGGTAAACGGGGGCAGAGCCGGGGGCGTCGGAGAGGGAAATTTCGCTGTACACCTCGGTCCCATGCATGGGATAGGTATCGGTTGGCGCAACGGAGAGATTTCCGTAGGGCTGAGCCGCGTATGCACCGAAGAAGCATCCGCAAGCTGCGGCAAAAAGGAGAAGGGGGAGGGAAGCGAGCAGGGCACGTGCCGGCCGGCGCTTCGTGAGTGCGATAATCAGGCAGACCAGCGCACCGCCGAGGATGCCGCCGATTGCGTTGCCGAGCAGATCATCCACGTCAAAGACCCCACGCCGTGTCAGCAGCTGGAGAAGCTCGATGCAGAGGGAAAAGGCCAGTGTCAGCGCACCGTACCCCCCGACGCGTCTTGCACGCGGGAAGCGCAGTGTGACGAGCGCGCCGAATGGGACGAAAACGGCAATGTTAAGAAAAAGCTGCTCAAAAAGATGGGGTGCCCATGCGTTCCACGCTTCGCGCCAGCTGGAAAACAGCTGCAGCTGGGTCATCGCATCTCCGCTGACGCGGCGTGCAACCAGCGTGAGCAGAACGGTGACCAGGACGTCACCCGCCAGAAGAAGATTAAGAAAAAGCGTTTTGGGTGAGAGCGGAGACGGCGATTTTCCCCGGGCGCGTCGGATGCGGCGAATAAGGAAAAGGACGAGCAGGGCAAGGAGAAGGCAGAATGCGGCAATCACCGCGACCTGCATAAACCACCAAAGATAATGTCTCATGCCGTCTCCTCGGGAATGCGGCAGACGTCAACCCAACCTTTTGCGCCCGAGACACGAAAAAGGGTATCACAGTCGAGCGGAATTGCGCTGTTCGCAGAGCCGCAGGCGGGATAAACGACCGAATACGGGCGCAGGGAAAGGTCACACCAGACCTCCACTCCCTCGGACGGCAGGGCAAAGGGGCAGACCCCGCCGATTGCATGGCCCGTCGATGCCAGAGCCTCGTCGGGGGTGAGCATCTTTGCCTTGCAGCCAAAGACTGCCTTGAATTTTGCGTTATCGATTCTCGCGTTTCCTGCCGCAACGAGCAGAATCGTTCCCGATTTTCCGCGGAAGGTCAGTGACTTGGCAATGTGAGCGGCGTCACCGCCGAGTGCTTCGGCGGCAAGTGCAACGGTAGCGGAGGAAACGGAGAATTCCATGATTTGGTCAGCCAGCCCGAAGGCGGCGAGATAGGTGCGAACGACTTCAATCGACATAGCGGGAAAACCTTCTTCCTCAAAAAAACTATCCATTATATTATTATATCACATCTGCGTGATTTTGAAAAGAGGAAACGGGGAATTTTTTTACTCCCCGGAATGACGGAAAATTGGGGGCGGGAATATGTTAAGAATGCGTAAAAAAAAAAATAAAATGCATTTTACCCCTTGCGTTTTTTGCAAATATGGTGTACAATATAAGATGGAGAAAGATGGAGATTGATTAAAATTAAAAATATATTTTGCAAGGAGACCGAACATGGAAATCAAAAACACCTATGTCCGCAACTGGGTTGAAGAGATGGCTCTTCTGACCCGTCCCGACAATATCGTCTGGATTGACGGCAGCGAGGAGCAGGCGAATGCGCTTCGCCGTCAGGCAATTGCCACGGGCGAGCTGGTTGAGCTGAATCAGGAAAAGCTGCCCGGCTGTTATCTGCACAGAACGGCAGTCAACGACGTTGCACGCGTTGAGGGCAGAACCTTTATCTGCACTACCAACAAGGAGGATGCAGGTAATATCAACAACTGGATGGATCCCTACGAGTGCTACTATAAGCTCTCGAAGCTCTACCGCGGCGCGATGAAGGGCAGAACGATGTATGTTATCCCCTATTCGATGGGTATCGTCGGCTCTGACTTTGCTAAGTACGGTATCGAGCTGACCGACTCGATCTACGTCGTGCTCAACATGCTCATCATGACCCGCGTCGGTAAGGAAGTTATGGACGCTATGGGCAACGACGCCGGCTTCATCAAGGGCCTGCACGCAAAGGCAGACATCGACGAGGAGAACCGCTATATCTGCCATTTCCCCGAGGACAACACGATCTGGTCGATCAACTCGGGTTACGGCGGAAACGTTCTGCTCGGCAAGAAGTGCTTCGCGCTCCGTATTGCTTCCTACCTCGGCCGCAAGGAAGGCTGGATGGCTGAGCATATGCTCATCCTCGGCGTTGAGTATCCGAACGGCGAGACCAAGTACATCTGCGCCGCATTCCCGTCTGCCTGCGGTAAGACCAACCTCGCTATGTTGATTCCCCCCTCCGTCTATGCAGAGCAGGGCTACAAGGTATGGTGCGTCGGTGACGATATCGCATGGCTCCGTGTCGGCGAGGACGGCCGCCTGTG
>JAZODX010000226.1:0-5424 GCA_045597265.1 Eubacteriales bacterium | reverse complement strand
GAAACAACGTCGGCGGGAGACTTGATGCGTGCCCAGGACAGCTCGGAGGTATGTACCATACCGTCCACGCCGCCGAGATCAACAAACGCACCGTAGCTGGTCATGCTCTTGACCACGCCGGTATACTGCTTGCCTACCTCGATCTCTGCCCAGAAAGCAGCCTCACGTGCCTTGCGCTCCTCACGGATAACGGCACGCATGGAGCCGTAAGCGCGATGCTGACGGTCCTTGATCTCAATGATCTTGAAACGAACGGTCTGTCCGACCAGCGTGGTCAGATCGCCGTCTCTCGGGATACCGGTGTGTGCGCCGGGGATGAAAACGCGGACTGCGGAGGTCAGCGCGATAACGCCGCCCTTAACAGCCTCGACTACCTTACCCTCAAGCACGGTATCATTTGTCAGCGCGTCAACGACGAGCTGCCAGTTGCGGTTGGCGTCTACACGTTTCTTGGAAAGGGTAGCAACGCCGTCGAGATCGCTGACGCGGATAACGAAAGCTTCGATCTCGTCGCCGACCTTGTACTGCTCGGTCAGCTTTACAGAAGGATCGTCGGTGATCTGGTCTGCCACAATGATGCCGGTCACTTTTGCGCCGAGATCAAGCTGCAGCTCGCTGTTCGTAACCGAGGTTACGATGCCTTTGACGGTGTCTCCTGTATTTAAAGTAATGAGAGATTCTTCGAGCATTTGTGCAAAATTTTCGCTCATGGTTTTATATACCTCCTCTATAATACCGCCCGGTGTCGATGCACCTGCGGCTATTCCCAGCCGAATAAAAGGCGGAAATGGTTTCATTTGGTGCAGATCCGCCGCCGTTTCGATGAAGCGGGTATCTCTGCAATTTGCACGGCAAATATCATAGAGCTTGGTCGTATTCGAGCTGTTTTTACTGCCGATTACAATCATACAATCGCAGTCTGCAGACAGCTTTTCGGCCTCCTTCTGGCGAATTTCCGTAACACTACATATTGTATCAAAAATAATCGGATTTGTACAGAGGTTTTTGAGAATTTCTATTGATTTTTTCCATTCCGACAATTTTTGTGTCGTTTGCGCGGCAATTACCACTTGCTTTTTGTGCAAACTGTCCAGTTCGCTTCGTCGAAATGCCAATTCGAGTTCTTCGGCGTCTGCGAAGACCCGTCCCTCGCCGTTAACGTAGCTCATAATGCCGACCACCTCGGGATGTTCAGCCGCACCGAGAAGCAGGAATATCCGATCCTCACCCGAGCTCTCGGCTGCAATCCGATGCACCTTCTTGACATACGGGCAGGTACAATCCTCTACGCGAAAATAGGGATTTTGCGCACAGATCCTCCGCAGGCGGTCCTCAATCTGCCGCTCGATGCCGTGGGCACGGATCAGGACGATCAGCGGGTGCTCAGCATCGGCCTCGGCGGCCATTTGCTCGGCTTCCCGCGCCGTAATCACGCGGACACCGCGCGCGGCCATTGCCTCCTCAAACGAACGGTTATGGATCAGCTGACCAAGCGTGCAGATCTGCGTCCCGTCGGGAGAGGTATCGAGTAAAGCGGCAAGCCGGTCTGCCGCGCGCTTTACACCAAAGCAGAAGCCTGCATTTTTCGCAATTCGGATCCGATCACGCATCTTCAGCATCCCCCAGCAAGCAGATACGTTCAAAAACCATTGCCGTCAGACGGGAAAATTCCCCCGAGGCGGTTTCATCCACAACAAGCTCCTCCTGCCGAATCGGCTGCCCGATGCGAACCTGAATGGGGCAGAAAGGTCTGAAGCGGTTCTTCGGCATCCGAATACAAATCGGAACAATCGGTGCCCCTGAACGGACGGCGATCATTACCGCACCGTTCTTCGGCTTGGTTTCTCGGAGCGGCACGCCGCGATAGCGGTGCCCCTGAATAAAAATGCCGACGCTCTCCCTGTCCTTGAGCAGCTCAATGGCACGGCGGATCGCGCCGACGTCACTGCCGCCGCGGTCAACGGGAAAGGCTCCCAGCGCCTTGATCAGCTGAGCAAGCACGGGGATTTTGAACAGCTCTTTCTTTGCCATATAGTGCACCTGTGTCCGTGCGACGCCGCACACGAAAATCGGGTCGAGTGCGGAAAGATGGTTAGAGCAGTAAATATAGCCCCCCTCGCGCGGAAGGTTTTCCTCTCCGACAATCGAAACGCGGAAGAGACGCAGCAGCGTTCGGGCAACAAGCTTGTGGGCAACCTGATAAAAGCGGTTGGAATTCTTCTTTTTTTCGGCCATGTTATCTGCCTCCGAGCGGCATAACGCCGGTCTTTGCGGCAACGATACCGAGAATGAAGAAAATACTTTCACTCAGGCCGAGACCGGTATTATCAAAAAAAATTGCATCCTCGGCCGCCGCGGTCGGCGCAATGGCACGGCCGCTGTCGCGGGCATCCCGCGCATTCATCTCCTCAAGCACTGCCGCATAGGTGGTTTCAATTCCCTTTTCGCACAGCTCACGGTATCTGCGCTCGGCGCGGCATTCGGGCGATGCAGTCAGAAAAATTTTCACCTCAGCGTCGGGAAGAATGACCGTACCGATATCGCGGCCATCCATAATTACGCTGCCGTTTCGCGCAATTTCGCGCTGTGTCTCAAGCAGAAAATCACGCACGGCGGGAAGTGCCGAGACTGACGACGCATAATGCGACATCTCGGGGGTACGGATGGCATCACCTACCCGCTCACCGTTGAGATAGACCTGCTGACCTTCATCCTCATATTTGATTTCAAGATGAATATCGGGCAGAAGCGCCGAAACGGCCGCCTCATCCGACGGATCGGTCTCATGGCGGCGAACGTAGAGTCCGACGGTACGGTAAAGCGCGCCGGTATCCACGTAAACGATCCCCAGCTTTGCGGCAACGGCGCGCGCTACGGTACTCTTCCCCGCTCCGCCAGGTCCGTCCAGTGCAATGTTAAATTTCATCTCAGTTCCTTTCCGATTATCCCCATGCCGCGTGCTCACCTGCGAGCACGGCAGTGGAGAAGGCAATCTGCAGATTATATCCACCCGTATAGGCGTCAAGATCGAGCAATTCTCCCGCAAAATAGAGTCCGGGCGCAATTTTTGAAGCCATGCTTCCGGGGTCAATCTCCTTCAGGTTCACACCGCCCGCCGTAATAATGGCTTCGTTGATCGGACGGAAGCCATGCAGGGAAAGGGTGAAGCCCTTGAGAAGAGCACCGAGTGCCAGGCGTTCCTCACGGGTAATCAGGTTGACCTTTTTGCGCGGATCGATTCCCGATCGCTCCACGATTACGGGAATCAGCTTCTGGGGGAGAAGATCCCCCATGGCATTAAGAAAATCGCGGTTTGCATATTTGGCAAAATCGGCAAGCAAACGTGCGTCGAGCTGTTTATCCCCGAGTGCAGGCTTGAGATCAATGACGGCACGGTAGCGCCCGGGGATGATATCACGGATATGCGCTGACGCACTGAGCACCATAGGCCCCGTCAGGCCGAAATGCGTGAACATCATCTCGCCGAAATCCTCGTATACCGTTTTTT
This sequence comes from Eubacteriales bacterium, assembly GCA_045597265.1. Classification (GTDB taxonomy): domain Bacteria; phylum Bacillota; class Clostridia; order Oscillospirales; family CAG-272; genus SIG693. The sequence goes on along the minus strand of JAZODX010000226.1, from coordinate 1,916 downwards.
CGTTCTCGGCCGAAACGATACGAAGGGCGACGTTTTTGAGCGAAAGCCCCTGCAAACGACGGCAGATCGGGTCGTCCGACACAATGGGCACGAGAGAGGGAATGAGCGGGGTGACGGTATGACCGGCACAGCGGGCAAAGCGATACCCGTCTCCGTCAGAGCCGGTTCCCGGATAGGACATACCGCCCGTGCAAAGAATCACTGCGTCGTACTGCGTCTCTCCTGCGGCGGTACAAACACCCGTAACCGCGCCATCCCGAAGCAGAAGATCGGTGACGCGGGCGTGAACGGTTCTGACGCCTGCCCGCCGTGCATCGGCAACCAATGCGTCAACAATATCGGTTGCCTTATCGGAAACCGGGAAAACGCGGCGTCCACGTTCCACCTTGAGCGGCACGCCGAGCCCCTCAAAATGCGCCACCGTATCCTCGGGAGAGAAACGGGCGAGGGAGGCGTAAAGAAAGCGGGCGTTATGCGGAACCGCCTCCATAAATTCAGCGGTCGTACAAGCATTGGTGACGTTACAGCGTCCTTTGCCCGTGATGCGCAGCTTGCGCCCCGGGCGGTCATTCCGCTCGTAGAGCGTAACGTCGGCGCCGTTTCGCGCGGCCACCGCGGCAGCAATCAGCCCTGCTGCACCTGCGCCCACGACCGCAACGCGGCGGGAAATATACTCATCCATGGGCCTTGTCGTAAACATCGTATTCGTCCCAGATCGTTTCCAGGCGGCGGAAGAGGACGTTGAGCTCTTCCTGCTTGCGCATCGAAACGGCTGCAATCATGGCGTTGATTAGACTGAGCGGTGCGACGAGCGAATCGACGAAGGATACCATATCGCTCTGGGCCGTCAGCAGCTCATCCGCATACTGGGCGATAGGCGAGAGAACGCTATCGGTGATGGCAATCACGTTTGCGCCGTTCTCACGCGCATATTCCATCGCGTTGATGGTACGCTTGGAATACCGCGGAAAGCTGATGCCGATCATAACGTCGCCCTTGCCGATCCGAAGAATCCGCTCGAACATTTCACTGCCCGAGGTCGTCTGTACAAAGCGGACATTGTCAAAAATCATCTGAAGATTCTGGCTGAGAAAGGATGCAAGAGATGCGGAAGAACGAACACCGATGATATAGATGTTTTTCGCCGCAATAATCTGATCGATCGCCCGATTGAACACGTCGCGGTCGACAAGCTCGAGCGTGTGGCGGATACGCTCAGCATCCGAATTGAGCACCTTCTCCAGCATATCTCCTTCACCGATCAGGTTATTGGCAACCTCAATGCGCTGGAAGGAGGTAAGCTTGGTGCGGATCAGCTCCTGCAGGGAGCGCTGAAGCTCGGGGTATCCCTCAAAGCCAAGCTCAATGGCAAAGCGAACAACGGTTGACTCGGATACACCGACCAGTCCCCCCAGCTTCGATGCGGTCATATACGCCGCTTTTTCGTAATGTGCAAGGATATAATTGGCAATTTGCTTCTGTCCCTTGGAAAACTCGGGCATACGGGTTTTAATCATGGTCAGCAAGTCCTGATTTCGCATCTGTCCCACCTCATATTTTTCTGCCGCCACCAAAACGGTACGGCAGCTTTCCATCTTTATTTAGATGGCATATCTCCTATTATTATATCTCATCCCACAAAAAAAGTCAAGCAAATGCAAGATTTTTCCCCGAGCAAGGCCGCAGAGGCATCCCCCCTGCCGAACCGTCCGTACTGCAACGGAACCATATGGGTGGTGCCGCACTTCGTTTACGCCTGGAAAAAAAGGCATACTTTTGTTGACAACGCGAACGGAGCGCACAATTAGCCTTCCCCAGCGAAGATGGGCGCAAGCGCCACGAGATTGCAAGCAATCTCGGAGGTGGCTCGCAAAGCGAGACGGAAGGAGTGCAGCGGGAGTGAACGATTCTGCGAG
>JAZODX010000225.1:0-7806 GCA_045597265.1 Eubacteriales bacterium | reverse complement strand
GAAGTCTATATTTTTGCCCAAATTTGTATTTTTTCGTTCAAGGCTACGCCTTTCTCTCAAAAATACAAATTTATTATTCTATTGTCTCATCTGTTATTTGCGGGGTGTTGCACTTCGTATGATAACATACCCACCTCCCTCTTGGAGGGAGCCTTGGTGCGAAGCGATGTGCGTCTGCCCTCGTCGGAGGGCGCCTTTTTGATTGCAACAGAAACACGCCTGCGGGAATCCGCAAGCGCTTTCCTTTTCATTTTTCACTTTTTGGAATTCGGGAATTACTTGAGGAACTGCATATCGTCGAAGAAGACGTTGCCGCTGCCGTTCGCCGTCAGCATGATCTGAATTACGTTAACCTTGCCGAGGCCGGTTGCCTTCGAGAGATCGAAGGTGACGCAGGTCCAGTCACTCTTGGCGGGGAGGGTGGTAATATCAGCGGGTGCAGTATAGGAGCCCATCTTCAGACCGGTGACGGTCAGCTCCTTCGAGCCCTCATTCTTGATCATGACCGTTACCTTGCCGAAGCGCGTGTAATCGGTGTTATAATCGTACAGAACAACGGGGTTACCCTCTTCGTTGACGCCAACCAGCGTCGGGCTGACGGTGAACGCGCCGGCCGCCGGAACGGTAACGCGGAGAGACGCATCGCCCTGTACCTTGAGTGCCGTCTTGCTGTAGACCAGAGCGAGATCCTTCGTACCCTGCTTTGCAGTCCATGCATCGTAGTGTACGGCCCAGTGGTTGGTATCACGGGTCAGATGCCAGATGTTCGTCAGGTCGAAGTCAGCAAAGCTGATCTGGGTCATTGTCTGCGCATTGGCGGGCATATTGATGGCAAAGGGAGACGCCATATACAGCAGCTCGCCGCGGCGGGTACAGCCGAGGTTTGCGGTGTAGGTCAGAAGCTCATAGGAATAGGTTGCCGAAACGGGGTTCGGAACGCTGGGCGAGGAGAGAGCAACCTGATCCTTGCCGACGATCTCTGCATTGGCGGGATAGTAAACGCCGTCGCTACCGCAGATCATGAAGCCGCGCAGAACGCTCGACTCACCTGCGATCGTCAGGCCGTCTGCCACGTTCTCGAAGGTTACGGTCAGAACGTTGCCGTTGACCGAGGTGGACTTGGCGTGCGGTGCGTCGCCCGTGTAGCCTCTCTCACCGTAGACCATGGCCATAGCGGAAGCCGCAAGGCGCTGGCCGACGGGCAGCTTGGTCATCGGGTGGCTTGCGCTGTTGTCCTGCATATGCTCGGGGGATACGTCGTTGATGGGAAGTGCCGAAATCATCTTGTTGGCAGCAGCCCACTCGGAAATTGCGGTGGTGAACTGTGCATAGAACTGCGGAGCATTCTTTGCGAGATACGGTGCGATGATGGGCATGATGAAGGGCATCTCGAAATCAGCAAAGCCGTACTGGCGGCAGTACTGGAGATACATGGTCTCGAGTTCCTTCGTGTAGTTTGCCGCTCTCTCACCGAGGTCCTGCTCGCCCTGATACCACAGAAGACCTGCCACGGGCAGACCGAGTGAGGGAGCAACCATGGAGTTGTAGAGCGCGGTGGGCTGACGGTATCCTGCGGAATCCCAAGCCTCGGGAACCGCGTACTTCTTCTCTGCCTGCAGCTCGGGCGTAGCGTTGATGGTGTCGCGGGAGATCCAGGAGCGAACCGGCGTGCCGCCGACTGCGTAATAGATCATACCGACGGGAACACCGAGATTCTCGCGGAGCTTCTGGCAGAAGTAGTAACCAACCGACGAAATGCCCGAAACGGCAGACTGACTGTCGCCGACGATCCAGTTGATCTTGTCACTCTCATAGGAGGGCTCGGCAAGATAACCGTCAGCGGGACGGCCGACCTGCATGATACGGATATACTCGTCCTTGGTGAAGGAATCGGGGAAGTTCACTTCCTTGGAAAGGGCATACGCCATGTTGGACTGACCGGTTGCAATCCAGAGCTCGCCGAAGATGATGTTTTCAATCTCAGCAAGCTTGGAGCCTGCGCCGACAACCGCAATGCTGTATGCGCGGTAGGAACCCGCAACGCCCTCAAAGGATGCGGTGAACGTACCGGTCGCTTCATCTACCACCATGGGGACAGCCTGAACGATCTCATCGCCGGAGGAAAGCTGGACGGTGTACTGATCGTAAATTGCCTTGCAGGTACCGGTAACGGTAAAAGGCTTGTTCTGCTGAATCATCATGTCGTCAGCAAAAATCGACTTGAACTTTACCGCGGTGCCCAGAATATTGGCCTGAGTAAGCATTTTGTTATACACCTCGATTGCCTTGGTTTGCTGATCTGCGGGAACGATACTCTTGAGCAGAGCCTCGCCGGCCGCTTTTGCGCCGAACACGTCGCTGAAGTGCAGGAGGATGCGCTCACCCAGCTGCTCAATTTCATACTCACCCTCAGCGGGAGGCGTGGTTACCGTGCTCGTGAAAACCGATCCCTCACGGTTAGTGGGGCCGATAACGATCTCTTTCTCGGTAATATCCGGATAGAGCTTGGCGAAGTCGGTGATAATCTCCACGTCCTTGCCCAATGCAGACGAGAATGCGGTCTGCAGTGCGAGTGCAATCTTGGAAGGATATACCTCTCCCTCCTCAGCACGGAGGATAACGTAGTCCTCTATGTTGATGGAGATAGAAGGAGGAGCGACTTCCACACCGGTCGTATCGGTGGTCGAATCGGGCGTATCGACTCCCCCTCCGCATGCGGAAAGGAGAAACATGAACATGAAAAGAAGCATCGGAATAACGACCTTCAGCATGACACGCCCGAGCGTCAGCTTACGGTTGTTGGAAATAAGCATATTGTTAAACCTCATTCGTTCGTTCCCGCGTAGCGCTGTGCCAAACGGGACGGATTCACGGCCGCACCGCACAATATCGCGGGCGGAAGACGGAAAAACAGGCAGACCGCGACGCAGCAGATCGTCTGTTGCCGGATTGCGCCATCGCAGAGCCCTCTATTCGTTTAAGTATAAAACGTATTTTTCAAAATCAAATTCTAAGATTCGAGAGAAAATTCGTGCAAAAAGAGACGCCTCATCTGCCGCTTTTTACACTTCCCCCATGGGAAGGCCTCAGGCAGAACTTGTTTGGGCATTCCCATTCGGGGAAGCATCATCGGCAGCGGATGAGGCGTCATTCGCTTAAACGGGTATCATCAACCCATTTCAAAAAGCTTATTTGCTGGTGCGGCGGCGAAGACCAACGGTCAGGGTCAGCAGAGCTGCTGCGCCGAACAGAACAACCAGAACTGCAGAGTCAGCAGTAGTGGGAGTCGTGGTGGGAGCTGCGGTGGTGGTTGCAGGGGCAGCGGTGGTGGTGGGAGCTGCAGTGGTGGTGGGAGCTGCGCCCTTTGCGGGAGCAACGTCGTCAGCCAGACCTGCGATCTCGTCAGCAGTCAGGATCTTGTTGTAAACGCGGAAATCGTCAATGTGGAAGTTCTTAGCGCGGCCGTTGCCGTGGCCAAGCTCGATGTTGCCGGACCATTCAATCGAGTCATAATCGGTCATGGTGTGAGAGTACTCGGTGTAGTTTACGCCATCGGTGGAGTAGTAAGCCTTAACATCAAGGGTCTTATCGTTGTAGGAGATGGTGTAAACGGTATGGAGCTGTTCGCCATCGGGAACGAGCAGGTTGTCGGTGTACAGAACATAGGGATCCTTGGTCTGGTTCTTGAACCAAACGCGCTTGTAGATGAAGCCGAGACCGTCCATGCCTTCACCCTGGGTAAAAGCGCGAAGCAGGCCGGGGAGCTTCAAGAAGTCGGAACCATAGTTGGTGGAAGGAGCAGTACCGCTTGCTCTGTGACGCATGTAGATGGTCTTATTGTTCATGTCAGCCGTATCGTCGCTCTGCGGAATGCCGATATATGCACCGCCTTCAGCTGAAGGAACGAAAGCAACACCGTTTTCGATCTTGATGCCGTTTGCATCGTCGTTTACGAACTCAGCATTGTCGGCAACGGCGCCTGCGGGAGCCTTGTCGGCGAGCTGCTCTTCCAGGGTTGCACCCTCAAAGTCAACCCAGACGATAACGTTGTCGTTGAGATCAGCTGCGGATGCGGGTACAATCATTGCAACCAGCATGATGGCTGCGAGTGCGAGAGTAAGTACCTTTTTCATAACTGTTTCTCCTTAAAATTTTTTATAAAAAGCGTTTTGCTTTTTTCGGGAGTTATTTGCTCGTGCGGCGGCGGAGACCAACGGTCAGCGTCAGCAGAGCAGCGGCGCCGAACAGAACGACCAGAACTGCGGAATCAGCGGTGCTGGGAGTAACTGCGGGAGCTGCGGTGGTGGCTGCGGGAGCTGCAGTAGTGGTTGCAGGAGCAGCGGTGGTGGTGGGAGCAGCGGTGGTGGTTGCGGGAGCCGAGCCCTTTGCGGGAGCGGTCATCTCGGAAATGGTAGCAACCTCTTCGATGGTCAGAACCTTATTGTAGATACGGAAATCGTCGATCTCCATGTTCATACCGCGGTTCTCGTCGTTACCGTTATCGGTCTTACCGAGGTTGATCTGTGCGGCGAGGTCTGCATACACACCCTCGTAAGCGCCGGTGAACTCGGTGTAGTTTACGCCGTCGGTGGAAAGGAATACGCTGCCCGATACCTGACCGTCAGCATAGGTGATGGTCTGTGCGATATGTACCCACTGGGTAGGATCGGTGTAAATGAAGCCGGAGTGCGCGATCTTCTTTTTGGAGTCACACATCAGGCGGCTGGTGAAGGTGGTCAGGCCCTCGATAGCGGAAGCGTCGGCAAAAATACGCAGATGCTTCGGAATCTCGTAGATGTCGGGACCGTACTTAATTGCAGCACCGGTAATCTTTGCGCGGCAGTAAACGGTCATGTTGTTGAAGACGGTGGTGTCTTCGGTAACGGGGACGCGGATAATGTTGAACTCGTCCGCAGGAATGTACGCGGTGCCGTTCTCAACCTTAACCAGGTCGCCCTCAACGATGGCGTTGTCGGCAGCCTTGCCGGCAGGAGCCTTGTCGGAAAGCTTTTCCTCAAGGGTTGCACCTTCGAAGTCGAGCCAGAGCACAACGTTGTCGTTCAGGTCGGCAGCAGAGGCGGGCATAGCAGCCAGAGAAGCCAGCATCAGAACGAGCATGACAAGAGAAAGAATTTTTTTCATTGTAGGGTTCTCCTTAGATGTTTTTTTTGTAAAATTACAGACCGCTCGGTCTAAATTTTCTCCGTTCAATAGCGGCAAAAATCCGCTCAACCGGGCCGAAAACGCCGTTTTTTGTTCAAAAAGCCGACAAAGACAGCCGCGTGGGGGAAACTTCCCATATATACTATACCACGAACTCCTTTTTCGAACAACGGCAAAATCAATACAGGATTGTGCCAAATCAATACAAAAATCCGCCCGCTGACCGCAGGCGGATTCTTCCATTATGCACAGACGCGCACCTTACTCGCCCAGTTTTTTTCGGCGAAATTCCGAAGGCGTTTCACCCCACACCCGCCGGAACGCCTTGGCAAACTGCCCTTGATCGGCATATCCCACCATATCGGCAATATCCGCCACGGTATACTTATCGCTCGCCAACAGAGTTGCAGCCGCCTTCATTTTGCTGTTGATAATGTATTCCTGCGTGGACATCCCGCTGTAGCGCTTGAAAATCTTATAGAGATAATCGGGAACGATATGCAGTCGGGCACACAGGTCCCCCACACGGATGGTCTCGTTGAGATGCGACTCAATATAATCGACCGACTCCAGATACATCAGCATGGGCTTTGACACGCTCTCCTCCTCACTCATTTGGTGCTGATGCAAAGAGAGGAGATGGTAGAAAACGCTATAAAAATAAGTAGAAAGCTTGCAATTTTTCCGCTCGCGGAAAAGAAGATCGTGAAAGATTTCCTCACATTCGGCAATCTCGGAGAGCCGGATGACGCTCGGAGCGGACGAGCCGAGCATCCGCTCGATATAGAGCGGCGCCTTGCTGCCGACCAGCTCAAACCAATACTGCACCAGCGGATCGCCGTCGTCGCTCTCGATCACGTATTTCTGCCCCGGAACGCTGCAATAACAGCTTCCGCGGGAAAGTGCTTCCCCGTTGAAGGTCCCGCGCCCGCCAACCACGTAGCGCACGATATACAGATGCGCAGAGCGCACGACCCGCTTGCCAACCGAATATTTTTCGTAGCCGAAGCTGCGCAGCATCAGCGGATGCTGCTCCTCTTCGTTGGCCATCAGAAGCATTTTCTGGGTATTCTCGGTCGTCCAGCCGGCCGGAGACGGAAGCCATTTCGTCGAAACACCGTTGAAATCAATGCGGGTAAACAGCGGCGGCATGAGCGACACTCCTTTCGGGCATGTATGTATTGATTATACCAATCGAGGGAAAGATTTGTCAACCGGTAAATTACGGAAACGCTCCGCCCGAGCCTATTCCTCCTTCATAGAGAGCCGCTTCTGACGGAACTCGGAGGGGGAGAGACCGTGCACGCGGCGGAAGGCCTTGGTGAACTGCCCCTGATCCACGTATCCGATCATATCAGCAATATCCGAGATGGAATATTCGGGAGAGGCCAGCAGCGTGGTTGCCATGTGCATTTTACTGTTGATGATATATTCCTGCGTGGACAGCCCGCTGTAGCGCTTGAAAATCTTATAAAGATAATCGGGGACGATATGCAACCGATCACAGAGATCGGTCACCTTGATGCGGCTGTTGAGGTGTGATTCGATATAGTCCACCGCCTCAAGATACATCATCATCGGCTTGGGAACCGCATCCTCTTCCCGCTTTTCGTTCTGGTGCAGAGAAAGCAGATGGAAAAAGACGCTATAAAGATAAGTAGATATTTTGCACACGTTGGGGTTGTTAAAAAGGAGCTCGGCAAAAACAGCCTCGCAGCGGTCGATGGCCGAAAGGTTGACGATTCCGGGCTGAACCGACCCGAGCATCCGCTCAATATACAGCGGCGCCTTGCTGCCGCTGACCTCAAACCAAAAGTGCACCAGGGGCTCGTCCACGTCACTCTCAATCACGTATTTCTGCCCGGGAACGCTGAGATAACAGGAGCCGCGCTCAATCGGCATCCCGTTAAACCTGCCCCGTCCGCCGACCACGTAGCGCACGATATACGGCCGTGCCGAGCGCACGATTCGGCGCCCCGGTGTATAGGCGTCATAGCCAAACATCCGGAAATGCAGCGGATACAGCTCTTCTTCGCCGACCATCAAAAAAACCTTTCTGGAATTCTCCGGCGTCCAACCGATCGACGTCGTCCGCCAGTCGGACACTTCATCCCGAAAATTCATCTGTCGAAAGCGTGGGGGCATTGCGCAATCTCCTTTCATTTAAGTTGTATTGATTATACCAAATATTATATTGATTTGTCAATACTATTTTTTTACTTGACATGATAAAATGATTATGAGTGAGTATTTCCTTTTGTACTATAAAATAAGAATATCAAATTTTTCCGCACGAAAATGCAAAAAGCAGCACGCCCGCGCAGGACTGCCGCCGATTTGGACAACGCCGAACGATGCACCCGCGCGCCGCTCCCTCCGCTTCCTGCCGACAGGAGCCGGCAAACGCTCGCCCCGATCAAATCAAAAAAGGAGACGACATCATATCCATGTTAAAGAAAGCAATTCAGCGAACGGGCTCCCTTCTTCTCGCACTGCTTCTTCTGGCCGGCTGTAATCTCCCCTCCGACCCGATTATCACTGAAACGACAGCCGCTCCATCAACGACACAAGTATCTGAGACTACCAAGGCGCCCGAAACCACGAAGGCACCCGAGACCACTAAGGCACCCGAGACCACTAAGG
>JAZODX010000224.1:0-4216 GCA_045597265.1 Eubacteriales bacterium | reverse complement strand
CGCCCGAGGAAACGACGGCCGCGCCCGAGGAAACGACGGCTGCGCCCGAGGAAACGACGGCCGCGCCCGAGGAAACCACTGTCGCAGAGGCGCTGGAGGATGCCGGTCTCGTCCTCGCGCTGACGGCTGACGGGCGGGAGCTGCTGGTGATTGATGCGCTGACGGGGACGCTGTACGAGCGCGTTCTCGTACCGGCCAGCATAGGGGATTTGCTCGGTGGCAGAGACAAGGAGACGACGGGTGAGGAGGAGACGACGGCCGAGCCCGAGATAACGGCTGAGCCCGAGATAACGGCTGAGCCCGAGACGACGGCCGAGCCCGAGACGACGGCCGCACCCGAGACGACGGCTGAGCCTGAGACGACGGCTGAGCCCGAGACGACGGCCGCACCCGAAGTGTCTGAGGTGATTGAGCGCCCCGGGTTTACCGTGACCAAGCAGGGAAACACCGTGACGGTCACCCGCTTCAAGCCTGTGATTCGCTGGGGCTACCGCAATACGAACAACGGCTGGAATTTCGTTACGCCGAACTTCAGCCGTACCTACGGTTACCGCGAGGGACGCGGCTGCTCGGTGGATAAGGAAGGCCGTCTGATCTTCCTCGGCCTCAACGGCTACCGTGCGCTTCCCACCTTCAGCTGGGCAAACGAATGGGTCTATATGACCAACCAGAACAGCCGCTACGTGGTTGCCTCCTACGTGGAGCCCCTGATGCGGGACGCATCGGACATCGGACACTACTATTACGATCGCGGTTACGTACGCGTACGTATGCTGGAACGTGACTACTCTTACCGCAATATCATCACGGCTGACGTGGAAAAGCTGATCGATCTCTCGGGAAACGAATTCGAGATTCCCGCCGGATATACGCTTGCCGCCTACTCTGACGGCGTTCTTCTGCTTGAGCGGGAGGGAAAGTACGGCTATTACCACACCGACGGACACTGGATTGCCCAGCCGATCTATACCTATGCCCGGCCCTTTACCGAGGGGGTTGGCGTAATCGGCTTCAAGGACGGCTGCTCGGGCGTCGTGGATACCGACGGACGTATTCTTATCCCCTTCACCTACGAATACATCAGCGCCCCCTCCACCGGTATCGTTGCCTGCTGGGACAGCGAGACGGGCTGGACGGTTCTGGCCAAGACCGAGAAGCCGGCCGAGTCGGCTGAGACAGGCGAGTAAGGAGTAAACATGGAAAAACGCTTTCAGAAAAACGACAGTGCCTTCATCTGCGCCCACTGCGGCGCGGAAGTGGAGCCGCTCGGTTACAGCTCGCGCAACCACTGCCCCGTCTGCCTGTGGTCCCTGCACCTTGATGAGAATCCCGGGGCCCGTGCGGCCGCCTGCGGCGGGCAGATGCGCCCGATCCGGGTCGAAACCGACCCGCGCAAGGGCTATGTGATTGTGCACCGCTGTGAAAAATGCGGTGCAATCCGCCGCTGCCGTGCGGCACACGAGGCCAAGGTTCAGCCCGACGATATCAATCTGCTCATCCGTCTGACGGCGGGCGAATACAAATAAAGAGAGGAACCCAATATGTCTGCTCCGCATGAAGTCGACCCGAACATGATCGTCCCGACTACCCTTAAGGAAACCGACCTGCGATTCTACGACGTGCGCAAGTCCCCTTTTACCCTCTACGGTCTCTGGGAGCCGCAGACCGAGCCCAAATTTAAGCGCCTTCCCGATGCACTGGCCGCCGAGGTCAGCTATAACGTGAAGGTACTGGCGACCAATACGGCCGGCGGCCGCGTGCGCTTTTCCACCGATTCACCCTATATTGCGATCAAAGCAATCATGCCGTCGCTCAGGCGCTTTGATCATATGCCGCCCAACGGTACCTCGGGATTTGATCTCTATATCGATCATGAAACCGAAAGCCGCTATCAGGGCACGCTTCGCTGTCCGATCATGGCGGAGGGCGGCTTTGAGGCAATTCTTTACCTTCCCGACAGACGGATGCGCAGCTTTACCATCAACTTTCCGCCCTACAACGATCTTGACGCGCTCTACGTCGGTCTGGCTGAGGATGCCGTGGTCGGTGAGGGCAAAAAATACCGTCCGATCGCACCGATTTATTACTACGGCTCGTCGATTACCCAGGGTGCATGTGCGTCCCGTCCCGGTCTGAGCTATCAGAACCACATCATTCGCCGGGTGAATATTGATTACGTCAATCTCGGCTTTTCGGGTAGCGCAAAGGGCGAACCGTCCATTGTCAACTGGATGGCTGAGCGCGAAATGTCCTGCTTCGTCTGCGACTACGACCATAACGCCCCGAGCGTGGAGCATCTTGCCGAAACCTACTATCCGCTTTACGCCGCCATCCACGAAAAGCATCCCGATATCCCCTATATTATGGTATCACGCCCGGACTACGTCCGAACGCCGAACGCTCCCGAGCGCCGCGAGATCATTCTCGATACCTATCACCGCGCCCTTGCCGCAGGTGACCGCAAGGTTACCTTTATCGACGGCCAGTCGCTCTTTCGCGTTCCCGGCTGGGATAACTGCACGGTGGACGGCACCCATCCGAATGACCTCGGCTTTTTCTGCATGGCAGAAGCCATCGGAGAAGAAATTGCGAGATATTTCGGGTAAAACGAGAAAAAAATCCGGGCCTTTAGCCTCGTGGGCTAAAGGAAAGTTTTGAATAGTTAAAAGCCACGGCAGATAAATTTCCGCCGTGGCTTTTGTATTAAATCTTTTCTGCGATTATTACGTCCATACAATGATTATGAGGAATGCCGCTGCTGTTACAATCAAAAATTCTTTCTTCATTCTTGCGAAACAGCCAATCATGGTAATACATAAATAATTCTCCGGATTTCCAATCGCCTGCCGCGATTTCGTTTTCTTCAATATCGGGCGGCAACGGAATAAAGGGCTTTCTTACAAAAACATTTATCGCGTTTATTCCATTGAATGTGGTATGTTCTTTGAGACTTTCAATAACGCTCTTCCGTTGTTCCTGCGGAATATAATGAAATACTCCGCTTGAAAAAATGATATCAAAATCCGTTTCAAGTCTAAAGTCACGTATATCTGCTTTAAAGAAATCTATTTTCACGCCGCAGTGATCGGCAAGTTCACGTGCTTTGGACAAGCCCTGCTCCGAAACATCAAAAGCGGTTACATCATATCCGTTTCTCGCGAGAAAAACGGCATCCTTTCCCTCTCCGCATCCGATATCAAGTGCTTTGTACGGCTTGGTTGGAGGCTTGAGCTGCATGATTTCATAACAAAGCTTATTTGGCGTCAATCCCCAATAATAGCCCTCTGCATTATATCTTTTATCATATTCGGTTAATGACTTGGAAGAATATCCGAGCAATGAATCTATAGAAACATGCAAAATAGCCGCAAGCTCAGGGAGGAGCGTAACATCGGGGTAAGAAGTACCGTTTTCCCATTTTGAAACGGCTTGAAAAGAGATATTCAGTTTTTTCGCTAACGCCTGCTGAGTTAGCCCAAGTGATTTTCGTCTGTCGGTTATTATTTTAGCGATATTCATAAATACGCCCCCTTCTTTGAAGTAATTATATTCTATCATATCGGAGGATAATGCTCAATAACCGCCTTGTTGAAGGTGACAAGCTTTTTCTATTGAAGGTTGAATCATTCGCACCGCCACGGTAAATGGTGAGTAAGTGCGCATTTGCGGGCAAAGAAAAAGCCTCCCTTGTGTATTGAACAAGGAAGGCTCCGGCTGCAGCCGTTTTTTATTTCTTGTCTGCCAGATAAGCGGCGCGGCCGCTTTCGTAGAGGTTGTTGCCCGCACAGTCAATGATGACGACGAGGGGCATATCTTCCACGTAGAGACGGCGAAGCGCCTCGGCGCCCAGGTCCTCATAGGCAATCAGCTCGCACTTTTTGATACAGCGGGCGAGCAGAGCGCCGGCACCGCCGATGGCGCCGAAATAGACGCCGCTGTATTGCTTCATTGCCTCGACAACCTCGGGCAGGCGTGCACCCTTGCCGATCATGCCGCGTGCGCCGACGCTCATCATGGTAGGCGCATAGGCGTCCATACGGCCGGAGGTGGTGGGACCTGCCGAGCCGATCACCTGTCCCGGCTTTGCGGGGGTGGGGCCGACGTAATAGATGGTGGCATCCTTGGGGTCGAAGGGGAGCTCCTCGCCGCGTGCGAGTGCCTCGCACATGCGCTTGTGCCCTGCGTCACGCGAGGTGTAGATGGTACCGGTCAGCAG
>JAZODX010000223.1:0-7886 GCA_045597265.1 Eubacteriales bacterium | reverse complement strand
TATGTGCAGTACTGAGGATGCTCTCCTCATCCGCCCCTTCGGGGCACCTTCTCCGCTGGAGAAGGCTTACTGAAATGTCACGCTACTATCTAAAGTGGAAATAAAAGTATACCTTTGTTGCCGCCGCAAAAGAAGAGCCGTCTTCCGACGGCTCTTCTTTTATACGGTTGCATGGTTAGTCGAACTGAGCACTGTAGAGGGAATGGTAAAAGCCACGGGCTGCCATCAGCTCCTCGTGGTTGCCCTGCTCGATGATACGACCGTCGCGGACCACGAGAATGAGGTCGGCGTTCTGTACGGTGGAGAGACGGTGTGCAATGACGAAGCAGGTCTTGTTTTCCATCAGCCGATACATCGCTTCCTGAATCTGTATCTCGGTGCGGGAGTCGACGTTTGAGGTTGCCTCGTCAAGAATCAGCATTCCTGCACGGGGCAGCATGGCGCGTGCGATGGTAATCAGCTGCTTCTGACCCTTTGATATATTGACGCCGTCATCCGAGAGGACGGTATCGTAGCCGTCGGGCAGCTGCTCAATATAGTTGTGGATGCGCGCCGCCTTGGCTGCGGCCACCACCTCCTCGCGGGTGGCGTTTTCCTTGCCGTAGGCGATGTTTTCGTAAATCGTACCATGGAAGAGCCAGGTGTCCTGCAGAACCATCGTAAAGCCGAGGCGAAGGCTGTCACGGGTCAGATCGCGAATCTCCTCACCGTCTACGAAAATCTTCCCTGCCTGCGGATCGTAGAAGCGCATCAGCAGATTGATGATCGTCGTTTTCCCGGCTCCGGTCGGTCCGACGATGGCGATGATTTTGCCGGGCTTTGCATCAAGCGTAAAGTCGTGCAGAATCGTGCGATCCTCCGTATAGCCGAAGCGGACGCGGTCGAGCTTGACGTGCCCCCTGACGTTCGAGAGGGTGACGGCGCGCTCAACGTCAAGCGGCTCCGGCTCTTCATCCATCAGGCGGAAGACGCGTTCTGCGGCGGCAAGCGCCGACTGCAGTTCGCTGAAGATATTGGCCATCTCGTTGATCGGACCCGAGAAGCGGCGGGAGTACTGAATGAAGTTGGAGATATCGCCGAGCGAGAGCGCGGGAAAGGTGACGGTGCCGATCGAGAAGGAACCGATCATATAGAGCATGGCGCCGAACATCGAGATCATCGAGAGCGAGAGGTTGTTGACGAAGTTGACCGATGGACCGATCATGGCGCCCTGATACTCGGCATGGTAGTGTGCGTCAACCGAGGCGGTGTTGCGCGCATCGAAGCGGTCAATGATGATCTCCTCGCGGTTGTAAGCCTTGATGGTTTTCTGTCCCGAGAGCATTTCCTCCGCATATCCGTTAAGCTCGCCCAGCTTGGCCGAACGGCGCTTGAAAAGCGGGCGGATCTTTTTCGTTTTGTACTTGGTAAAGATCAGAGAAATCGGTACCGTTACGGCAAAGATAAGAATCAGAACGGGGGAGATACTGAGCATCATGCCGAGAGAACCGAAGATGGTGATGAAGCTGGCGCAGATCTGCAGCAGATCGTGGGAGAGCGAGGCGTTGATGGTATCAATATCGTAGGAAATATGGCTGATGATCTCTCCCGTTGCCGTACAGTCAAAGTAGCCGACGGGCAGAGCGGTGAGATGGTCGAATACCTGCTTGCGCATGGTGTAAATGATGCGCTGACTGAGGTGAATCATCAGGGTGGCCAGACAGAAGGAAAGAAGGGCGGAGAGGGCGTAGAAAACGAGCATCAGTCCGCAATAGAAGAATACCTCTTCAAAGACGACGGCACCCTTTCCCGGGGCAATGGCATCGATGGCCGAGCCGGACAGACGGGGGGCTACCAGGGCAAGGAGGTTGGAGGAGATCATCAGAAGAAAGGCGAGAAGCACCATCCACGGATAGCGGAGGAGATAGGTGCAGAGGCGGCGGATAACGCGCACTCGCGCACCTTTGTTCAGCTTGACGTCGGGGGAGGCAGAAATGTTTGACATTTTCCCGCGTCCGCCGCCGGGCATTCCGGGTTTATTCAAGGATGGCACCTCCCATCTGGGATTCACTGATTTCGCGGTATACGGCGCAGGAGGCAAGCAGGGAATCATGGTCACCGAGACCAATGATCCGTCCTTCGTCAATGACGAGAATCACGTCTGCCTGCATCACCGAGCTGATTCGCTGTGCCACGACGATGGTGGTGGTTTCGCCGCCGAGATTGTCTGCAATGGCGCGGCGCAGATTTGCGTCGGTTTTATAGTCGAGTGCCGAGGAGGAGTCGTCGAGAATCAGAATCTCTGGCTTGGCAGCCAGTGCGCGGGCAATGAGCGTCCTCTGCTTCTGCCCGCCGCTGATATTCGTTCCCTTGGCGGTCAGCATATGGAGATACCCCTCTTCAAAATCCTCAATGAAGGGGGCAGCCTGAGCAAGCTTTGCCGCAAATTCAATTTCACTGCGGGAAAGATTGCGGCCGAACGCAATGTTTTCCTCAACCGTGTCCGCATAGAGAAAATCATTCTGCATCGCGACGCCGAATTTGCCGTGGAGCTCGTCGGCAGGGAAGGTGCGGATATCCCGTCCGCCGATTCGGATTGAGCCCGCATCGACGTCGTAAAAACGCATAAGCAGCTGTACGATGGTCGATTTTCCGCTTCCGGTGGCGCCGATGATACCGAGCGTACCGCCGCGTGGCACGCGGAAGGAGACGTCGGTGAGGTTGTTCTTGGTTTTGTTATACGAGAAGGAGACACCATCAAAGGTGATAAACCCATCCCGGCCGTCACGCTGACGGGGATAGTCGTCCTCGGAGGCGGTAGCCAGATCGCTCGGCATATCGAGCACCTCAGCAATGCGGTTGGCCGATGCGGTTCCTTTGGAGAGCATGACGAACATACGGGTTACGGCAAGCATTGCGTTGGAGATGAGAGTGAAAAAGGAGAGAAAGGCAAGAATACTTCCCGGCTCGCTTATCCCCTCGTTGACACGGAGCGCGCCTACGACGATTACGCAGGTCAGGCCCGTATTGAGGAAGAAGTTCATCATCGGGCTGCTTGCCGCCATGGTGATGCCTGCCTTTTTTTCGGCAGCAACTACCTCGCGGTTGACCGCGTCAAAATGGCGGCGCTCGTAGTCGGTTTTGGAGAGAGCCTTAATGACGCGGATGCCGTGCGCGTTTTCGCGTACGACGCGGACCATACGGTCAACCTTTTGCTGGAGTGCGGTGTAGAGCGGAATTCCCTTGCGGGAGATCATCCAGACCGTCAGGGTGATAAAGGGAAGGACGGCGATCAGAACAAGGGTCAGCATGGGTTCCATCGTTGCGGCAACGATGATGCCGCCGACGAGCAGAATGGGGGCGCGGACGCCCATGCGCTGCATCATACCGATCAGATGATGAATGTTGTAGGTATCCGAGGTCAGGCGGGATTCGAGGCTCGGTATGGTGAGCTTGTCAATCTGATGCGCAGAGAGATGCATGACCCGCGCGAAGAGATCGTGGCGAAGCTGCTCGGTGGTATCGCGGGCAACGCGGGAGGCCATTCGGTTTGCGGTGACGTTTCCCACAAAGCCGCAGGCTGAGCAAAGCAGCATAATCCCACCCCAGAAGAGAACGGGAGCCATTTCGCGGCCGGGAACGACGTCGTCGATGATGTACTTGAGAATATAGGGGAGAAAGAGATCCATCAGCGATGCGACGATCTTGACCGAAAAACCGAGTACCATGCGCAGATAAAAGGGACGAAGGTAACGTAGAATCAGTTTCATGCCTTATCCTCCTTCGCGTCTTCCTCAGCCGCGTCGTCAAGCTCACGGCAGGCGTAGGCGGTTGCACGCTCGCCGACGCGCGCAAGAAGCTGCTTGAGGGTATCAATTTCTTCCTCGGTCCAGCCGTCGGTGAGATATTCGTTCCATTCGCGGGTGATTTGACGGACGAGCGGCAGGATACCATAGGCCTTTGCGGTAGGATAAACCAACGAAACGCGCCGATCGGTTTCACTTTGCTTGCGCTCAACAAAGCCCTCCCGCTCAAGGGCGGCAAGATGACGGGTGACGTTGCTTTTGTCGATGTAAATTCGTCGGGCAACCTGCTCCTGGGAAAGTCCCGGGGTATGGCAGAGGGTGAGAATATAGGCGGCTTGCCCCGGCCTGAGTCCGGTACCGCGCAGCTTGTCTCCCCGCCAAAGCATTCCGCAGCGGCTGATCACATTGATATATCGCATCAGAGATGGCATGACGATTTTCCTTTCAAAATCAATTGTTGCGTATGCAAATGTTGCGTGCGCAACGGTACTGCGCTTATTATAGCACGGAAATGCATCCGGGTCAAGCGCGGAAGCAAAGAAAAAAGGAAAAGGAGCCGCATAACGCGACTCCCTTGGGGATTATGCAAGTGTAAACGCTTCGCCGAGAGCGAGCGACCAGAGACAAACGGTATCGGGGGAGCGGCCGAAGAGGGCGCGGCAGGCCTCGGCGTAATAGCTGAGCTGATTGCCGTGCCGTTCGGTGAGAATCCTCCGTGCCGCGTTGCGGTCGCGGGGGAGACGGTCCGTTTTATAATCGCAGAGTACAAGCCGTCCGTCTGCGGTTTCAAAGCAGAGGTCAATGACACCCTGAACGAGAATCTTCTCCTCTCCCAACTGCCGTGCATAGGCAGGATCGGCCGTAAAGGCGGCAGCGGGCATAAAGAGATGGAAACGCCGCTCGCGGAACAGCCATTCGGCTGAGGAAAGCTCGGTGTAAAAGGGCGAGGTGAAGAAGCGTGCAATTTCCTCGGCGCGAAGCAGTCGGGTCATGCGGGGGGAAAGGAAGCCGTCATTTGCCAGGCGTTCGGCTTCTGCGCGGATACCATCGGGTGTCGGATCGGCGGCACATCGTGAAAAATCGCAAAACTGGAGGAAAACGTGGGTTGCCGTGCCGCGTTCTGCGGCTTCGTTCTGCTCTGCCGCAGCCGATGCGTCAAGAAAGGCGGGGGAGTGACGCAGATCGGGAAGACGGGGCGCGTCTCCGAGATCGGTGGGGACTTCCTCCTCGTCAAGCAGACGTGGGTAAAGATGGGAGACGGCCAGCTTTGCGGGAAGCTTCGTCAGGTGCCGGTTGGGATAAACGAAGCCAAAGCGCTCCCGCAGAAGGGAAACCGTCTCAGCGTCGGGGGCGGCACTTTCTTTTTTCGTTTCGCGGATTTCGGGAGCATTCTCCGCCGACCGACTTTCCGGGATGACGGTGATTCGGTAGCAGTCAGCCGGCGTTCGGATGAGGGCCGTCAGAATCCAGTCGATAAAGCAGCCGGTTCGCATCAGCTCGTCGGTGTTGGCAAGAAGGCTCCGTCGCTCGGCCGCAGCGAGCGTTTTTTCGGGCTCCTTTAGCTGTGCGGTTAGATAGAGCCGTTCCCGTGCACGGGTGAGCGCAACGTAGAGCACCCGCATTTCCTCTTCAATCTGTCGGTCTGTAATCTGTGCGGCCACCGCTTCGCGAATCGGGGTAGTGCGGCGGGCAAAGCCTGTCTCATCCCGCAAACGGAGTGCGATTCCGGCGTCGTGGTCAAAGAGCAGATTGGCAGAGGCGTCACGGAGATTGAAGCGTTTGGCGAGCCCGCAGACGAAGCAGACGGGGAACTCAAGCCCCTTGGATTGGTGAATAGTCAGAATGCGGATCGTGTCGCCCGGTGAAACAGCGGGAGCTTCAATTTTTGACTCCTCGGCGATAATATCGTTCAGATAACGGATGAAATTATAAAGTCCCTTGTAGGAGCTTGCCTCAAAGCGGCGGGCATAATCGTAGAGCAGGCGAAGATTGGCGCGCTTTTGCTCGGGAGAGCGTCCCCGTGCGTCTGCATCATCCGCACCGGCAAAGGCCAGAACGGCGGTATCGCGGTAGAGCGCGTCCAGAAGGCGGTCAACCGGGGTTCCCTCGGCCATCGCGCGGTATTGGGCAAGGCGCTCGAGAAACTGTCTGCCCTTCGTCCAATCGGTTTCCTCGGTATAGCGGACGAAGGCGTAATAAAGCGGCTCGTCCTTCTCGGGAGAGGCCTCGCGGATGCGGATAAGCTCGTCCATCGTAAAGCCGAAGAGCGGGGAACGGAGTGTTCCGGCAAAGTATACGTCACGATTGGGGTTATCGATGGTGTTGAGCAGGCAGAGCATCATCAGCACCTCGGGATTCTCAAAGAAATCCTCTGCGCTTCCTGCATCACACGGGATTTCCGCTTCCTCGAGTGCAGAGATGAGCTGATCGGCCGTCGTTTTGCTGCGCATCAGCACGGCAATGTCGGAGGGACGGATGGGGGAGCCATCGTCCAGGCGCCCGTCGCGGAGCAGACGCTTGATTTCTGCGGTAATTGCGCGGTATTCTGCTACGATGCCTTCCCCCTCTTCCTCCTCCGCATCGTCATCTGCCGCCCCGGTCGGGCAGAGCAGAATCTCGGCGGGGGCAAAGTCGGGCGGCGGGTCGGGAATTGCCTTCCCGTGGACGAGATCATCCTCGGGCACGTAACCGATTGATTCTCCGCAATGGCCGAACAGGAAGGAGAAAATTCGGTTGCAGCAGGCGATTACCGGACCGTCACAGCGGAAGTTGCTTGACATGAAGATGGAGGCCGCATCCCCCTCTTTGTTTTCTTCGAGCATGGGGAAGGAGCGGCGGTAGTCGGCAAAGATGGACGGTTCAGCGCCGCGGAAGCTGTAAATACTCTGCTTGATATCGCCAACCATAAAGCGTGTTCCCGGGCGGGCAATGGCACGGAAAATTCTGTCTTGCACGGCGTTGACGTCCTGATATTCGTCGATGCAGATCACGTCAAAATTCTCAGTCAGGCCTCGGGCAAGCTCCGTGTCCCCGTCACGTTCGTCCACGAGCAGCTTCAGTGTATAGCGCTCGATGTCCGAAAAATCGCAGATACCGCGCCGCTTTTTCTCGGCCGTCAGCCGTTCGTCGTAGAGCGAAAGCAGGCCGTACAGGGCAGAGACGGCCTCTGCCGTTTCTGCAATGCGGGCGAGGAGCTGTTCTTCTTCAAGGGCAAAAAAGTTCTTCTCAAGCGCTTTCCTGTCCTCCTTGAAGCTGTCGCGGGCAAATTTCCAAAGCTCGCTTTCCTCGCTTTTGCGTTCGCTGCGCAAGGACCCCAGCTTTTGCGGAATATAGGCGGTTACCGCACGGCGCAGGGTAGTATAATCGGGGTTGCCGTCAAGAATTGCGCAGACCTCGTCGACGTGGGCAAGGTCAGCGGCGAAGGCGGGGAGATAAGCTTTTTGCATATTTTCGTCATCCGCCATCTCGTCAACGGCACGGCAAAGCGTTTCCTTTGCGGCACGATAAAAGCGTTTGGTGCGTGCAAGGAGAATCCTGCCCCAGCCGTGCGCGAGAGAAGCACCGTTTTGCCGCAGATCCGCGGCGTTTCGGATAAGGAAGGATATTCCCTCAGGGTAAGCGGAAAGGTTTTCGTAGAGGGCAAGAAAAACGTCGGCAAGATTGCTGTCGTTTCTTGCACCGGTGAAATGATCGGCCAGAGTGCCGAAGTGCGGATCGGCGGCGTATTGTTCATTGATGACCTCATCCATCAGCGTGCGGGACAGAACGCCCGCCTCTGCCTCGTCGGCAACCCGAAATTTTGCGGGAAGCCCGAGACGCTGGAAGTGGCTGCGGATCAACTCCAGGCAGTACGCGTGGATAGTACTGATTTTTGCCGAATTCAGAGCGAGAAGCTGGCGGTGAAGATGACGGTTCCCGGGATCGCGTGCCAACGCCTGACCGAGTGCGGCCGAGATCCGTTGGCGCAGCTCAGCCGCGGCCGCACGCGTAAAGGTGACGATCAGCATACGGTCAAGCGACGCGGGCTTTTCGGAATCGGTGAGCAGTCGGATAATCCGTTCGGTCAGCACCGTCGTTTTACCCGATCCCGCCGCGGCGGAT
>JAZODX010000222.1:0-2798 GCA_045597265.1 Eubacteriales bacterium | reverse complement strand
GCTGGTATCACTGGTGGAAAAAATCGGAGGCGCATCTCAACCCGATTCATATTGCCCCCACCGAGCAAATGCTGGGTGGTCTGCTCTGTGCATGGGAGTGCACGTACGAGCAAGAGATTGAAGCCGTGCGCGAAAACCTGGCCGCCCTCTCCGAGCGAACCTGGAATATCCGCCGCTATGCCGAGGACGAGGAATTCCGCGCAAAGCTGAACCGCATTCTTCCCCTTGCTGAAAAATTTGCGGCAAAATAAGACGCCGTATCTTCCATTTTTCGAAAACGAGGTTCATCCCATGATCATCAATCCGAACGAATTCACCCTTTTTGACGGCGCAATGGGCACGATGCTTCTTGCGCACGGCCTGCGTGCGGGAGAGCTGCCCGAACGGCTGAATCTGACCCATCCCGACGTCATCCGTTCCATCCACGCAGAATATCTTGCCGCAGGTGCCGACGTGATTACCGCAAACACCTTCGGCGCAAACGCCCGCAAGCTCTCCGAGGGCGGGGAAGATCTTTCTGTTGATGCTGTCGTTCCCGCCGCCGTGCGTCTGGCACGTGAGGCGGGCGCGAAGCGGGTTGCACTCGATATCGGTCCGAGCGGCGCTCTGCTTGAGCCGCTCGGCACCCTTTCCTTTGATGACGCCTACGCACTCTTTGCCGAAGTTGTCCGCGCAGGGGCGACGGCAGGCGTCGATCTGATTCTCATTGAAACCATGTCCGATCTGCTTGAGGCGAAGGCTGCACTGCTTGCGGCAAAGGAGAACAGTACCCTTCCCGTTTGTGTCACCATGACCTTCTCGGCCGACGGCCGCACCTTCCTCGGCACCGATCCGAAGACTGCCGCCGTAACCCTCTCCGCACTCGGTGCGGATGCAATCGGTCTCAACTGCTCACTCGGCCCGCGCGAGGCCGCACCCCTGGTGCGGGAAATGCTGGAATACGCCACCGTCCCCGTGATGATTCAGCCGAATGCGGGTCTTCCCCGCATCGTCGACTGCGGATGCGGCGAGCAGCACACCGTTTACGACGTAACCCCCGAGGAGTTCGTCGCCGCCTGCGCACCCCTTGCCGCTGACGGCGTAACGGTGTTCGGCGGATGCTGCGGTACCTCGCCCGACTTCATTGCCGGGCTGCGCAGGATGCTTGACGCAACCGCTCCCGCCCCCCGTACGCCGATTCGGCGCACGGTATTCACGGGAACGGGCAAAACGGTTGAGCTTTGCGGACACGACGTCGCCGTCATCGGTGAGCGCATCAATCCCACCGGCAAAAAGCGGCTCAAAGAGGCACTCCGCAACCGAGACGACGCCTACGTCGTTAGCGAAGCGATCAGCCAGGAGGAAGCGGGCGCCGACGTGCTTGACGTCAACGCCGGTCTGCCCGAGCTTGACGAGCCGGCCGTTCTCTGCCGCCTCGTGCGCGCCATTCAGGCGGTCTCTCCCCTGCCCCTTCAAATCGACAGTGCAGACCCTGCCGCCGTTGAAGCGGCAGTGCGCCGCTATTGCGGAAAGCCAATCATCAATTCGGTCAACGGCAAGGCGGAGAGCCTGGCCGCCATTCTCCCGATCGCCAAGCACTACGGTGCTGCCGTGGTCGGGCTCACCCTCGACGAAAACGGCATCCCCGATACCGCAGAGGAGCGGCTTGCCATCGCCCGCCGCATCCTCGACGCCGCACTTGCGCTCGGTATTCCGCGCGAGGACGTCCTCATCGACTGCCTGACGCTGACCGCATCGACCAATCAGGCAATTGTGGGCGAGACACTCCGCGCCGTTTCGCTGGTCAAGCGCGAGCTTGGTCTGCACACGGTACTCGGCGTGAGCAACGTCTCCTTCGGTCTGCCCGCCCGCGAGGTGCTGAACGCCAACTTCCTCGCCGCTGCCTTCGGCGCAGGCCTTGATATGCCCATCCTTAACCCCCTCGCTCCCGCCTACCGCGCGGCGGTTGCCGCATGGAGGGTCTTCTCGGGACAGGACACCGGTGCCGTCGGCTACATTGCCGCCGCCCCCGAGCTTGCTGCCGCACCGCGCGCACAAGACGCCCCGACTGCGGCTCCCGAACAGGCGGCAGAGGGCCTTGCCGGCTATATCCTCACCGGCAGAAAAAAGGAGGCCGAAGAAGCGGTTTCCTCCATGCTGACCACCCTCGATCCGATGACGGTCATCAACGCCCATCTGATTCCCGCCCTCGATGAGGTGGGACGGCAGTTTGAAGCGGGGAAATTATTCCTTCCCCAGCTGATCGCTTCGGCCGACGCCGCAAAGGCCGGCTTCCGCGTGATTCGCGCGGCAAGTGAAGCCGCCGCGCAGACACGCGGGAAGATCGTGCTCGCCACCGTCAAGGGAGATATCCACGATATCGGCAAGAATATTGTCCGTATGCTTCTTGAGAATTACGGCTACGCCGTCATCGACCTTGGTCGCGACGTCGAGCCCGCCGCCGTCGTCGACGCCGTTCGTACCCATAACGCCATGCTGGTCGGCCTCAGCGCACTTATGACCACCACCGTCAAATCCATGCAGAATACCGTCACCGCTATCCGTGAAGCGGGCCTTCCGTGCAAAATCATGGTCGGCGGCGCCGTTCTTACCCCCGAATACGCCGCCATGGTCGGCGCTGACTTCTACGCCCGCGATGCAGCAGAAGCCGCAAAAATCGCGGGGAAAGTATTAAAATGAAAGGTCGCGGGGGAGAGGGAAGCTTTTTGAAAAAAGCTCCCGCTCTCCCCCGCACCCCCTCTCCCCGCAAAAACTTCCTAACAACGAAGTGATGAAAAAGGCGCGAACCAAGCGTTATA
>JAZODX010000221.1:0-22734 GCA_045597265.1 Eubacteriales bacterium | reverse complement strand
GTCCGGGCTGATGAAATCGGTTCCTCCCCTTGCTGAAATCTTTGACATGGCCGGTATGCAGCTGCCCGAATATCTTGGCAAAAAGGTCGATGCGCCCGCAGAAGCCTCCGCCGAGCAGGCAAGCGCAGAATAAAAACCTCTTTTTCCCTTAAAAACACGAATTGCTCGGCTTTGGGACTGAGTTTTCGGTGGGCTGCCGCATTTGCGGCAGCCCATTTTTTATGAATATTTACAAATTTCGGGAAAAATCCCGCCCTTCCCCTCTTGCAATATACGGGAATTTGTTATATAATAATATGTAACACTTTCCGCCCCCTTGAGCATAAGGAGGTTTTTCATGCTCTCAGCATTTAAGAATTACGCAATTACCTTTCTCATTGCTGCGGTAATTTTTTCCCTAATCGCATTCTTTGTGGTTGAAATTATCATGTTCAGCATCGGAGAAAGCTTCTTCACCCGCCCCACACAAACGCCGGGCGAAACAACGAATCCCCCGGAGACGCTTGAGCCGGCCGACACAACCCGACCAAAGGACCCGCTCAACGGCTCTTCCTTCAATATCTTATTGATCGGTGTCGACTATTCCCCCAGCCTCTTCAGCAACTACGATCCTGACCTGGTTGACAGCATGACCCCCGAAACCGAACCGGAAACAACAGAGCCCGCGATCACGACCGAAATCCCCGACATTGTTGCTCCGCCGGCAGATATTACGGTTGCCGAGGATACGACCGCGGCTCCCCCTCCCGACACCGGAACGCTGATGCCGGACGGTTCGCTCTATTTTGAGGGCGGCTTCGGTGACTATCATTTCCGTGACGTCCAAACCGATACCATCCTGCTTCTTCGCGTAGATAAGGAGCGTACGCAGTTCACCTTTACCGCATTCCCTCCGGAGATGCTTCTGACCATTGAAGGGCGCGAAATCATGCTTCGGGACGTATTTGCCGAATACGGACTTGATTTCCTGATGCGAAAAATCAACGCACTGACCGGCCTGCCGGTTGATCGCTATGCGTTGGTTAACCTTGATCAGTTCCCCGAAATCGTCGATACGCTGGACGGCATTACCTATAACGTTCCCTGCCGAATGCACTACGACGATTACAAAGGCAACCTGCATATCAATCTGACCGCCGGCATTCAGCCGCTGAACGGACAGCAGGCACTTGACATGCTTCGGTTCAACCAATATACCGATCCGAACCAAAGCCGCGTAAAAACGGCGGTCGGTTTCATTCGCGCGATGCTGCAGAAAATGACGAATACCGCGTATCTGCCGCAGGTTCCCGAGTTGTATGCTCAGGTAAAAAATATGATCAAGACCGACTTCACCGCAGACGATCTCTCGGCAAATCTTGATCTGATCTTCAAATACGGTGAATATCAGCTCGCTGAGCTTGCCTTCCCCGGCAGTTATGTAAAAACCGCAGACGGCACGTCCGTCTTCAAGCCGAATCTGACGATGGCGCTCGATTATTTCGACGATTACCGCCGGATTTATGAATAAGACAATAAAAGTTCAATATAAAACAACAGGAGTAATATCATGAATCAATCTGCAAAGACCATGGAAAAAATCGTTGCACTCTGCAAAACCCGCGGCTTCGTCTTCCCGGGCTCGGAAATCTACGGCGGACTTGCCAACTCTTGGGACTACGGCCCGCTCGGTGTTGAGCACAAGAATAACGTCAAGCGCGCATGGTGGAAGAAGTTCGTTCAGGAGAATCCTTATAACGTCGGTCTCGACTCGGCAATCCTGATGAACCGTGAGGTTTGGGTTGCCTCCGGTCACGTTGCAACCTTCAATGATCCGCTGATCGACTGCAAGGCCTGCAAGATGCGCCACCGTGCCGACAAGCTGGTTGAGGAATATATCCGCGACAACAATATCGAGGGTGTCAATGTTGAGGCAATGGATGGCGAGGCTCTGCTTGCCTATATTCGTGAGCAGAACATCCCCTGCCCCGGCTGCGGCAAGTCCGATTTTACCGATATCCGCAAATTCAATCTGATGTTCAAGACGCATCAGGGCGTTACCGAGGATAACCAGAACGAGGTTTATCTGCGCCCCGAGACTGCACAGGGTATTTTCGTTAACTTCCCTGCCATCCAGCGTACGACCCGCCGCAAGCTGCCCTTCGGCGTTTGCCAGATCGGTAAGTCCTTCCGTAACGAAATTACCACCGGCAACTTAATTTTCCGTATTCGTGAGTTTGAGCAGATGGAGCTTGAGTTCTTCTGCAAGCCCGATACCGACCTCGAATGGTTCGCTTACTGGCGCAGCTACTGCCACGAATGGCTTAAGTCGCTGAACATCAAAGAAGAAAATCTCCGTCTGCGCGACCACGAGCCCGAGGAGCTTTCCTTCTACTCCAAGGCAACGACCGACTTTGAATATCTCTTCCCGTTCGGCTGGGGCGAGTTGTGGGGTGTTGCCGACCGTACCAACTACGACCTCTCCCAGCATGCTGAGCACTCGGGTCAGGATCTTACCTACTTCGATCCCGAGACCAACGAGCATTATATCCCTTACGTTGTCGAGCCCTCGCTGGGTGCTGACCGCATGACGCTGGCTCTGCTCTGCGAGGCATACGACGAAGAGGTTATTGACGCGGAGAAGAACGACGTTCGCGTAGTCATGCACTTCCATCCGACCATCGCCCCCTTCAAGGTTGCGGTTCTTCCCCTGTCGAAGAAGCTCTCGGCTGACGCGATGGAGGTTTACACCATGCTCTCGAAGGACTTCATGACCGACTTTGACGAAACAGGTTCGATCGGTAAGCGTTATCGCCGCGAGGATGAGATCGGTACTCCCCTCTGCGTTACCTACGACTTTGAGTCCAAGGAAGATGGCTGCGTTACCGTTCGCGACCGCGATACGATGGAGCAGGTTCGAATTCCGATCAGCGAGCTGAAGGACTACGTTGCCCGCGCAATTGCATTCTGATGAAAATGAACAGGCTTCCGCTTGGTTTGATACTGTATCAATGTATCAACCGGGGCGGAAGCCTCTTTCTTTCTGCGATAGCCTTGCATCTTCTCGCAGATTGTGGTAAAATAAAACCGGAAAAGGAGGATGGATTCCGAATGAAACTGATCTCATGGAACGTCAACGGCTTCCGCGCTTGCCTCGGCCATGGCTTTGCCGATTTTTTTGCCGAGGCCGATGCGGATTTCTTTTGTATTCAGGAAACCAAAATGCAGCCCGGTCAGGCAGAATTTAAAGCTCCGGGATATTATCAGTATTGGTACAGCGCAGAAAAGAAGGGATACTCGGGAACGGCGATCTTCGCACGAAAAGAGCCCCTCTCAGTACGCTACGGACTCGGCATTCCCGAGCATGACACCGAGGGACGTGCAATTACCCTTGAATATGCGGACTTTTATCTCCTCTGCGTCTATACCCCCAACGCCCAGCGCGAGCTTGCACGGCTTGATTACAGAATGACGTGGGAGAACGCACTCCGTGCCTATATCATTGCACTTGACCGTGAAAAGCCTGTGATCTATTGCGGCGATCTCAACGTTGCACATGAGGAAATCGACCTCAAGAATCCCAAGAGCAACCGACACAGTGCCGGCTTTTCCGACGAGGAGCGCGAAAAATTCTCTGCCCTGCTTGACGCCGGCTTTACCGACACCTTCCGCGCTCTCTATCCCGAAAAAATCGCTTATTCCTGGTGGAGCTATATGATGAAGGCGCGGGAGAAAAACGTTGGATGGCGCATCGATTATTTCGTGGTTTCCAACCGTCTTTTCCCCCGTGTTAAGGATAGCTTTATCCTCTCCGAAATTATGGGTAGTGACCATTGCCCGGTCGGTATTGAGATTGAAGATTAACCGATTCAAGAAAGGAAATGCATATGTCAGAATTTCTCTCCTCGCTTCACCCGATTCTCGTTTGTCTGATCGTGTGTGCTGCCAAAGTCGTTGAAATTACCATCCAGTCACTGAAAACCTGCATGATGGTCAAAGGCCAGCGGCTGAAAGCGGCAGGCCTTGGTTTCCTTGAATGCACCATTTGGGGACTTGTTATCTCCACCATCATCGGAACACTCGGCGATAACCTCTTTCTGCTTCTCTTTTACTGTGTGGGCTATGCCACCGGCCTCTTCCTCGGCTCAACCCTCGAGAGCAAAATTGCGCTCGGCACCTCAAACCTTGAGTTGATTGCAAATGACGAAAGCACTGCAATCATCGAAGCATATCTCAAGGAAAAGCAAAAGGGATATACTGTCTTTTCGGGGCATGGATCAACCGAGAAAATGAATATGATTTTTATCGTTCTCTCCCGCAAGGAGACGCCTGCGGTTCTCAAGGAAATCCGCAAAATCTGCCAAAATAAGGTTTTCGTCGTCGCCTCCGAGGTCAGCAAATACGCCGGCGGCTACGGCATGGTAAAATAAAATTCGTCACCCAAAAGAGCGGAAAACAGATATGAAAATCTATCGTCCTTTTTTGTTATTTCTTCTGTGCGCATCACTTCTTCTCTCCGGCTGTGAGGACATAGCCCGAGATACGGAGACAACGATTCCGCCCGCAGCCCAGACGACGGAACAACCGGAAGCAGAAGAGCCTGCGGGAATTTATCTCTCGCAAGGCGGCAAGGCGCTTTATCAGGTAATATATCCGTTCTCCGCAGGTGACAGGCTTTTCTCCCTGTCCAATCAGACGACTGACCGTCTGAGCGAAGCGTACGGGATAAATTTCAAGCTGATCTCTGACAGCAGAAAACAGGAGGACGGTGCAGCGCCTGAGATTTTGGTCGGCAAAACCAACCGCCTCGACCCGGAAGCATTCTCCGACAGGCTCGGATATAACGGCTACATGGTGCGGGCTGAGGGCGAGAAGATCGTAATTTACGGCAGCACATATGAAGCACAGCAAGCGGCAATCGAGACGTTTTTCGGCGCACTGACCCAAACCGCCGAAGGAGAGGTTTTTCTTGCCCTGCCGGACGAAGGAATCGTTCATCCGGGCTCTCCCGCTTTCTTTGCCAATGCCGCACCAACCGAATACGTGATCGTTTCCGATGCGGAAGATGAAAACGCCGCCAAGCAGCTGCAAACGGCAATTGCCAAACAGTACGGCTATACCCTTCCCTTGCACACGGCAGAGGAGGCTGAGACTGCCTATGAAATCCTGGTTGGTACCTGCGGCCGTACGTCAGCAGAAGCGGTCCTGAACGAGATCTCTTCGGCGGTTGGAGCCAGAATTCAAACGAACGGTGAAAAGCTGTTTCTCCTCGGAAAATCCGGCATCACGACAACCCAGGCAGTAGAATATTTCTGCCGCAATTATGTAGAAAACGATTTTGCTACGACGTTTCAGATTCCGCAGAACATTGATCACAGCTTCAGTGGTCTGATCGGTGCAGACTATGCTACACTGACCGAAGGTGCAGACATCCGTGTCATGTCCTTCAATCTTTTGGCCGAAATCTGGAACAACAAAACGTCGATGCCGCTTTCCGAACGGAATGAAATTGCATCGGCGGCGCTTCTTACCTATATGCCCGACGTGATTGGATTGCAGGAATTCTGTGACCAATGGCGTGCCCTTTTGATTCCTACGCTGGAAAACGAATATTCCTTTGTCAACCTGACCACCGTCGAGGGCTACACGAACTTTACCGGTTTGGCGTATAACACAAAAACGCTCAAGCTGATTACCTCCGGCTGCGAGCCGTATTCGGTCGGAAGCGTATATATCCGTCTGATGAACTGGGCTATATTTGAAACGGTTTCAGACGGCAAGCGCTTTGCAGTAATCAATACCCATCTTGAAATCAATGACACGGAGGGAGAAAAGAACGCCTCCCGACTGATTCATGCTGCGGAATTGGCAGACAAGGTGCTTGCGCTAAAAGAAACCTACGACTGTCCGGTAATTATCACCGGAGACTATAACTGCAGCAGATCTACGGAGGAATACAAGCTCTTCGTCGAAACAGCCGCTGTCAAGGATGCACAGTGGGATTCACTGAAAAAAGTCAATAATGGGTTCAGAACCTCGCATACCGTCGGAGAAAAGTCGGTTTCGGCAGATACATCAATCGATCATATTACCTACACTGCCGGTGTGGAATCTCTCTTCTATATCAACCACAACACCGCCCCGACGATTTACGCTTCCGACCATAACCCCATTATGGCAGACGTTAAGTTAAACTGAAAAAGCGGGTGTCGCGTCTGGGTGCGACACCCGCTCCTTTTCTCTGCGGCTTATCCGCGATGCGCACTTGAAGTGATGGATAAAATATGCTATAATACAATCAAATGAGAAAAATCGGTAATGTGAAACGGAGAACAATCAAAATGAAAGCCCTTGATGCAAAAAAGAGAAAATTATATTTTTCCGTGCTTATCCTTGTGATTGCTTGCGTGGCAGGAATATGCACGTTTTATCTCACCGATTGCTATTCGGCCGATATGGATGCCATTTCTGCCTTTCTCCCCGCAGGACTCGAATGGAAGGAAGAAGCCGACGGGACAATCCTCTTTTCCCCCGAGGGAGCAGAAAAAGGCTTTATCTTCTACCCCGGCGGCAAGGTGGAATATACTGCGTATATACCGCTGATGCAGACGCTGTCCGAGCAGGGCGTGCTTTGCGTACTGGTGAAAATGCCCTTTCACCTTGCCGTATTCGATATCCGGGCTGCCGACGGTATACGGGAGAAGTATCCCGAAATTCGTGAGTGGTACATCGGCGGACATTCGCTGGGAGGGGCAATGGCGTCGGTTTATCTCGCCGAGCATACGGAGGACTTTGCGGGACTCATCCTGCTCGGCTCGTATTCTACGGAAACTTTCACGGACACGAATCTCAACGTCGTCTCCGTCTACGGCAGTGAGGACAAGGTGCTGAATTGGGAAAAATATCAGGCAAACCGTGCAAATCTGCCCGAAGGATTCACCGAGGTTGTTATTGAAGGCGGCTGTCACGCCTACTTCGGTATGTACGGAGCGCAAAAGGGTGACGGAACCCCGACGGTCACAAACGAGGAACAGATTCGCGTAACGGTTGAAGAGATCATGAAGGCAATACGCTAAAACAAAATGCATTCATTCGGTGCTAACCGGGATAAATCCCCCCCAAAAAACAACTTGAATTCGACAGCTTTTTGATCTATGGAATGGAGGTTCACATGGAATACAGGAGATTACCTCACGGGAGTGAAAACGAACAATTCAGCGTACTCGGTCTCGGAATGGGCGGAATCGGAAAGACGCCTGCTGATGAAATCGAGGCAATTATTCGCCGTGCGATCAATAACGGGATCAATTTCTTTGATCTCTGTACGGCCGGGGCCTCCTACGCCCCCATCGGCCGGGCAATCAAAGATTGCCGGGACAAGGTGTTCCTGCAGGTGCATTTCGGCGCCGTTTATGACGAGAAGGGTGAGTATGGCTGGTGCCGCGATTTTGACGTCATCCAAAAAACCTTCCTCTGGGAACTGGAGCAATTGGGCACCGACTACGTTGACTTCGGCTTCCTGCACTGCGTGGACGACGACGAGGATTACGATAAGCTCTGCGCGATCGGCATCCTTGACTATCTGCGGGAGCTAAAGGCGCAGGGCGTCGTCCGTCACATTGGCTTTTCCTCCCACACACCGAGCGTGGCAAACCGCATTCTGGATACGGGGCTTATTGATATGATGATGTTCTCGCTCAATCCTGCCTACGATTTTGAAAAGGGCGACGAGTACGGTATCGGCTCGGTAAATGAACGCTTTGCTCTTTTCCGTCGCTGTGAGCGGGAGGGAGTAGGTATTTCGGTCATGAAGCCCTTCTTTGCGGGTCAGCTGCTCTCTGCCGATCAATCGCCCTTCGGTGTAGCACTGACACACAATCAGTGTCTGCAGTATGCCATTGACCGTCCCGGTGTCCTGACCGTTGTTCCGGGCGTGCAAACCATGGAACATCTGGATACGCTTCTGAAATTCCTCACGGCATCCGACGCAGAAAAGGACTATTCGATCATTGGCAGCTTCACGGCGGACACGATCACAGGCACTTGCGTCTACTGTAACCACTGTCAGCCCTGTCCGGCGAGAATTGATATCGGACTGGTAAACAAATATTACGACCTTGCCTTAGCCGGGGATGATATTGCGGCAAATCACTACACTAAGCTGTCGGTCAATGCCGGAGCCTGCCTGCATTGCGGCCATTGCGAGAGCCGCTGTCCTTTCTCGGTCAAGCAGGAATGCCGCATGGAAGAGATCGCCGCATACTTTGGGAACTGATCGACGCTTTCATTTCGGGAGGAAAAAATTATGTTAACTTACACATATATACGGAAAGGATTTTTTGGTCTGGTAGAAAAACCAAGGCCTGCAATTCAGCACGAGCGTGACGCCATCGTTCGCGTTACCCTTGCCAGCATCTGCTCAAGCGATCTGCACATCAAGCACGGCAGCGTACCGAGAGCAGTGGAAGGAATCACGGTCGGGCATGAGATGGTCGGCATCGTGGAAGAAGTCGGCGCGGCGGTCACGCACGTAAAGCCCGGAGATCGAGTCACGGTCAACGTGGAGACCTTCTGCGGTGAGTGCTTCTTCTGCCGAAAGGGCTTCGTCAATAACTGCACCGACAAGAACGGCGGCTGGGCGCTCGGTTGCCGCATCGATGGCAGTCAGGCAGAGTATGTTCGCGTTCCGTTTGCGGATCAGGGGCTCGACAAGATTCCCGATACTGTGACCGACAGACAAGCCTTGCTCGTGGGTGATGTTCTTGCCACTGGGTACTGGGCGGCGAAGATTTCGGAGATTACCGAAGATGATACCGTTCTCATCATCGGAGCCGGCCCCACGGGAATTTGTACACTCCTATGTGTGATGCTGAAAAATCCCAAGCGCATTATCGTGTGCGAGAAGGACGGGAATCGCATCAAGTTTGTGAATGAGCATTATCCCGATGTGCTGACGGTTACGCCCGAAAAATGCCTTGATTTTGTTCGTGAAAACAGCGATCACGGCGGCGCGGATGTGGTGCTTGAGGTGGCAGGAGCCTCCACCGACGAAGTCGGTGGTATGAACACCTTCGAGCTTGCGTGGCAGTGCGCTCGCCCGAATGCGATCGTCACGGTGGTGGCGCTTTACGACAAGGCACAGACTCTGCCTCTGCCCGATATGTACGGCAAAAATCTGACCTTCAAGACCGGCGGCGTTGACGGCTGCGATTGCGAGGAAACATTGAAGCTCATTGCCGAGGGCAAGCTCGATACCGAGCCGCTGATCACGCATACCTATCCGCTGGCGTCGATCGACGAAGCGTATGCGCTGTTTGAAGAGAAGGGCGACGGAGTTATTAAGGTTGCGGTGGAGTGTAATCACTAATCGATAAGTAAGAAATTGATGAGGATAATGCATTGAAAAAGAAAATGATTTTGATAACAGCGTTCTTGCTTGCAGGTTTTACAATATTCCTGCCTGTTTTCGTTGTGACAAAAAATTCCGTTATCGAAACCGTTACCATTACCATCGGTGTTACGCTTTACCACTTTGTAATGAGACTTTCGGTTGGAACTATAGTAAATTTCATTATGAGAAATAAAGCCAATCATAACTGTGTATGGTTTAATGAAAAGAGCTTTAAAAACGGGATTTACAAGCTGATCCGTGTACGGGAATGGAAAAAATTTCTTCCGACATACAGTCCGGATACATTTGATACCGATCAGAAAAGCGTTAAAGAAATTATCGGTGCGACCTGTCAAGCGGAGATCGTCCATGAGGTCATTATGGTACTCAGCCTGATTCCAATGGCTTTAATTCCGTTTTTAGGCGGCGAGGCTGCTCTGATTATCACATCTGTTTTGGCAATGCTGTTTGATTTTCTGTTTGTGATAATTCAACGCTACAACAGACCGAAACTTGTCAGAGTCATGGAGCGGTTTCAAACGTTAAAAAACAGCAAACATGAAATGTCGAAATCAGACGGAATGAACGCTTGATTCAAATTTCAATTGATTGAAATGATAACACAACTCGAGGGTTGACAGGGAGAAGACTGTTCCCCCTCAAAATATCGTATAGATACAATTATGAAAACAGCAATCTCTCATGAGTTTTATGTGTTGATGTTGGAATCCAATGTATACAGTATTCTTGCAAATGAAAAAAGAACGACAATTGATGCGGATCTTTACGAGTTTTAGTTGAAATCGTCGCTTTATTGTATCTTTATTGCATGATAATAGTGTAATTTTTATAGGGGTCTCAAACGCTATTATGCAAAAGTAGGTGTTCATGGTGTTTGAGAGTATTTCCCCCGAAAAAAGCAAAAAACAAAGCCGAAAACATAAGTTTTCGGCTTTGTTTGAATACTGCTGATAATTTGGATACCACCGCCAATGCGGTGCAAAAAGCGGTGCATACTGTGACACTTAACTTTTTAGCACTTCTAATTTGAATTTAGCGGTAAAATATGCTATAATATTTGTAGATTGCTTTTTCGTGCAAATCCCTTTAGCTGAAAGGAGAAAACATATGAGAAAACTGATATTTATAGCTGATGGGAAAATAGCTAATCGAAGCAATTCTAAATATGATAAATACATTGGCTTTACAAATGAAGTAGGAAATGAGCGTTTCGCCGCAGAGGGAGACTATTACACGTGTGAAGATTTTGCACAATATATAAGAGACATAAAGCCCCAAGGTATTGTTTTTGATTTCAATACGCAAGATGAATTCGATTATTTTATAGATTTAATATGTGATTTTGTTACGTTTCTTCATCTTTCTGCAAAACACAACCAAAAATTTGATTTTACACCACTTGAAAGATGCTCTGAGCTTGAGTCTATACAACTTTATTGGAACACAAAGCAAGATTCGTTATGGGATGTAAAAAGAAACAAAAAATTGAAAAGTTTTGAGATTACAGATTATTATCAAGTATCTGATTTTTCTGCTTTTCGCGGCAGTTCTATCGAAACACTTTGTTTGTTTGGTTGCAATGGGCTTTCTTCTTTCACCTCAAAAATGCACGTAGATGATTTTAGCTTTGTTGTAGATATGTCTTGCTTGAAGGAATTGCGCATTGATATTATAAAAGATGAACCAAGTGAATACTATCTGAACTTGATTTCAAAGTGCAGCAATCTTGAGGTTTTCACTGCACCAGACAGTTTCTTTACTTTTCAACAGTTTGCATGGCTTAGAGCAAGAATGCCACAAATAAAGCAGGGGCTTGATTGTGTTTGTGCATACGGGGATAATTTATATGCGATTATTGGCAAAAGAACCCCGAAGATGCTGGACGATATAGCCAAAACGCAAAAATATCAAAACAGATATGACTTGCTCATAAAGAAATATCAGAATCGTGAAGATCCGCCGCATGATCAAGAAAAAGATTAACAAAATTATGCCGACACTTATCTTTTTATTAAGTGTCGGCATAACTGCAAAGTGTTGAATTTTTTGTGTTTAAGTCCCTAAAAGCGCAGTAAAAGAACAACTGACAATTCTGATACGGACACTTATCTCATTCTCCCAAACAAGAAAAAGTCTTATAAATCAAGGCATTAGAATAAAAAAAACAAGCACCGCTTTTACGATACGGCTTCGTATCATAATTACGGTGCTTATTTGGTCTGAGTGACAAGACTTGAACTTGCGGCCTCTACCACCCCAAGGTAGCGCGCTACCAGCTGCGCCACACCCAGATCTTTGACAGCCTGAATATTATAACACATTCTTCGCGGTCTGTCAAGGGGTTTTGGCAAATTTCTTTCAAAATCCGCCATTGAACGGTTCCCCGTTCTGGTGACCCATCGGAGAGTCGAACTCCGGACACCATGATTAAAAGTCATGTGCTCTGCCATCTGAGCTAATGGGTCGTTTTTGCAGTACCTAATTATTATACCACAGCCCTATCAATTTGTCAATCCTTTTTTTGAATTTTTTGCCTCGGTTTGGGAGAAAAAAGAGCCGCCCGACGGAGGCACTGCTCCGCCGGTACAGCTCGTATTTACCCGAAGCAGATTACTCCAGGGAAAGCTCGGGGGCATCGACTTCGTCGCTTACCACGAATTCATCCTTGCCGACACCGCACAGCGGGCAGACCCAATCATCGGGAAGATCTTCAAATTCGGTTCCCTCGGCGATTCCGTTTTCCGGATCACCGATCTCGGGGTCATATTCATATCCGCACATCTCACATGCATATTTTTTCACGTCAATTCTCCTTTCCTGCTTGCACTAACGGACATCTATATAATATAGCATTATTTTCCAAATGTCAAGATGTTTTTTCTATGTTTTTAATTTTTCTTTTCCGCATTATATCATCCCCTTTCGTTTTGCTTTTATACGCTTCCGTCAACCAATATATGCAGGGAATCCCAAAAGGTCACTTCCCTTCCCGCAAAAAAGATATGCCGCGCAATATGCGCGGCATATCTTTTTTGATTACAAGAGTATACAGATTAAACCGCCGCTGCCTTCATTGATAATTCGCTCGAGCGTTTCGGCGAGCTTGGCACGGGCATCGTCCGGCATATGCTCAAGCTTAGCGTGCAGTCCCTCATTGACCAGCTCGTAAAGACTTTTTCCAAACATATTCGATTCCCAGATGCGCTGCGGATCCTCCTCGAATTCACGGAGCATATAGCGAACGAGGTCCTCCGATTGCTGTTCGGTTCCGACGATGGGATTGATCTCCGCTTCAATGTTGGCGCGAATCATATGCACGGACTGAGCCGATGCGCGCAGGCGAACACCGTAGCCGCCCGCCTGCTTGACAATTTCAGGCTCATCAAGCTTCAGATCGGAAACGTCCGGCATCACGATTCCGTATCCCTTTTCCTCAACCGCCGCTAATGCTTTGGCAATTTTATCATACCGTCCTTTGATTTCAGCCAACGTGCGAATGGTTTCCACCAGTTCTGCGTCGCCCGAGATCGCAAGTCCGGTCAATTCGCTGAGCACGCTATAGTAGAGCGAATCATCGAGGGAAACGTCAATGACAGCACTACCTGCGCCGAGATCAAGCGCTTCTGCGGTTGAGGTCTGAACGTATTCACATGCTTTAAGCCCGGAAAAGGCAGATGAAATATCCCCCATCTTCCGTACCTGCTCGGCACAGCGGCAAATTGCTTCGGTCAGCGCCACGCGGATGGGATGCACATCATCGATTGCCTGTGTCCAGCGCGGAAGCCTGATCTTTACCTCCCGCACGGGAAATTCATGCAGAACAAGCGCAAGGATATGCCGGATATCCTCCGCATCCAGTTCAAGGCAATTAACCAGTGCAACCGGAACACCGTACTTCTCCTCCAGAGACCATGCAAGCTGTGTGGCCTCCTCGGCCCCGGGATTGGCCGAATTCAGCACGAGGGCAAACGGCTTGCCCATTTCCTTCAGCTCGCTTACCGCCCGTTCTTCGGCCTCTACGTAGCTATGACGGGGTATCTCACCAAAGGAACCGTCGGTTGTCACCAGCATACCGATGGTTGAATGCTCACGAATGACCTTGCGCGTACCGAATTCTGCCGCTTCTGCAAAGGGCATTGGGGCTTCTGCCCACGGGGTCTGCACCATGCGGGGCTGTCCTTCTTCGATGTGTCCCATGGCCTCGGGGACAATAAAGCCAACGCAATCGATCATTTTCACGCGCAGACCGGCCCCCTCGTCAAGGGTGATCTGGACAGCCTCGTCGGGAATAAACTTCGGCTCGGTCGTCATCACCGTCTTCCCTGCCGCGCTCTGCGGCATTTCGTCCCGCGCGCGTTCCCGATCGTATCCGCCCGTTATATTCGGCAGGACAAGGGATTCCATAAAGCGCTTGATAAAGGTGGATTTCCCGGTGCGCACCGGGCCGACAACGCCGATATAAATATCGCCTCCGGTTCGCTGCGCGATATCGCGGTATAGATTCGTCATATCTGATCCTCCGTGTTGAGATGGGGTTTTGTACATGGTATGCCCCGCAAAGACAAGATATGCCATTCAATCTCCCGATTTTTTGAAAAAGGCTTGACAAACACAGACTATTGTGATAGTATAGCCTATAGCAATAGTCTATCAACTCGGAGGAAGCATTATGGCAAAAATATTCGACAGCGAAATCAAGGTCATGGAGATCGTTTGGGAAAACGAGCCGATCTCCGCCAAGGCAATCAGTCAAATCGCCGCAGATACGATCGGCTGGAACAAAAATACGACCTATACGGTCATCAAAAAGCTGGAGGCGAAGGGTGTCCTTCACCGTGAAGAGCCGGGATTTATCTGCACCTCCCTGCTCTCCCGTCATGACGTTCGGCGTGAGGAAACGCAGTCCTTGATTGACCGACTCTTCGGCGGTTCAAAAAAAGCGCTCTTTTCGGCATTATTGGAGGACGAATCTCTGTCCGCAGAGGAGCTGCAGATACTGCGCGAAATGATAGAAAAGAGGTGAGTGTTTTGTTGGCAGAGCATTTCTACTGGCTCATCAACATGTCGGTCACTGCCTCAATCACGGGCTGTGCCGTTCTTTTGGTCGGAAAAATCCGCAGAATCCCCCGCAGTATTCTCTGCCTGCTCTGGGCCATTCCCTTCTGCCGAATGTGGATTCCGATCGGAATGCCAAACCGGATCAGCCTGATGTCCCTACTTGCCCTGCTGACCGACAGGCCGATCAGCGTACCTGACAGCTATGGGAGATTCACGCAAATGAACTTTATGGCTGCCGCCGACGGCTACTCCCCCATTTCCTACAAAACCGAGAAGATTGCCTGCATCGTGAAAGCGGGAGCGTGGATTTGGCTGACGGTGGCTCTCCTTCTTCTCTTCTTTTTTATCCTTTCCTACGCTTCAACCGTGCGTGACCTACGCACCGCCACGCATCTCCGCAGCAATGTATATCTCTCAAAGTCGGCCGAGCATCCCTTCGTATGCGGGATTTTCTCCCCCAAAATTATCCTGCCGCTTCCGTATGCCCCGGAAGAAGAAAATTTGATTCTTCTGCACGAAAGAATGCATGTTCGCCGCCTGGACAACCTGTGGCGTATAATTGCAATCGGCGCCGTCTGCGTGCATTGGTTTAATCCTCTCTCCTGGATTTTTCTGCGCAGCTTTCTCTCCTGCCTTGAGCTATCCTGCGATGAGGCGGTTCTCCGCAAATGCGACGTCGCACAGAAAAAGCAATATGCCTGCCTGCTTCTGCGGACGGCCGAAGCCGCGTCTCCTTGTGTATCGGCACTTGGCGGTGCAGGCCTGCATCTTCGCATCAAGCATATTCTGACCTATCAAAAGCTCTCTCTCTTCTCCCTTCTCTGCCTTATTTTCTTTGCCGCCGTGATCTGCTTTCTTCTTTTTACCAATGCCGGATAATTTGGAGGTTTACCATGTCAAAGTTTATGAAATATTACATTGCCGTCCTTGTCGGCATCCTCGCCCTCTCGGCCTATCCGATCTGTATGGGCATCCGTGTAATCGCCTCGATGGCAAACCACGGCACGGTTTATGCCGAGAATTTTCCCAAATACGTCATTCCCTACACCCCCATTGCCATCGCTCTGATCGTCTCGGTTTTGCTGATGCCGCTTCTGCTGTTCTATCTTCGCAGGTATCGGACGGGGATTGCATCACTGAGTGCGCTATCCGTTTTCTTTCTCACCGAGCTTCTGTTTGAGCAAAAGGTAATCGTGACCGAAACGGTAAAAACCACGCTTGAAAGCTGGCAGATGTATATGTGCTATATTCCCCCGCAAATGACCGAAACGAGAACATGGACGGCCATTGACGTGCTGATCGGAGAGTACAGCCCTCTGTTTAAGCTGCATTTTTATCTGATCTCGGTTATCCTCATTCTGGCTGCGGTCAACTGTCTGTACGGCTTTGGTGAAATGCTCCGTACGGGTGATACGGCTCGTCGGCGTGCCTTATGGATACAGAGCGGCTGCACCGTGCTCTTCCTCGGGCTCTGCATTCTTGCCTGCTTTACCGCCTTTTTCCGCGACGGAGAGATTACCGTTTCTCCCCTCTCGGCCCTGTTGATGGCACTGTTTTTTATCCTGCTCGGAATTACGGCCGGCTTGTTCGCCGCATCCTACGGCATCGGCCGCAGGAAAGCAATTTCCGTTTATCTTCCCGGTGCCGTCGCGTCTGCCGTAACGCTGGCAATGTACATCGGCGAGCTCTTTCTGCTTGACGGAAATCTCTACCGCCTCGGAGAAGGGTTTCTTTTCGCTCCCATCCCGCATATCGTCCTTTCCGCGGCCGACGTTGTGATCGTCCTCCTGAGCGGTCTGCTTACGGGAAGCATCGCCGGTCTCTTACAGCCAAAGAATCCTGCGGTCTGAATTTTTCTCTTGAAGCAGAACGGAAAATATGATACAATAGAGAAAAACAATCAAGGAGGAAACGACATGGCAGACGAGCTTTGGCAGAACATTACGCTTCGGGAAATCGGAGCGGGAGACGAGGGGCTGATCGACGCATTTTTCGATGCGATGGGCAGCGAATCCCGTGCGCTCTTCAATCGCCGCGATTTTAATCGCCGCGGCGTCCGTAAATTTTGTTCCCGTCCCGATCCGACCCGACGCTATTGGATGGCGGAGCTGGACGGTGCCATGGCCGCCTACGTCTTTTTCCTTGACTGGAACACATCGATTCCCGCACTTGGTATTGCCGTCCGCGATGATCTGCGCGGACGCCATCTTGGGCGGAATTTGATCGCCTTTGCCCAAGCAGAAGCGCGTGCCGCCGGAAAGGGCGGCATACAGCTGACCACACACACGACAAATCTGCGCGCCCAGACACTGTATGAAAACATGGGCTTCGTCTGTATGGGACTTTGCAAAAACGGAACCGAATTGTTTTATCTCTACCGCTATCTGGATTGAATCAGAACCACCGGTTCAACCGGTGGTTTTCTGTTTCGACTTATTCCCGAAAAGGGCACCGAGCCATATATCGCATCTTACGCACGGCAAACGGCAGACGGATACCCGTCAAGCATCCTCTCCCCTTTCCCTCTCCGTCAGCTTAGCCGCCACCTCATCTAAAGGGCGAGGCTTTCCTTGGGGCTTGCTTATTGCTCAGCCCGTTTACAGCTCCCCGGTAAAACTTTTTCTCTACCGAAACGAAAAAGCCTTCCCCACGGGAAGGCTTTTTCGTTCATGCTAAACGGCCCTTTCTTTCTTCTTGCAAGCACTGCTTTTGTGATCCTAAAAGTCACTTTTTCTTCCCATCAATTCGTCTATGGAAATACCAATCAGATCAGAGATAGCAGAGAGCAGAAAGATATCGGGATAACAAATCTCTCGTTCCCATTTGGATACGGCTTGGGGGCTGACACCGAGAAGTTCTCCCAGCTCACCCTGTGTAAGCCTGTGCTGCTTGCGGTAATTCAGTATACGCTCACTTATACAAATTTTGTTTTTCATTTCACTCGTTTATACATTTCGTGATTGCGCGTCATCATACCAAAGGCAATCATTTCGCGTCTGATCGTACAAAAATCCTCGTGATAGCGTAAGATAATTTCGTTAACTTCTTTTTCGGGGTACTCACGGTCATAATCAAATTGCGAAAGGATCTCGGTAAGCACGATCTCACGTTTTTTTCGCTGTGTCGGTATCTGTATCAGCCGTCCGTATTTGAAAAAGTTTGATATGACCTCTTTTTTGTATTTTTCTTCGGTATTGACGCTTTTTTCGTCTTTTTTTATTAACGCAAACAGCGGTTTATCGAAGATTTCACGATTCAGAGAATAGATAATATAGAATTGTGAGCGGGAGCAATTGACCACTCCTGCGTCTTCCATCTTTTTAAGATGGTAGCAAATAGTTGCAGGGGTCAGAGACAGTTCACATGC
The DNA here is from genome assembly GCA_045597265.1 of Eubacteriales bacterium. GTDB lineage: Bacteria > Bacillota > Clostridia > Oscillospirales > CAG-272 > SIG693. The sequence goes on along the minus strand of JAZODX010000221.1, from coordinate 4,918 downwards.
GATCTTCTCTACGTAGGAATCTTCCTTCAAAAGGATATTGAGTATTTCAAGACGCGTTTCGTCGGCAAGGAGCTTTAACAGTTTAAGCTTTTCTTTCACCAAATCACTTCCTTTCGTCTTCGCCACGCTTCATTAAGACATTCCTTGGCAAAATTTAACCCGCCGATGCGTTCTGCAATCTCGACCTTTTCCCAATCATCCGCGCTTTCCAATTTTGATTTGAGTTTTGTAATTTCAGAATCAGCAAACGCAATATGACCGTAATATAATGCAAAATCTTGTTTCTCATCATCTGCGGCATTTTCATATAATGCAACGTATTCCGGCATGGAGAGAAAGGCTTCATTAATATCGGGCAAAAGGTAATGATTATTCGCGTTTTTTGCGGCTACACGATGGCTATGAAAGAAACGACACCACAAATTTGTTGCCCCGGCGTACCTGTATTTTGCACATTTGTATTCCACTATTCTGTTCTTTTTTTCGGTCGGATTTTTGTCAAGCGCATCACAGAAGCGCTCTAATTTTTTTGTTTCAGCGTTGATCAAATCAAGTGCAATTTGAAAAAAACGTGAGGTTCCCATTATTTTTTGTCCTTCCCATCATCAAAAGCGAAAGTAAACAATTCGTTTTGTACTCTAAAGTCTCGCCACGTATTCAAAATATCGTCGAGCACTTCTTTTTTTATTTTTGCCTTAAAGATCTTTTGCGGATCTCCTTCCTCTTGGGCTTGTTCAAGATCAGTAACATAGGTATGATAAAAGTTGGCTCTCATAAACACTTCGGGGTAGAGCGAAATCTCCATGAGTTCTTTTTGATCATCAGGCAACGTATAATAATCACTTGCGAGATCGGGAAATTGCTTTATTAAATTCTTAAATCTCTTACTCATCAGCTCGATTGCCCGTTCCGTTCCCGAAATAAGTCCGGCTGCTACAGCAACGTGATAAATGCCGGCCTTTAATTGCAAAGCCCCTCGTTCTGTAGGATGATTTTTGTCTATCGAAGTTACAGCGGCCTTACAAGCATCATACTTTTCTTTTGTAATCGTCCACAAGCCGTTAAATATTTCTTGCTTATTCATATAGAATATCCACCTTTCTGTTTTCATCGGCCGTACTGATATTATATATCTCTAATCACTTTCTGTCAAGAGTGTTTCGATCAATTTCTAATCAATTAAACCAATGGTTTAAAAAAACGGATAGAAACCAAAATTGATTTCTATCCCTTTTTATTGAATACATTCTATACATCAGAGGCTGTAATTTCACACTAAACTCGTCTTTTGCAGCACCGAGCGGCTGATTACCCCCAGGCCGAAGGCAAACAGCGCGCCGCCTGCCGCGCAGAGCACCACGTTGATGATGGTAGAACCGAGGGGAGTGATCATAGAGACCATCATAAAGAGAAGCATACCACCGCCGAGGCTTCCGCAGATCGCAAGCCATGCCTTCTGCTTTGCCGCCACACTGATGAGCGTAAAAATCGAGACGAACACAAGCATAAGAAATATCTTTACAAGCATACACATTACGATGTTTCCCGCACCAAGTCCGCGGAGGTCAAAGGAAAGCCCCGAGACAGCGCCGCCGAGGATGGCACCGATAAGATACGCGATCAGCATCAGTACCCCGCAAATGAAGCCCGAGAGCGTTTTTGAAATTACGTATTCCCCTCTTTCTGCACGAACGGTAAAAAGATTTTTGGCGTATCCGCTTCTGAAATCGTCGGAAATAAAAAGACAGACGAAAACAGCAACACCCATAAACGTCATATTGATATTGCACATCATAAAGATTTCGTCACCACCGAGCGGCACGCCGGGAAAGGTTCCGATATTCTGCCAAACGTTTTCGGGCCCCTGCATAATCGTTTCTTCGCCCGTTTGAGGATTTACCGAAGCGCTGCCGTCCATCATAGCCATCATCACCGTCATAAGGATAGGCATCACGAGAGCGCAAGCAATCAGAATGTAAAACAGCTTTGATCCCAACATTCTGCGAAAATCAACCTTGAGCATACTTTTCACGCGCCCCGCAAAGCTGACTTTCTCAAATTTTATTGTATTTTCCATTTTCATTTGCCTCCTTTCATAAGGTCGATGTAGTATTCCACAAGTCCGATCTTGTCGGTCTTGATTTTGGTTACACAAATTCCGTTTTCATAGAGATACGTCACAATGTCCTCGGGAGTTGTCAGATCGTACACACGGATATAGCCTGCTTCGTCTTCTTCCACGCGGGAATATTTACAACCAAGGAGCATCTTGGTTCTGTTCATTTCAGCCGATTGCAGAGCAACGTAGGTGCGGCAGCTTGCGTCAAGCTCGTCTGCCGTCATTTCCACGATCATTTTTCCGTGACGGATAATGCCGTAATGTGTTGCTACCTTCTGAAGCGCACCGAGTAAGTGGGAAGAAACAATGATACTACGCTTGCCGTCCTTAATGATATCAAGGAATACCTCACGCATAATACGCATACCGTCGGCGTCAAGACCGTTCAGAGGCTCGTCGAGAACCAAAAGCGTGGGATCGCCGAGCAGAGCCATTGCAATGCCGACTCTCTGCTTCATACCGAGGGAGCAGTTCTTGTATTTGTTACCTGCCGCGCCCTCCATTCTGACCATTTTGAGAACCTTTATCACTTCCTGCTCGGCATTTGAAATGCTGAGATTAGAAGCCTGGAGCATCATATTATCAAACACGGTAAGTCCCGGGAAGCATCCGGGGGCTTCGATCAGAACGCCCATTTTTGCTCTTACGCTTTCGTCGGTATAGTCCTTGCCGTAAAGCTTGATCGAGCCGCCGCTTGTAGGGATCAACCCGCAGATCATTTTTTCGGTGGTGGATTTTCCCGAGCCGTTTTCACCGATAAAGCCGTAGATCGCACCCATAGGAACCGTCATATTAAGTCCGCACACAGCCTGCTTGGGGCCGAAGTTTTTCGATAAATTCTTTATTTCAACTGCATTCATACTTTCGGCCTCCTTAATAAACATCGCACTTGTTGAGCAGTTTTGTACCTGCCATGTTATAGATCACCGCCCAAGCAACCGATACAACAATGCAGATCAGCAACGAACCAATACCACTTGAAAGGTTGGCATTTACCGATGCACCGTAAAGGAAGATATTAAGGAAGCTTGTAGGAAGCCCCAATCCTTCAACGATTGCCGCCGCACCGATGATAAGGATACCCGTTCCGAAAAAGAAGGACGATGCCACAGAAATACCGAAATATTTTCTGAAGATCACGTTTAAGAAGGTGTAAAGACTTGCCCAACCAAGTGACATGATGATCTTTCCGAGAATAGCGATAATGAGTGAGCCTACGCTCACGTCGGTATCGTATCCGACGAGCAAGCCGCCCACCGTACCGCCAATGAGGTAAGTGATACACATACACGCCATTGCAAAGGCGCAAACAAGGCTCTTGGAGATCATATAGTCCTGCTTCTTTGCGTGGGTAGTAAAGAGCTGTTTAACGTAACCACTCTTATAATCGTGGCCGATGAAGATAGAAACCATAATACCACCGAAAATAAATACCATATTCATATTGGCATAATCGGCAATGGTTTCGATGACGTAAAGCGACTTACTTGCGGCAATGATCTGCCACACGTTTGAATAAAGAGAGATCTGATTTCCGTTCTGATCGGGCATCATGGTCATAGCCGATACCATCGCAGGGATGATGGCGGCAATGGCGAGGAAAATGTAAAAGAGAGGCGTGTGGAACAGACGGTAGAAGTCCACACCAAGCATACCCTTAATTCTGCGAGCAAAGGTAGGCGATTCAAATTTAATATCACGTGTTGTATTCATTATTCTGCCTCCTTCTTCGACATCAGCTCGATGTAATATTCCTCAAGACCGATCTTGTTTTTCTTTATTTCGCTGACAACGTGACCGTTTTTCATCAAGAAGTCAACGATAGAAGCGGTATCGTCCACATCATAAATGCGGATATATCCTTCTTCCTCGCGCACGTCAGCGTACTGCTTATAAAGAGCCGCTTTTGCGCCCTGCATATCCGCGCATTTCAGTGAGGTAAACACCTGCGCTCTCGAATCCATCTCCGAAGCGGTTAGCTCCATAATCATCTTGCCTTGACGGATAATTCCGTAATGGGTTGCGATTTTTTCAAGCTCACCGAGAATGTGCGAGGAGATGAGGACGGTACAACCATACTTTTTTGTGATGTCAACGAGAATCTCGCGCATAATACGCATGCCGTCAGTATCAAGACCGTTGATCGGCTCGTCGAGAATGAGAAGCGCAGGATTGCCGAGCAGAGCCATAGCGATGCCGATACGCTGCTTCATACCGAGAGAGCAGCTCTTGAATTTGAGACTTGCGTTGTCCTCCATACGCACGATCTCAAGCACACGGTGAATATCTTCGTCGGGGTTCTCGATACCGAGATTGATGCACTGCATCATAAGGTTCTGATACACGGAAGAACCGGGAAAACAGCCTGCGTTCTCAATCAGTGCGCCGACTCTCACGCGCACGCCGGGATCGGTGTAATCTCTGCCGAACAGCTTGATCTCGCCGCCGTCGGGAACGAGATGACCGCAGATCAGCTTCTCTGTGGTAGATTTACCCGAACCGTTCTCACCGATGAAACCGTAAATAGCTCCCTGCGGAACGGTCATGCTAAGATGATCTACTGCATACATTCCGCGAAAGCTTTTTGAAAGATTTCTGATTTCAATAGCGTTCATTTTTTACTCCTTCGTTTTGATCTGTAAGCGCAACATAAGCGAGCCGTGCTTTTATGCCTCGCTTACGTTGTTTATGATTTTTATTTTTTCTTTGCTGCATTAATGCGAGCATCTGCTGCCGCTTTGCGCTTGTTCGCCGCAGCAATCTGAGCATCACGCTCAGCCTGCATTTTTGCCTGCCTTT
>JAZODX010000220.1:0-19956 GCA_045597265.1 Eubacteriales bacterium | reverse complement strand
TTATGACATTCACAACGAAATTCGGACACCGTCTGGAACAGAATACGATCCCTCCATGGCAAACAGTATTCGCCGCCGATATGAATTTACAATTCAGGGCGATCAGTTAACTGCACAGTCGCAGTACACCATAGACGGAATGCGGTACAGAGTTAATTCCGTCTTTGATTTATTAAACACACCGAGCAGCGATGAAGGTCTTAAAAGGCTTATGGTAGACGAAGCAAATAAAGCCTCTTAAAAATTATTATTCGCTGGACTTTTAAACCGATTGGGAGTATTGTGTTGGTGCAGAAATCTCTATCTGCACCAAGCACTCTCAATCGGTTTGACATTTGAAAGGAGAAAAAATTATTATGGCAAACCTATTGAACAATGAAATTACTGCATTATATTGCAGACTCTCTCAAGAAGATGAGAACAAGGGCGATAGCGACAGCATCGTCAACCAAAAAGCGATACTGACAAAGTACGCAGAGGAAAACGGCTTTACCAACATCCAAATTTTTGTGGATGACGGATATTCAGGCGTAAGTTTTAACCGTCCCGATTTTCAGCGACTGCTCGAACTAATGGAAAAAGGCAAGGTCAAAACACTGATCACAAAAGACCTATCCCGACTGGGCAGAAACTATATCGAGGTTGGCAATTACACCGAGATACTGTTCCCACGATGGAATGTGCGGTACATTGCAATCAACGATAATTACGATTCGCTGTATAGTGAAGGTAACGAACTCGCTCCCTTTAAAAACTTGTTCAACGAATGGTTTGCAAGGGATACAAGCAAGAAAATCCGTGCGGTTGTTAAAGCCAAAGCCGAGCGAGGTGAACGTGTCAGCACACAGATACCTTACGGTTATAAAAAAGACCCAGACATTAAAGGTCATCTGCTTATAGATGAAGTAACAGCACCCGTAGTCAAAATGATATTTGAACTGTGTGCACTTGGCAACGGCCCAAGGGTAATAGCAAATATTCTGCGTGAGAAGAAAATCCTTAAACCGACCATTTATCGTTATCAGCAAACAGGCACTTATTATCGCATTACTGATACCGAAGATATCTACGGATGGAATGACCGAACAGTCGCCGGAATCCTTGACAACGAAGTCTACCTTGGACATACGATTAACTGTAAAACAACGGTTGCTTCTTACAAGGATAAGCGCAAAATCGACCGTCCCGAAAGCGAATGGCTACGGTTTGAAAACACTCACGAAGCTATTATCGACCAAACCACTTGGGAACTTGTTCGTAAGGTTCGTGCCGGAAAACGCAGAAGAACCAGTATGGGTGATGTGAACAAATACAGTGGTATCCTCTGCTGTGCTGACTGCGGTTCCAAGTTATACTTTGTCAGAGGGACTACGATAAAACCCGAAACATATGGTTTTATCTGTAGCCGTTACCGTAAGCATATGGGAGAGGAACAATGCACACCTCACAGTATAAGAGAAAAGGTGTTGGATGAAATCATTCTTGAGGAAATCCGTAAGGCGACCTATTATGCCCGTGCCAAAACACACGAATTTGTTGAGTTTATAAACAAAAAAAGCTCCTCCGAAAACAAGAGAGAGCTTATAGCAAAAACAAATGAACTCAGCAGAATGGAACGGCGCAACACAGAACTCAATGCCTTATTCAAAAGACTGTATGAGGACAATGTACTCGGCAAGGTGACAAACGAGCAATTCCGCATGCTCTCTGACGGATATAACGCAGAACAGCGTGATATCCAAGAGCAGATACCGAAACTCCAAGCAGAAATACAAGAACTGAAAGCGGCAGCCACAAATGTAGATAAGTTCGTGGATATCGCTTATAAGTACACCGACCTGCAAGAGTTGACACCAGAAGTGCTACGAACATTTATCGCCAAGGTGGTAATCCACGAACGCAGTGATAAATGGTCAAAATCCGCCGAGCAACAAATTGATATTTATTTCCGATATATCGGCAACTTAACTGTGCAACCCGTAGGACAAGCGGGATAAAAGGAAAGCACGGACAGCCGAAACTGTCCGTCCTATTCCCAAGACACCGCCTTACGCTGAAACATCCTTATGAGAAACAGCGTAAAGGCAGCGACTTTTTTTCGTTTAGATTTGTGCACTGTAGTTCGGTGCTTCTTTGGTGATGTTGATATCGTGCGGATGGGATTCGCGCAGACCGGCACCTGTGATGCGGACGAAGCGTCCGTTTTCACGCAGATCCTCAACCGTTGCCGCACCGCAATAGCCCATACCGGCACGCAGACCGCCCATGAGCTGGAAAACGGTATCTGCCAGCGGACCCTTATAGGGAACACGGCCTTCAACGCCCTCGGGAACCAGCTTGCGGTTGCCTTCCTGGAAGTAACGGTCCTTGGAGCCCTGTTCCATTGCGGCGATCGAGCCCATACCACGGTATACCTTAAAGGAGCGTCCCTGATAGATTTCGGTGGCTCCGGGGCTTTCCTCACAGCCGGCCAGCAGAGATCCGACCATAATTACGCTTGCTCCTGCGGCAATTGCCTTGGGCAGATCGCCCGAGTATTTGATGCCGCCGTCGGCGATGACGGGAACGTCGTAGCGGGAAGCAACCTCAGCGGCGTTCATGATTGCAGTCACCTGAGGAACACCGATACCGGCAACGACACGGGTCGTACAGATCGAACCGGGGCCGATACCGACCTTAATGGCATCTGCACCTGCTTCAATCAGATCGCGTGCAGCCTCTGCCGTTGCAATGTTTCCTGCAACCAGCTGGCAGTCGGGGAATGCGGTTTTGATGGTGTCAATTGCGGTAAAAATATTCTTGGAGTGGCCGTGAGCAGAGTCCAAAACGAGGAAGTCGGCACCGGCCCCGAGAAGCGCACCTGCACGGTCAAGGACGTCCTTGGTGATACCGATTGCCGCACCGCAGATCAAGCGTCCCTGCGCGTCCTTTGCAGAATTGGGGTAGCGGGTTGCTTTCTCGATATCCTTGATGGTAATCAGTCCGCGGAGGCGGAAATCATCGTCAACGATAGGCAGCTTTTCAATTTTGTGATAACGGAGAATTTCCTGTGCCTTTTCCAGATCGGTACCAACGGGGGCAGTGATCAGATTTTCGCGCGTCATCACCTCTTTGATTTTTACGTTGTAATCTACGAGGAAACGCATATCGCGGTTGGTAATGATACCGACCAGACGGCGATTTTCATCACATACCGGCACACCGGAAATTTTAAACTTACGCATGAGGTCATTTGCCTCGTAGACGTAGTTTTCGGGAGAGAGGAAAAAGGGATTGGTGATAACGCCGTTTTCGCTTCGTTTAACACGGTCGACCTGATCGACCTGCTGTTCAATCGACATGTTCTTGTGGATAACACCGGCACCGCCTTCGCGCGCCATGGCAATTGCCAGTGCCGATTCGGTAACCGTATCCATTGCGGCAGACATCAGAGGAATATTGAGGTTAATCTTTTTGGTCAAACGGGTATTCAGCTTGACCGTGTTCGGCAATACGTCACTTTTTGCGGGGATGAGAAGTACGTCGTCGAAGGTAAGGCCTTCTTGCACAATTTTGCTTTTGAAATCCATCTCGTTCTCTCCTTGATTTTGTTTTTTTCGAACTTAAATGAACATTCTTATTAATAATATATTATAGCAAAATGAGAGGATTCTGTCAAGTCTGAAAAAGAAAAAAATAAAAAACAGACGTTTGAACGAGCGCAAAGCTCATACGGAGCGGCCGGAGAACATATAGTGAGGGGGAGGGGGGATGATGATGAAAAAAACGTCTTCTTATTCTGCCGGCCGCTTTACGGTGGGTTATATTTTGCTTTCCCTTGCCTTTGCACTTGCCACGCTTCTTCTTTGGGCTATTGCTTTATACGGGGTCGGAACCCTTCCCACACAAACAACCGACGCGGATTCTGACGGTTATGTGCAGGAAGAGGTCTGCATTGTGATTGATGCGGGCCACGGCGGTGAGGACGGCGGAGCAGTCGGTGTTGACGGTTTGGCAGAAAAAACGGTGAATTTGCAGATCGCACGAATGCTTCACGAGCAGCTGACCGTTGCGGGGATACCGTCTGTCATGACGAGAAGCGACGACCGTTTGCTTTACGATCCGAACGCTGATTATCACGGTCGCAAGAAGATGCTTGATTTGCGGGCGCGGCTGGATATTCTTGAGCAAACACCCGATTCCGTCTTTGTCAGTATTCATCTCAACGCCTTCCCGGAACCGCAATACAGCGGACTTCAGGTATATTATTCTCCAAACCACACCGACAGCATTCGTCTGGCAGAACGGATTCAACGACTTACCCAAAATCAATTACAGCCCGAAAATAAGAGGAAAATCAAAGCTGCGGATTCGGGAATCTATCTGCTTAACCGAAGTATGCGGCCTGCGGTTCTGGTCGAATGTGGCTTTTTATCCAATCCTGAGGAATGTGCAAAGCTTCGGGATCAAAGCTATATAGGGGAACTGTCAACGCTTCTTTTCGGTGCAATTTGCGATTATTTGTCCGAGGGCGGGGATGGGACTTGATTTTTCGGCGAAGAGGAAGTATAATAAAAAGAAAGACGTCGCAAATCGGTGCGCGGTGGAAAGGGAAGAAAATATGAAGGCAGGAAAAACGTATTTTTATTGCAGTGAATGCGGATATCGCTCGGCAAAATGGATGGGAAAGTGCCCGACCTGCGGTGAATGGAATACATTTGCCGAGGAGACGGTCGAGGCCGAACCCAAGCCGGGAAGTGCGGTGCGTATGCTGTACGGCGGCGCAGAAAACCATGCCGTTGCATACAACGCCCTTGAACTGCCGACGTACATGCGCTCCGAAACCGGTCTCGGCGAGCTTGACCGTGTATTGGGCGGAGGGCTTGTGCATGGCTCCGTCGTACTGCTCTCGGGTGAGCCCGGAATCGGTAAGTCTACGCTTTTGATGCAGGTATCCGACGTGCTGGGAAGAAACCGCAAGGTACTCTACGTTTCGGGAGAAGAATCCGGCGGCCAGCTGAAGCTTCGCGCCGAGCGACTTGGGGTCAGCGGAGAAAATCTGTACATTCTTACCGAAACGAATCTCGAGCGCGTCATGCGCGAGGTTGAAGCCATCAAGCCCGAGGTTCTGATCGTCGACTCTATCCAAACCCTGTATAGTGATCGTCTCACCTCTGCACCCGGCAGTATTACCCAGGTACGCGAAAACGCCCTTGCCATTATCAATCGGGCAAAGGGAGAAGGAATTTCCGTTCTTTTGGTTGGGCACGTAAACAAGGAGGGCGGAATCGCCGGGCCTAAGGTGCTTGAACATATGGTAGATGCCGTTCTGTATTTTGAAGGAGAACGCCAGCAGGCGTATCGCATTATCCGCGCGATCAAAAACCGCTTCGGTTCCACCAATGAGATAGGCGTTTTCGAAATGGAAGAGCACGGCTTGCGCGAGGTGGAAAATCCCTCGGAGCTGCTTCTGTCGGGGCGTCCCCACGGAATCAGCGGAAACTGTGCGGTTTGTACACTTGAGGGAACCCGTCCGCTGATTGCCGAAATTCAGGCGCTGGTTACGCAAGCCCCGCAGCCATCGCCGCGGCGCACCTCAAACGGAATTGACTATAATCGGATGTGTCTTATTCTTGCCGTGCTGGAAAAACGGCTCGGTCTTCGTTTTTCCTCGCAGGACGTATATCTCAACGTAATCGGTGGACTTCGCCTGGACGAACCTGCCACCGACCTCGGCGTTGCACTGGCGTTGATTTCCTCCCTGACCGATCGTCTCGTTCCCGACGATTTGATTGCGCTTGGTGAATTGGGTCTTTCGGGAGAGCTTCGGGCGATTTCGGGGCTGGAAAACCGAGTGCGTGAGGCCATGCGGCTTGGGTTTACCCGTGCGGTTGTGCCGGCGCGGAATCTGGAGAAGCGGAAGCTTGATCTTCCCATTGAGCTCATTCCGGTAAAAAGCATTTACGAGGCGCTCCGCGTGCTGCGTAAGGCAGAATCGGTCGAATCGATTGATGCGGCCGAATAACGGCCGCTTGGCGGAAGCAAGACCTACCGCACGGCAATAGGCAATATAAGATTGGTTTTTTATGCAGATCAAGGTGTGTCACACGCGTCGTGTGACACACCTTGATGTTATTTTTCTGCCTTCGGGAGGGCAGAACTTGCGTAATCTCTTTGTATTCTTTTCAGGGCGTGATAGAGAAATTCCACCTCACGCATCTGGTTGAATACCGAAAAGCCTACCCGCAGAGCACCGTCTTCGCCCGTGCCCAGTGTGCGGTGGCCGAGCGGTGAGCAATGGAAGCCCGGTCGCAGGCAGATTCCTTCCCGATCAAGCAGAGCGGCGGCATGGGCGGAAGGAATTCCGTCAAGATTGAAGAGCAGGGTAGAGCCTATCCTTTCCGGGGCGTAAAGCGTGATACCGTTGGTATTGGCAAGCATTTCACGCAGGCGTCTGTATAACCTGTGCTCGGTTTCGCGGATTGCCGCAGTTCCCCGCGTCCGAATGAAGCGAATTCCCTCACAAAGCCCGACGATACATGGGGTGGAAAGGGTTCCGGCTTCATACCGCTCCGGCGCGAAATCGGGCATGCTGCCCTCAAGCGAGTTGATCCCGTTTCCGCCTTCGAGCAGTGTTGCCATAGGTCGGTCATTGCCGAGGGCGATCAGACCGCTCCCTTGAGGGCCATAAAGTCCTTTATGACCGGGAGCGCATAGCGCGTCAATCTGCATCTCCGTACAGTCAATATCCTCAATTCCGGCGCTTTGTGCCGCATCCACGACGAAAAGCAGATTGTGTGACCGACAAAAGGCGCCGATTTCGCCGAGCGGAAGCTTTGCCGCGCAAAGATTGGAGACGTGCGAAGCGATGATCATTCGTGTGTTTGGCCGGAGCCGTTCGGCAATTCCTGCGAGAATGGCGGCGGTATCTGCCTCTTCGGTTTCGGGATAGGTTGGATAAACGTCGTAGGTGATTTCTCCAAAGGAGGCCAATGCCCAGATCGGTCGGTAAACGGCGTTATGCTCCATGTCGCTGATCAAAACGTGATCCCCTCGTCGAAGCGTGCCTTTGATGACCATGTTCAAGGCATAGGTGGTGTTATACGTGAAGGCGATCCGTTCGGGGGAGGAGACGCCGAAGAACTCTGCCGCCGCAACACGGCAGTCATAGACGGCCTCTGCTGCCGCAAGCGAAAGGGTGTGTGCACTGCGGCCCGGATTTCCGCAATACTCACGCAGGCACCGATCAATTTCGCGGCGGACAGACGGGGGCTTGGGAAAGGTGGTGGCAGCGTTATCCAGATAAATCATGCTATTGTCCCCCAAAGTATTCTTTTGCCGATATTCCCGATTGCTTCAGCACCGTTTTTACGTTTTTTTCCTGTACGCAGGAATATTCGAGACCGTACGCACAGCCGTGCGCCGTTTGTCTTGCGTCCAGTCTGACGATACTTGCCCGGATCGCCGCACGGGAAAGAGCCCGCTGTGCGCCAAGAGCTTGTGTCATCGAATGAAACGCGGCAATGCAGGTTTGCATAAATAATTCCTCCTTTGCTGTCAGGATATGTCGAAGCAAAAGGATTGGTGCCGGCAATCGGAATAGAACGGAAAAGAAAATCGCCGCGTCAAAGTGTGTTGTTCTTATCGGAGAATTTGTAGTCACTGTTAAGAACCAGCATCGCATTTGTATGCACAAATGCACTTGGGCAGTAGCCCAAACCCACTAACAACAGAAAAGAGAAGATTCGTATCTTAACGAGTCTTCTCTTTCTGTTTTTCCGATATGTGATATGCTGACTAAAGTCAGCGTGATATTTTCTTTGAAAATTCCTCGCCTATGGCGAGGTATTTTAAAAGAAAGTGATATTGAAGCCTTACGGCTTCAGTGATATTCTATTCGCCATAAACTTGCGAAGCAAATATCACTCGGCATAAGCCGAATAACACTGCGTAGAAATAGAACTCGCCACAGGCGAATAGAACTGGCGTGATACTCCGTTAAGAGTATCACGCCAACGGACACGGCGATTTTTTACGCATCGGGGAGGGCTTCGGGAGATTCTTCGGGGAGGGTGAGAGGCAGGCGTTTCGGGTCACGCTTGAGCGGATCGTAGACGAAACGGCGACAGACGTGCGTCTCACTGACGATACCCTTTTTGGCGCAGAGAATATATTCGCATTGGCTGAGCAGAGTCGCGTGCTCACAGCGGGCACAGCAGTGCTCGATTTCTGCGTATTCCTTCTTTTTTTTCATCGTCTCACCTCGATTAACGTCAAGTGAGTTTATTATATCACATTTTTCGTCAAATTTCTATAGATTTTTTTGTTTTTACGAATATTTATTTTAAAAAGCGGACGTAAGACGGAAAAAACAAGTGAGGCGGCGAAAAGGAAGAGAATGAAATACAGCCCGGGAGTCGGAAGTTGGGCATAAAGGACTGGGCTGGCAGAAGGGGTTATGTCAGGCGGCGGAGAAACGGCGAACCAAAGCGCGGTAAGTCCGGTACAGAGAACGCCCTGTGCCGCTTTGGCTGACAGATAGGGACGAAAGGAAAGTCCTCTCCCCTCGCAAATTGACATAATCTGAAAATGCACCGATAAACCTGACCAACCAACGGCAAATGCGGTCAGCAGGACACCGGGAAGAATATTTTCCGCAGACGCCGCGTAGCTGACGCCGGAGGACAATTCGAAAAACGAAAAAAGAATCGTGCTGATGAGCGGCGGAAAGGAAAATCGGTTCAGCACACTGCCGATTGCACCGACGAGGGCAGAAAAAAAGCAGATGTACGCACAAACCCATAGCATCCCCCGTGCTGAGGAGGTAACCGCCTGCGGAACGGAGGGAAAGGAGATTCCTTCGCGGCGTGAAGACGACACGGTCCGCGCGGCGGGAGGGGGAGTGTTGCGGAATCGGATAAAGGCAATGAGCAGAGCCGTGAAGAGCTGAATACAATAGAGACCGATACCAAACGAACGGGAGGACCAGATGGCAGTGCCGACGGTGCTGATCACAAAAGCTACCCCCGTATTGTTGCAGAAGCAGAGCAGTCGCTCAAGCTCATTTCGGTCAATGTCTCCACGATCGTAGAGCGAGACGGCGGTTCGCGCGCCGACCGGAAAGCCGCATAATGCCCCAAGAACAAACGCGCAGGCGGAAGGTGCGGAAAGATGAAACAGCCTTTTCATTACACCGGCGAGCGGGCGGGAAATTGTGTCACCGATGCCGCTTGCGACGATCATTTCGGCGATGACCATAAAAGGGAAAAGGGACGGAATAACCGTTTCCGCACAGAGATGAAGCCCCTTGCGGATATATTCGGCTGCGGTTTCGGGTGAGCGAAGAAAAAGCAGGAAGAAAAATATACTCAAACACCCCGCGGCTGTATGAGACAGTCTTTTCATTGGACGGGAGGAGATATTTCGTTTGGTCATGCCGTGTCCCCTTTCTGCATAGATTGAAACGACTGCTTAAGGTTATGAAACGGGTGGAAAAACTATGCGAAATCAAGGACGGAGGGAAGAGAAAATGCGAAAGCGAAAGGACCGGAACGGAGGCATGCGGCGGCAGATGCTCGTTCTGCCCGAGGAAATTTTTGAACGTGGACCGTTTATTGAGCTGCGCGGACGGCGGGAAATTTGTATACAGGGGTGCAGGAAAATTTTGCTTTGTGAACAGGATAACGTGCGATTGGCGCTGCGCGGGGAGACGATGACGGTGCGGGGGCGTGACCTTGTCTGCACAACCTATTTTGCCGGTGCGGTGTCTGTGCACGGGCTGATTTGCCGTGTGGAATTTGAAGAGGGGAGCGATGGGGAATGCTCTTGAGGCTTTTGAATTTTTTGGGCGGTTGGTATAGATTCAGCGGCGAGCGTCGGGACGGTGCGCACTTTCTTAACCTTTGTATGCGAAAGTGCTATCCTTATTGGGGATTTTCGTTGACCGAAGAGCAATTCATTGTCTGCGTACGCCGACGTGTGGGAAAGGAGCTTTTATCGGAATGTGCCGACGGACGAATTGTGCTGACGACGGTCGCGGAAGGTGGGCTTCCGCAATTCTTGCAGCGATATCGGCGCCGATGGGGGCTTTTCCTTGGTGCGCTCAGTTGTTTTCTTCTGGTATGGCTGTCCGGTCGATTCATCTGGAGGATCGAGGTGCGCGGGACGGAGCGTTATGACGGGCGGGACGTGCTCGTCGAGCTGGCCGAGCAGGGGTTTGGTGTGGGCAGTTATATTCCGCCGCTGGACGTTAACGTTCTCCAAAACCGTTTCTTACTTGCCTCCGAGCGGTTTTCCTGGGTATCGGTAAATATTTTCGGTACAACCGCTTGGGTGGAGGTGGTTGAGAAGGTTGAGAAACCGTCTTCCGCACGTGAGAATACACCCGTCAATCTGATTGCATCCTCCGACGGAGAGATCGTACGGCTTGAGGTGAGAAACGGATTTCCTGCCGTTAAACCCGGCGACGTCGTTTTGGCGGGGGAGCTTTTGGTTAGCGGGATAGGCGAAACGAAGGATTCCCGCACGCTGGTAAGACGTGCGGAAGGAAAGATTTACGCCCAGGTGGTACACCGGCTGTCGGTGGATGTTCCGTTTGCGTATGTCCGCAAAGTTTATACGGGGGAGAAAAGAAGGGAAAAACGGATAATTTTTTTTGGAAAAGAGATAAATCTTTTCAAAAAGACTGGAATTTTAGGGGGAAGTTGTGATACAATAGAAAATGAGAGAATTCTGTCTGTTTTTGGGCAGATTCGCGTGCCGGTCAGCATCGTAACGAAAACCGAGCTCCTCTATACCGAGGAGACGGCCAAACGGGATGAAGCCGCGGCACTTGCTCTTGCGGAGTATCTCTTGGAGGAGCAGATCAATGCGTACGGTATCGGCGCGGAAATGCTTTACCGTTCCGTCAGTACAACAGTTACCGATACTTCGGTTCGGCTTGACTGTACGCTCCGCTGTGTACAGAATATTGCGCTGGCTTCGCCCATTGCCCTCGGCGTACCTGCCGGGAAATAAATTGTGAAGGTAAAAGAGAATTATATGCTGCAAAAAACAATTTCCACCCATACAAGTGAAGAAACCGCACGCATTTTCGGCAGCTATGACTGCAATGCAAGAGAAATCGAGAAGGCGTTCGGCGTAACCCTGCATAATCGGGCGACCGATACGGGGGACTCCATTCTCATCAGCGGCAATGACGAGCTCGGTGTCCGCCGTGCTGCTGAGGCGCTGGAATATCTGCGCCGAATGGCGGCCTATAACGCAACCCTCTCCGAGCAATCGGTGGGATATGTAATTGATATGATTGCCGATGGACGCGGAAATGAGCTCGGTGCACTGGATGACGACTGTATCTGCATTACGAATCGCGGAAAGCCGATCAAGGCAAAGACGGTCGGGCAAAAAAAATATGTGGAGCTGATTCGCAAAAACACCATCGTTCTCGGCGTTGGCCCTGCCGGAACGGGAAAGACCTTTCTGGCCGTTGCGATGGCGGTAAAGGCGTTGCGCGATAAGCAGGTCAACCGAATTATTCTGACCAGACCTGCCGTGGAGGCCGGAGAAAAGCTGGGCTTTCTTCCTGGTGATCTGCAGAATAAGATTGACCCGTATCTTCGCCCGCTCTACGATGCGCTCTATGAGATGATGGGGGCAGAGAATTACGCCCGCTGTCTGGAGAAGCAGACGATTGAGATTGCACCGCTTGCGTATATGCGCGGCCGAACGCTGGATGATTCTTTTATTATTCTTGACGAGGCACAGAACGCGACACCCGAGCAGATGAAGATGTTTCTGACCCGACTTGGTTTTAATTCCAAGGCGGTCGTAACGGGAGATTTGACGCAGACGGACCTGCCTGACGGCAAAAAAAGCGGGCTCGGCATGGCAGTAAAAATCTTGCGTGATATTGACGATATCGGGATTCATTACTTTACCGAACGGGACGTCGTGCGCCATAAATTGGTTCAGAAGATCATTTTGGCTTATGAGAAATACGAGCGCAGTGCGGCAAGTCAGAAAACCGCACAGAAGCGTTATCATCCGCGCCCCGGGCGCGAGGGTGATCGAGCCGAAAAATAAATCAATGCGAGGAATATCATGAAATTACAGCTTTATTTTGAAAACTGTCAGGAAATCTGTCCCATCACCTATTCACTGAAAATGCTTATTCGAGCGGCAATTGCCGAAACCCTTGAAGCGGAGCATTTCGTTTCTTACGATCAGGTCGATATTTCGGTTACCTTTGCGGATAACGAGGGAATCCGCGCCATCAACCGTGAGTACCGTGAGATGGATAAGCCGACCGACGTGCTCTCGTTCCCGCAGTTTGACTTTGCTGACGGAAGCGAGCCCGGGGAAGAGCCGGTCGTCGTTCTCGGCGACATCGTGCTTTCTCTTGAACGGGCTGCAGAACAGGCGGCCGAATTCGGCCACGGCTTTGCGCGGGAGGTGGCGTTCCTCTGCGTGCATTCCACGCTCCATCTGCTCGGCTACGATCACGAGCGCTCTGCGGCGGAGGACGCGGATATGCGTCGGCGCCAGCGTCACGTGATGGAAGTGCTCGGTCTCGGTGTGAACGAATGATTTTACGAAAGAATGGAAACAGACGATGAAAAAAACAGGATTTATTGCGATAGTCGGTCGTCCTAATGTGGGGAAATCGACCCTGCTCAATCAGATTCTCGGTGAGAAAATTGCAATCGTTTCGGCCAAGCCGCAGACGACTCGCAATCGGATCATTGGAATTCACACCACGGGGGACGCACAATATGTGTTTTTGGATACGCCGGGTATCCATCGCCCCAAGAACAAGCTCGGTGACTATATGGTCAAGGCGGCAAACGCCAGTATGCGTGATGCGGACGCCTTAATCCTTGTGGTGGAGGCGGACAAGCCGATTTCGCAGGTTGAAGAAAATGTAATCGACTATCTCAAGCGCACCGAAACGCCCTCGGTTCTGGCAATCAACAAGGTTGATCTGACCAACCGCGAGGTAATTGCCGCAACGATTTCTGCTTATGCTGAGCGGCACAGCTTTAATGCATTCGTCCCGATGTCGGCAAAGAAGGGGGATAATGTTCCCGCGTTGCTCTCGGAATGTGAGAAGTTCTTGGAGGAATCCGATTGGTTTTTCCCCGAGGATATGATTACCGATCAGCCCGAGAGACAGGTGGCGGCCGAAATTATCCGCGAGAAGCTTCTTCGGACGCTTGATAAGGAAATCCCGCACGGCACTGCTGTTGTGATTGAGGAATTCAAGGAAGAGCCGGGCCTGGTCAGCATCCGCGCCGAGATCTATTGTGAGAAGGCGTCGCACAAGGGAATTATCGTAGGGAAAAACGGTGCATCGCTGAAATTGGTCGGCAGTTATGCCCGTGCTGATCTCGAAAAGCTGCTCGGTACCCGCGTATACCTTAACCTTTGGGTAAAGGTTAAGGAAAACTGGCGCGAGAGCAGTGTGACGGTCAGCAATTTCGGATATAAGCCCGAGCAATGACCTATACCTCTGATGCGCTTGTGATTCGCGAGGTTCCGTTTGGCGAATCGGATAAGCTGTTGACGTTGTTAACGGCAGAATACGGCCGTGTCGGCGTTATGGCCAAAGGGGCACGCTCAATGCGCAATAAGCTGATGACAGCCAGCCAGCTGTTCAGCTGGGGGAACTACGAGATTTATACCAAAGGTGACTATCACTGGCTGAGGGAAGCGGCCTTGATTGAGCCGTTTTTTGGCCTGCGCGCCGATCTTGACCGAATTTCGCTTGCAACCTATCTCTGCGACGTTACCTATGAGGCAACGGGCGAGAACGCGCCGGCGGGGGATATCCTGCCGATTGTTCTGAACACCTTTTACGCACTGGCAAACGGTCTTGCGTCCGATGCGATCGTCAAGGGAGCGTTTGAATTGCGGATTGCAGCGATGTCGGGATACTGTCCCGACCTTTCCGCATGCGCGGTCTGCGGACGAACCGATCCGCCCGGGATTTACCTTGACGTAATGAACGGCTGTCTGATTTGTGCAGAATGTATGCAGAAAACGGCATCTGCACGGGCCGTGCCGCGTGAGGAATATGATCTGCCGCCGACGGTGATTTTCCTTCCGCTTCCGCCGGGAGCACTTGGGGCAATGCGCTATATTCTGCACGCACCCGGGAAACGCCTTTTTTCCTTCCGCATTTCGGACAAGGCTGAGATGGACGATTTTTCCCGTGCCTGTGAGAGTTATCTGCTTAACCACTTTGAACGCGGCTTCGATTCGCTTGAATTTTATCATACCTTGCAGCGAGGACGATGAGCCGCTTCGTAAAGGAAGTGAGAAACTATGCATTATTCCGATCGAATTTTACAAACACTTGAATACAACAAAATTACCGAAATGCTCGCCGAGTGCGCACTTACCGAGGGGGCACGTGCCATGGCTCTCTCACTCAGACCGACCGACGACATCGAGCATATTCTGCACCGCCAGAGAAAAACAACCGACGCTAAGCGTTTGATGAGTGTCAAGGGCGTCCCGTCCTTTGGTATGGTCAAGGATATCGGTGACGCTTGTGCCCGCGCGGATAAAGGGGCGGTTCTTTCCACAAGAGAGCTGCTTGACGTTGCGAGCGTTTTGCGCACGTCGCGCACCCTGCTTGATTACAGCCGCGCCAATCGGCTCTTTGAGACGGTTCTGGATGAAATTTTCGAGCGGTTGATTCCCGAGCGAGGGTTCGAAGAAAAGATCACCCGTGCAATTCTTGCCGAGGATATGATTGCAGATGAGGCGAGCCGTGAGCTCGCCGATATCCGCCGCAAGATGCGTCTGGCCAACAATAAAATTAAAGAGACGCTGCAGCAATTTATTTCCGGTGGAAATAACCGTTATCTGCAGGAAAATATTATCACTATGCGCAACGGGCGCTACGTTGTTCCGGTAAAAACCGAATATAAAAACGAAATCAAGGGTTTGATTCACGATACCTCGTCCTCGGGAGCAACGATGTTCGTTGAGCCGATGGCGGTTGTAGATGCCAACAACGAGCTGCGAACTCTTGAAAGTAAGGAAACCCATGAAATCGAGCGAATTCTGGCCGAGCTTTCTGCTGACGTTTCTGCCTGCTCAGGCAGTCTTTCGCTGAATTACCGCAATATTACCGAGTTGGCCTTCGCGTTTGCCTGTGCTGAGCTTTCCTGTCGGATGAACGCCATTGCACCGACAATTACTGAGGAGCGCAGAATTGATCTTCGCGGAGCACGCCACCCCTTAATTGATCCCAAATCGGTTGTTCCGATCAACGTTTCGATCGGTGACGGCTACGACACGCTGGTGATTACGGGTCCGAACACTGGCGGTAAGACCGTAACGCTGAAAATTCTCGGCCTCTTTGCCTTGATGGCGCAGGCAGGACTGCATATTCCGGCCGATGACCGATCTGCGGTTTGCGTTTTTGATGCGATTCTGGTCGATCTTGGAGACGAGCAGAGCATCGAGCAATCTCTCTCTACCTTCAGTTCACATATGGTCAATATCGTTGCCATTATGGAGAAGCTGACCGATCACTCGCTCGTTCTTTTCGACGAGCTTGGAGGAGGGACCGATCCGGTTGAGGGTGCTGCACTTGCCGTGGCAATTTTTGAGGCAGTTCGCGAAGCCGGGGCGCTTTGTGCGGGGACGACGCACTATGCGGAGCTGAAGGCGTATGCCCTGCAGACCCCGGGTGTATGCAACGCTTCCTGCGAATTTGACATCAATACGCTACGCCCGACCTATAAGCTGGTGATTGGTACGCCGGGTAAATCCAACGCATTCGCCATCTCGGCCAAGCTTGGTCTTGCACCGCGGATTCTCGAGCGCGCAGAGGCCTATGTGAGCAGCGATAACCGGCACTTTGAGGATGTAATCGCACAGCTTGAGGTGAGCCGCGTGGAAATGGAACGCCACCGTGAGGAAACGGCAGCCATGCGCGCCGAATATGAGCGATTCAAAACCGAAGCCGAGAAAACGATTCGGTGGCGTGAGGAAGAATCTGCACGCGAGCTGGAAAAAGCGCGTGAGAAGGCAGTGGCGCTTGTTGAGAGCGCAAAGGCGTCGAGTAACTATATCCTTGCGCAGATGGATGCCGTGCGTAAGCAGAGGGATTCTGAAAGGCTTGGCGAGGCGCTGGAGACGGCACGCCGCAATATGCGTGCGCATCTGCGGGAAAACGAGGATAAATTCAATCCCGTTGACGAGCGGGTGGACGAGGATTACGTGCTTCCGCGTGCTCTGGTCAAGGGCGATGAGGTTCTGCTGATCAATATTGGGCAAAAGGGCACGTTGATTGACGCACCCGATCGTGACGGGAACGTTCGCGTTCAGGTTGGCGCCGTTGTGACCCGAACCAAAATTTCCAACCTCAAGCTTCTTGAATCGGCAGCACAAAGCGAATCTAATCGGAAAAAGAAAATTGAATCTACCTACCGGACTGCACTCAACCGTGACTTCCGCGATGAGATTGATTTGCGCGGCCAAACGGGGGAGGATGCATGGTTTATGGTGGATAAATATCTGGACGAAGCCAACGTGGCCGGGATCAAGACGGTTCGTCTGATCCACGGCAAGGGAACCGGCGCACTGCGTCAGGCGCTGCAGAGATTTCTGCGCGGCGATCCTCGGGTCGGTGCCTTTCGCCTTGGTAAATACGGCGAAGGTGATACCGGTGTGACAATTGTAGAATTAAAATAAATCCCGCAAAGGAAAGGAAAAACATGATGAAAAACACGAAGAAATTTTTGGCCATTGACCTTGGTGCTTCGAGTGGACGTGGAATTGTCGGTGCGTTTGACGGCGAGCGGTTTACGCTGCGCGAGAACCATCGCTTTGCCAACGAACCCGTTAAGGCATCCGGACGCTTCTATTGGGATATTCTGCGTATTCTGCACGAGATCAAGCAGTCGATTCGCCAGACGGTGCTTGACGGTGATAACGTTGCATCGATCGGTATTGATACCTGGGGGGTTGACTACGGTTTGATCGACAAGAACGGCCGCATGCTGGGCAATCCCACCCATTACCGTGACGTGCGTACCGACGGAATTACGCGTGAATTCACCAAATACATGTCGCTGGAAAAGCTCTATTCTATCACGGGTATTCAGTCGCTTGACTTCAATACGGTATATCAGCTTGCAGCAGAGCTGAGAGATGATCCCGATCGCCTCCGTGCGGCCGATAAGCTGCTCTTTATCCCTGATCTGCTCAACTATTTTCTGACCGGAAAGATGGCAACCGAATATACCATTGCCTCGACCGGCGCACTGCTTGATGCGGAAAAGCGTGATTTCTCGGATGAGGTTCTTGGCGCACTCGGCCTCTCCCGTTCGCTGTTTGCCCCTATCGTTATGCCCGGACAGCGTCTGGGTGGCTTATGTGAAGAGGTTCTTGAGGAAGTAGGCCGGACCGACGCTCAGGTTATTCACGTTGCCGCGCACGATACGGCAAGTGCAGTAATGGCCGTTCCTGCCAAAAATGACGACTTCATTTACATCAGCAGCGGTACGTGGTCGTTGCTCGGCGCAGAGCTTCGTTCTCCGATGATCACCGCAGATTCCTGCGCGCGTAACTTTACCAACGAGGGCGGCGTTGAAGGAACGATCCGCTTCTTGAAGAACATCATGGGTCTGTGGCTTGTCCAGGAATCCCGCCGCCAGTGGAAGCGGGAAGGGAAGGACTTCTCCTTCTCTGACCTCGCCGTTCTTGCCAAGGAAGCCCGTCCGCTCCGCTCTATCGTCAATCCCGATGACAAACGCTTTGCAACGCCCGGTAATATGCCCCGCCGTATTGCGGAATATTGCCGTGAGACGAATCAGCCCGTTCCCGAGACGGAGGGTGAAATTATTCGCTGCATTCTGGAAAGCCTGGCACTTTGCTACCGCGCAACCATTGATCATATTACTGCAATGCGCGGCGTAGCCCCCACGGCCCTGAACATTGTCGGCGGCGGAACCCAGGACAAGCTCCTCTGCCAGTTGGCCGCAAATGCCTGCGGTATTCCGGTTTATGCAGGGCCCGTAGAGGCGACTGCGATCGGTAATATCGCCATGCAGGCAATTTCTTCCGGTGAAATTGCATCTCTTGCGGAGGCGCGTGCGGTTGTTGCTGCTTCCTTCCCGCTCGATACCTATCTTCCTAACACGGCAGAAAAGGATGCCTGGGACGAGGCGTACGGAAAATTTCTTGCGTTTTGCGGCAACGTGTGATTAGAAAGACAGTTTTCTGTGAGCTTTTTGTACTGTTTGCTTGTCTGTCTTGCACAGTGATTTGACACCTTTTGACAAAAATCACAAAAAAGGAAAAAGGTGTGTACAAATTGCGTCGTATATGATATAATATTGGCTGTAGAAAACCCGGACAATAAAATAACGGATAGTGGAGGATTCTATGAAGGAAGCATTGTATGGAGAACTTAGCGTAATTGGTATGCGCGGCTGCGAGCAGTTCGTTGCACAGGTGGACAGTTATCTGCGTGAATGGCGTCGTCACGGCGGCGATTCTTCGTTTCTGGTTGAAGCTCCTTGCCCGAGATTCGGTTCCGGCGAAGCAAAGGGTCTGATTACCGAGTCTTTGCGCGGACATGACGTTTATATTATCTGCGACGTATTCAATTACGGTGTTACCTACAAAATGTACGGAATGACGGTCCCCATGAGTCCCGACGATCATTTCCAGGATCTGAAGCGCATTCTCGGCGCAATCGGCGGTAAGGCGCGCCGTGTATCGGTTATTATGCCGATGCTTTACGAGGGGCGTCAGCATAAGCGCTCCAGCCGCGAATCTCTTGACTGTGCGTCTGCCCTTCAGGAATTGGTTGCGATGGGCGTTTCCAACATTATCACCTTCGATGCGCACGATCCCCGCGTGCAGAATGCAATTCCGCTCTCCGGTTTTGACAATGTCAGACCTACTTATCAGATGATTAAGGCCCTTGTTCGCAACGTGCCTGACGTTCAGCTGGACAAGGATCATATGATGATCATCTCGCCCGACGAGGGCGCAATGGAGCGCTGCGTTTACTATTCCTCGGTGCTCGGTATTGATATCGGTATGTTCTATAAGCGTCGCAACTATTCGGTTATCGTTAACGGACGTAACCCGATTGAAGCGCACGAATATCTGGGCAGCGATCTGACCGGAAAAGACGTAATCATCGTTGACGACATGATTTCTTCGGGTGATTCGATCCTTGACGTTGCCGTTCAGCTCAAGGAAAAAGGTGCAAAGCGCATCTTCATCTTTGAAACCTTTGGTCTCTTCACCGAGGGCTTTGCCAAAATTGACGAAGCCTACTCCAAGGGAATCTTCGACAAGATGTTCACCACGAATCTGGTTTACCGCACGCCTGAGCTTCTTTCCAAGGAATGGTATGTTGAGGTCAATATGTGCAAATACGTATCTTATATTATTGATACGCTGAATCATGATGAAACCATCAGCAACCTGCTCAACCCCGTTAAGCGCATTCATGCACTCGTTGATCGCATCAACGCAGAGCGTGAGGGTAAGAACGATTTCCCCCGCTATTAATTTGTTTCAGAATTAATTTTGCGGCAGACGAAGCAACTTCGTCTGCCGCATTTTCTTCCTCTTTAGGGAAATTGTGCAAATTATATGAAATGTAGTTGAATAATCGTTACAAATAGATTGCATTTGCACAAATTCTATTGCAAAAGCTCTGTGGTTTTGGTATGATATCGGTGCGGCGGAAACAGGACGGTAATCCGCCAAGAAAACCACAGGAGGAATCATTCATGAACCACTTCAGAAAATTTCTCGCGTTTGTGCTGTCCGTACTGATGATCTTCGGTGCAACAATCAGCATTTCCGCGAAGAGATTTGACGATGTAGCGAACGACAACGCATACGCAGAACAGATTGATCTGCTTTCCGAAATCGGCGTTATCCTCGGTACGTCCGAAAATGAATTCAGCCCGAATGAGGAAGTCACGCGTGAGCAGA
>JAZODX010000219.1:0-18807 GCA_045597265.1 Eubacteriales bacterium | reverse complement strand
GGTTTTTGGGGGTTGTGGGGGTTGGGGTGAAGGGGGCTTTTTTCAAAAAACCCCCTTCTCCCCAAGGTCCTCCCTCACGCGTAAAAATCATGCGTGCCGAGGGTAAATCGGTACGGGCGGTTTTGCGGAACCCAGAAGGAGGTAGACAGATCGGGATTAAGAAAATACAGAATCTCATCCGATACCGTGTACCCCTCGAGCGCCAGCTTGGCCGCCGCGATTGATGCCTCGTCGGGCGTGTTGTAGATGGTGCCGTTCGCCACCGGAGTAAACTGGACGGCATATTTGCGATCGAAAATCACGCCCTCAACGGTGCCAGGAAACTGCGGCGAGGCGACGCGGTTCAGCACAACGTTAGCCACCGCTAACTGACCGATAAAGGGTTCCCCCCTGCTCTCGGCGGCAACGATGCGCGAGAGCCAATACAGATCGTGATCGGCATAAACCTCACCGGCTGATTTGGCGTATCCCGTTCCGTTATCGGACAAAAAGACGCTCGCCGTTTCCTCCTGCCAGAGAACGTCAAATCCAAAGGCGCGCGCAAGCGGACGAAGGGGAACCATCATGATCCCGTCCACCACGCGGACACGGTCTGGCGCATGGAAGGCGCGACCGTTTACCTCGATGTATTCCGCCCCTGCAACCGCGCGCAGCATAAGGCCGGGCGCAGTGACGGTCGCGGTTTGCGTGTCGCTCCTCCAGTTCAAGTTAGTCACGCCAAACTCCCCGCAGAAGGTGCGAAGCGGAACGTATGTACTCGACGCAATCAGGCGTCCTTCTCCGGCGCAGATTTGCCGCCCGGCCATTGCGACCGGCACGGGATACCCATCGCTGAGAACAATGCGGGATGCGGCACCTTCACCCGCCGCCGCGGCCGCAGGCAGAGTCAGATATGCAGCTGCCAGAATGGCAGAGAGCGTTCTGTTCAGTTTTTTCATGGAAAATCTCCTTTCTCGTGGAAACGCTATATACAGGATACCAAAAATCCGCCCCCGGTGCAACCCACAATGTTTTCCAGTACAGGAGAAAGAGACGGAAACGGGGCGTCAGCGAAACGCGGAAAGGAGAAAATATGCGCAATTAACGAAGCGCACGGAAAGCCCCCGCAGGGACGGCCATTGTCATGAACTTAAGTAAACATGGCTGTCAATATATTCTTGTAGGGGCGAACTTCTTTCGCCCGCGGGCGTTCAAAGAACGCCCCTGCATCGTGCAATATGATAAATGTTATGTTTTAAGTAAATGACATCGTAGAGACGCTGAGACCTTCTCTGCACACGCCTCCCCCTCATCCGTCACACTTCCACGGGGGAGGGCTGACCGTGCACGGTGCTTGGTTTGAGAGAAGAATATTTACGGAGATCAAACGGTTCGGTTACGGCAAAATTGTTTTATTGGTAAAACTTTCAATCATCGTTTTGAAAACGATGAAAAAGGGTAATGGCTTCATTTTGACCAAAGGTCTTGAATATCCACACGGGATATGATATAATATCAGTAAGATATTTTCGGAAACCGGGAACTTTTCGTCCTTTTCCGCGTCAAATTCTATATCATGAGAGGTATACCCATGAGCTACAGAACCTATGATGTCCGTCATATCCGCGATCTGCGCGAAATGCTGCGCTCTTCTGTCGAAATGTATGCAGAAAAGGACGTTTTTCTTCAAAAAACAGACGGAGAATACCGCGGAATCAAATATGCGAAGCTGCTTCGCGACGTTGAGGCGCTCGGTACCGAGCTGCAGTCGATGGGGCTTGGCGGAAAAAAGATCATCGTCACGGGTGAAACCTGCTACAGCTGGGCCATCACCTACCTGGCCGTCATCTGCGGTCTCGGCGTTATCGTCCCGGTTGACCGCGAGCTCCCTCCCGAGGAAATTGCCAATATCGCATCCATCGCCGAGGTTTCGGCCGTGGTATATTCGCCCGCACTTGAGGCGAAAATTTCCGCTCTTCCCGCCGAGATCACCCGCATTCCCTTCACCGCGCTGACCGACCTCGTTGAGGCCGGCGCCGCTAAGCTTGCGGCAGGCGACCGCACGTACGTCGATGCCGAAATTGATCCCGATGTGCTCGCTGCCCTGCTCTTTACGTCGGGCACGACCGGCGTATCGAAGGGCGTTATGCTCTCGCATCACAACATCTGCTTCAATCTTGAGGAAATGTGCAGCATGGTCTACATCGGTCCCGACGACGTTTTCCTCTCGGTTCTGCCCATTCACCACGCCTACGAATGCACCTGCGGCTTCCTCTGCCAGATTTACCGCGGCACGACGGTTGCCTTCTGCGAGGGCTTGCGCTACATCACCCGCAATATGCAGGAGGTTCACCCCACCAAGATCTGCTGCGTTCCGCTGCTGGTTGAGACCATGTATCACAAGGTCTGGATGAACATCCGCAAGCGCGGCATGGAGAAAAAGGTTAAAGCAGCCATCAAGCTCTCCAACGCCCTGCGCAAGGTGGGCATTGATCTTACCCGCAAGCTCTTTGCGGAAATTCACGCATCCTTCGGCGGTCAGCTGAATATGCTGATCTCGGGCGGTGCCGCCATTGATCCGATCGTGCTTTCCGGTCTGCGCGATCTTGGCATCATGGCGCTCCAGGGCTACGGTCTTACCGAATGTGCGCCCCTCGCCGCCCTCAATTCCGATCACTTCTATTGCGATTCCTCGGCAGGTCTTGCCACGCCGAACACCGTTCTGGATATCTACAATCCGCAGGAGGACGGCACGGGCGAGATCCGCTTTAAGGGTGAAAACATCATGCTCGGCTACTACAAGGCACCCGAGCTGACGGCTGAGGTTAAGCGCGGCGACTGGTTCTACACCGGCGACCTCGGATACCTCGACAAGGACGGCTTCCTGCATATCACCGGCCGCAAGAAAAACGTCATCGTCACCTACAACGGCAAGAATATTTTCCCTGAGGAGCTTGAGACTTATCTCAGTCGCAATCCGTTCGTCAAGGAGTCGGTCATCATCGGCATCCCGAACGCACAAAAGAAGGACTACGATATCGTCGCCGTTATCGTTCCCGACACCGATCACTTCACCGAGGTGTACGGCGAGAACTACACCGACGAGCAAGTAGACACGGAATTTGCCCGCGCCGTGGCCGAGGTAAACAACACGGTGCAGTCCTACAAGCGCATGGACCTTTTTGTCCGCCGCGACGAGGAATTTGAAAAGAACACCTCGAAGAAGATCAAGCGCGCCGGCATTGCCGACGCCGCCATGCCCGCTTATCGGGCAAAAATGGGCCTCTGATCACGCTTCGGGATGACAGACTCACCTGCGTGAGCAGAAAAGACCGCTTTGTATCCATACAAGCGGTCTTTTGCCTTTTGAGAGGAGTATCCGTTATGAGAAAAAAATGGTTGAAATCCCACCGAAAGCGCTGGATGTATACCCTTTTCCAGCGCCGCATGATGGTCATGCTGGCTCTGCTGATTCAGATCATCCTTCTGGTTTATATGCATATGTCGTCGATTACGCAGTTCCGCTGGCTGTATATGATTTCGCTGACGGCAAGCGTCATTGCAGTGCTTTTTATTATCACCCGACGCAAGGAAAACGCCTATAAGCTGCCCTGGATTATGCTGATCGCCATGCTTCCGGCCTTTGGCGGTGTCCTTTTTCTGTTTATTCACGGTCAGTCCTCTTCCAAGCGGGTAACCCGTCGGCTGGAGGAGGTTGACCGTATGCTCCTCCCCTATCTCGCGCAGAACGAGGCGGTTGCCGATGCCTACGCCGACGCGCAGAATACCGAAACCCAGCGCTCGCGCTATCTCTCCACGCATGGCTATCCCATTTACCCTGCGCAGGACACCGTTTTCTTTCCCTCGGGCGAGACGGCGTTTGCACGGATGTGTGAAGAGCTTCGTCGGGCGGAAAAATTTATTTTTCTTGAATATTTCATCGTGGCCGAGGGCGAAATGTGGGATGAAATTCACGCCATTCTGCGGGAAAAGGCGGCGCACGGTGTGGAGGTCAAGCTGATCTACGACGATATCGGCAGCTTCTTCCGCCAGCCCTATCGCTATGATCTTGCGCTTTCGGCCGAGGGAATCGACACGGTGATCTTCAATCCATTCCGTCCCGTGATCAGTGCCCTGCAGAATAACCGCGATCACCGCAAAATTCTCGTCGTGGACGGCCGCGTGGCCTTCACGGGGGGGATCAATATCGGCGACGAATACATCAACCGCATTGATCGCTTCGGACATTGGAACGACGTTGCCGTGATGATCTCGGGCGACGCCGTGCGCTCCTTTACGGCAATGTTTCTCGAGCTCTGGATCATGGCACGTAGTGAGCCGATTTCGCTTGACCGATATTTTGTTCCGATTGAAAATTCCATTTTTCCGACCGTCGGGCGCGGCTTCGTACAGCCCTACGCCGACACGCCGCTTGACGGCGATTCTGTCGGTGCCTGGGTTTACGACCATATTCTGCGTACCGCATCCGATTACGTCTGGATTACGACGCCTTATCTGATCATCGACGACGCCCTGTTCACCACACTGACCCTCGCCGCGCGCAGCGGTGTTGACGTGCGCATCGTCGTGCCGGGGAGACCGGACAAAAAAATCGTACATATCACGACCCGCTCCTATTACCTTCCCCTGATCGAAGCGGGAGTTAAAATCTACGAATACACACCCGGATTTCTCCACGCGAAGGTTTTCCTTGCCGACGACCGCGTGGCAACGGTGGGCACGATCAATCTCGACTACCGCTCACTGTTTCTGCACTTTGAGTGCGGCGCATGGATGACCGATACCGAAGCAATTCCCAATATCCG
The DNA here is from genome assembly GCA_045597265.1 of Eubacteriales bacterium. Lineage (GTDB taxonomy): Bacteria > Bacillota > Clostridia > Oscillospirales > CAG-272 > SIG693. Next base: position 14,002 of record JAZODX010000219.1, on the reverse strand, counting down.
CGCCTATTTTCATTCTCTCTTTGCCGTTTCCCGTCCCGTCCGAGCCGACGAGCTGCGCCGAAATCTGCTCGACCGTCTCTTCGGTGCAATCATGCAGCTGTTCGCTCCCTTTATGTGATACGGCGGGAATACACGATAAACCTCACGCACCAAAGCTCCCTCTGAGAGGAAGAACAAAGATCCATCGTTATTCACCTCTCATATTTTGCAAAAGAAAGGATATCCTCATGCGATACCGATTTCTATCCCTTTTTCTCTCTCTTCTCCTCGTCCTGTCCGTCGTCGTTCCGGTGTCGGCGGTCGGAACGGTTGAGGTTTTCGTTACGCTGAGCGGAGAACCGCTGGCCGGAGCCGTCGCGGCGGCAGGAGGGATTGACGCTTACCTTGCCGATGCGGCAGGCCTTGCGGCCTACCTTTCGGTACAGGACGAGCTTAACGCCGCGTCTGCCGCAATCGGGGCGATTCCCGGCACCGAGGTGCTCGGGCAGAGCTGGTTTCTTACCCGCTCGCTGGCCGTCCGTCTGCCCGAAAACCGTCTTGATGCCCTCTCTGCGCTTGACGGTGTCGTATCGGTAGAGATCATTTCTTCTCTCACCCTGCCCGAGCCGCTTTCCTCCGATCCGTCCGATCATTTTTCCACCGCGCCGATCTACGCGTCCGATCTGCTTGAACTGGATACCCTACATCGGGACGGCATACAGGGTGAGGGCGTGGTTGCGGCCGTGATCGACTCGGGATTTGATCTCGACCATCCCGTCTTCTCCATGCCGAAGACAGCAGAGGGCAGATTACGCACCGAGACGGTCGCGTCCCTTTTCCCTCTTCTCAGTGCATCCGCCAAGCAATCGCTGTCTGAGCTTGATCCCGCTTCTCTCTGGATCAGCGAAAAAATTCCCTTTGCTTACGATTACGCCGATAACGATACCGACGTGTCCACCACCGATATTCACGGCACGCACGTAGCCTCCATCCTCGGCGGCGGCGCGGATGCGGACGGAGATTACGTCGGCATCGCGCCCGCCGTACAACTGCTCCTCATGAAGGTTTTCGGCGACGGAACCGAAGCAGTTTCCTCCGAATACGCCGTTTACCGCGCCTTTGAGGACGCCATTCTTCTCGGTGCCGACGTCATCAGCCTCAGCATCGGCGTGACGGCGGGATACAGCTATTCCACCAATACATTCTCGCTCGAGAAGCATATCAACCGGGCAAGAGAGCTCGGCTGTGCCGTGATCTGTGCCATGGGCAACGACGGCTCGGTCGGCCGTGGATCGGCTTACGACGTTGAGGGCGGAACCGATCTTCCCCTTACGAAAAATCCCGATTATGGCCTTACTGCCGACCCTGCCTCCTTTGCCGGCACACTTGCGGTTGGTGCGTATACGCCCGATCGCATCATGCAGAGCGGAATCGGTGCGGGAGACGGCAGTATCTTCAGCTTTACCGATACCGCCGCCGATCAGGGCTATCCCGATATGAAATTCCGCACCGTGTTTGAGGGAAAAACGATTGCGTTCGTCCCCGTTCCCGGTATCGGCCGACCGGAGGATTATGCTTCACTTGACGTTAAGGACAAGCTGGTTCTCGTCCGCCGCGGAGAAATTTCCTTCACCGAAAAGCTACAGGCAGCCGCAGAGGCAGGTGCCGTCGGTATGCTTTGCTATGATAACGTCAAGTCCGACACCCGTTTTTCCATGGCGCTCGACGCCATGCCCATTCCGGCCGTCTCTCTCTCTCTCTCAGACGGTGAGCGGCTGGCTTCGCTCCCGACCGACAAGCGCACGATTACCGTGTCGGAGAATATTCTCCGCGTTTCCACCCCCGCCTCGGCCGGTCTTCCTGCCGACTATTCGACGCGCGGCTCCGGGTTGACAATCCGTCCCTCCCTGCTTTCCCCCGGCGGAGTCTACGCCGCCATTCCCGGCGGAGAATACGCCGCACAGAACGGTACCTCAATGGCCACCCCCGTGATATCGGGTATCGTCGCGCTGGCGCTCGGTGAGAAAAAAATCCATTCCGAAACCGAATGGAATGCCGATGCACTCGACGCCATCCTGGCCGACCTGATTACGACGGCAGAGCCCATTCTTGACGGGGAAGGCCACCCTTACTCGGTTCGCGTTCAGGGCGGCGGAAAAATCCGCACCGATCTCTTCCTCTCCCCGCACTCCCTTCTCCGTGCCGTGGACGGACGGGGTGTGATCGAGCTGGGTGACGGCCTCTCCCCCACCGATGGCTTCTCCTTTACCGTCACTCTCTCCAATCCCTCCGACAAATCCCATACCTATACCGTATCGGCCTCGGCCGCATCCGATGGATATATCCTGACCGATGGGGAGGATACCGTCTTTGCCGCCGATACCCTGCGTATTTTTGATCTCGCGTCGATCTGCTTTGATCAGTTTTCTGCCAACCGCTACTCCCGATTTGATATTCTTCCCTCCATTACCCTCGCCGCGGGCGAATCCAGAACGCTGACCTTCACCGTCTCGCTTGCAGAGAAGGAAGCCGCGGAATACGCAAAATATTTTCCGAACGGCTATTATCTTGAGGGATATGTTTTTGCCGTAAGAGAGGATGGTGAAGTGCTCTCTCTGCCCTATCTCGGCTTTGCAGGCGATTTTGACGCTCTTCCTTATCTTGACGAATTCTCCTATGACGGCGAAGATTCCTTCTTTGCCCAAAACTGTCTTCTCGGCTATGCGGGCGAAACGCTGCTCTGCATGGGCGGCAATTATTATGACGATCACGCCGTGATGCGCCGCGATCTGCTTGCCATCTCACCAAACGGCGACGGCTGCTTTGACGAGGCACTGATCAATCTCTATCTTCTGCGCAATCTCTACGCGTTCGATATCGTGATTACCGATGAAAACGGCACCGTAATCAAAACGGCCAAGCGGGAATATTATCTGCGCAAAACCTACTTCAACGATACGAAAAACGCCCTGACTGCGCCGCAGAAAACGGTCTGGAACGGAGAGGACAGTGCAAACGTCGGCTACGTTATGCCGGATGGCAATTACACCGTTACCTTCCGCGTGCTCGGATTCGGTGACACCGTTCTTGAGGAAATCAGCCTGCCGCTCGTCGTGGATACGCAGGTGCCCGAAATTCTCCGCACCGAGCTTACCGAAAAGAACGGCAAACGCCATCTGTCCGTCACCCTGCGGGATAATCACTATCCCATGCGCGCCGTCCTATACCGTAATGCTACCGATGCATACGGACGGGAAACGGTCCTTTATCGCGATGCGCACAATATCAGCTACAAGGAAGGACGAAGATCCATTACGCTGATCTACGATATTACCGATTTTGAGGGCGATTATCTCTATCTTGATCTCTACGATTACGCCATGAATCAGATAACACATCAGATTCCGCTGAGCTGATCTCTACGCGCATTTTTGATTCCTTACATAAGAAAGTCATGGTGATTGTGATGAAACGATATATATTCCGCGCGTTTGCCTTTCTGCTTGCCGCGCTGATGATTTTGCCGATCGGGACGGCCGCCGCTGACCTCTGCACCGATCCGAAAATGACGGTTTTGCTCATTCCACGCTCCTCGTCCTGCCTTGCCGCGCTCGCAGCCGGGAAAAATCTCCCGACCGATCAGTTTGCTCTGACCGCAGAGGGAAGGACAGCACGGAAAATGGCCGATCTCCTGCTTGACCGCGTTATGGATCACGCTTCCGCTGCCGCTCACTGCATCGGTGAGAAGGCGCGCTGGACGGCGGCGCTGGTCGGTCTTGCCGCCGAGGTGGATATTGCCGATATTCCCTATCTCCGTGCGGCGGGTGATCTCGCGCCTGAGGGAGAAAAATTTGATCTTTACTCTCCGGCAATGTATTCGTCGGCCGCACTTACGGGGGATCGTGCAGAGGATTCCGATACCTCCCTTACCCCTGAGGTTATCCTTAATATCACCGAAGAGGTTCTCTCTCTTGACGGTGAGGGAACGGTGATTGCCGTCATTGATACGGGATTTGACGCCGATATGTCCGCCTTTACGCTGCCTGAGAAAATCGACGCTTCTCTGTCGGGCAATACACTTGCCGCACGTCTGTCCTTAATCGGGCGCAAATCGGCCGATGAGGGACAGGACAAGCGAAAAATACCCTTTCTGTTCAATTATGTATCTCCCTCCTCCTCTGCCGAAACCCTGGCCGTACACGGGACGCGCACGGCCGCACTTGCCGCCGGATATACGGGAAATGAATTTGACGGAACCGCGCCGGGTGCACAGCTGCTTTTGATGAAGGTATTTGGCGAAAACGAGGAGGAGAGCGCACGGGAGGACGTGATTCTCTCTGCCATTGACGACGCCCTTCTGCTTGGCGCCGACGTGATCAATCTCTCGCTCGTCTCTCCTTTCGTTGGCCATGACGGCGGCGTCGGACTGACGCTTGCCATCGGGGCGGCAAAAAAAGCCGGTGTCGGCGTCGTTGCCCCCGTCGGCAATTACGGCGAGCTTGGCACGAACAGCTTCTTCTATAACCGTACGGGAGCAGCCCTTTTCCCTGCCGAGCACACCGACCGAGGAACCGTTTCCCATCCTGCGTCTATTGAAGGCGTAATTGCCGTCGGCGCAGCAGTCGGAAGCTATCTCTCCGATTACGTTATGCTTGACGAAGCGGAAAACCGCATTGCCTATACCGATACCTGCAAAACCTATTTTCGTCCCGCTGACGCCGACTCTGATACTGACGAGGACGATCTTGCGCGTGCCCGCGATTTTGCATCTCTTGTCGGCGGTAAATCGATTACCTACGTAACCGTTCCCGGCGTTGGCAAGCAAGAGGACTATGCAGAGCTTGACGTGCGCGGATGCGTCGCTCTCGTTGAGCGGGGAGAGATCAGCTTTATTGAAAAAACGGTTCACGCCAAAGAAGCAGGTGCAATCGGCGTTATCGTTTACGATAACGATCCAGAGACCGACGGACGCGTCAATATGCAGCTTGACGACGCCCCTCTTCCCGCCGTTTTTATCAGTATTGAGGACGGTAAACGTCTGTCTGCGGCCTTACGCGGCACCCTTACCTTCCCCGAACGCGATTCCTCCACGCGCGGCATGACCGTATACGATATTGCTCCCTTCTCCTCGCGCGGTATGCGGGACGATTTCAGCTTCGCACCAACCCTCAGTGCGCCGGGCAGCAATTTTATCGGTCTTTCGGTTGACGCAAAGCTTTCTCTTCTTGAAGGAACCTCCTATGCCGCCGCACAGGTCAGCGGTGCGCTGGCCACCTTGATCGGCCGTATCCGGGCTGAGCAGACGAAAAAATCCGCACCCGAGATGTTATCGGATGCCGTCACGCTTCTCCAGAATACGGCAAATCCCCTTCTGCTCGGCAACCTATCCCTATCTCTGCGCGCACAGGGTGCAGGCTCGATGAACGTAAACGCCGCAAAATCCTCTCCTCTTCTTCTTCGCGGAGACGATGGCGGATCTCTTACCCTGACGGGTGAGGACAGCGAATTTACCCTCACCTTTACGGCAGAAAACCGCACTGACCGTTCGCTCACCATCCATCTGCCTCTTCCCGTTTTTCTTGCAGATGAAACGGATAATCCGCTTAAAGGAGAAAATCCCGACGAGCTGACCGAGGCGGCGGTGCGCTGGCTCTCACTCAACGGTTATTCCTATGAAAACCTCCCCTTCTGCTTAACGGGTATGCGTCGGCAGATATCGGCCGATATCCGCTTAAACGGTCTGCCGATGGGAGAGAAGGGCAGTAATATCACCCTGTCTCCCGGAGAATCGAGAAAAATTACCCTCTCGGTATCACTTGACCGCAACGAATACGATGCACACGCCGCTCGCTTCCCCTCCGGATTTCCGATTGAATGTATGCTTGAAGCTGAAGCGGACGGACATACTCTCTCCCTTCCCGCTGCCGTTTATTGCGGGGACTGGACTGCCGCTCCCATCACGGCAGGAACCGCCTACGACGATCAGCCGAATCTCTATCAAAATCAAATATTATCCGCCTATATGCGCAGCGGATATACGGTAAATTTCGGTGAAATGTACGGCAGTGATATCATTCGGAACATGGCCGAATTTTCCTCTCCGCTCGCCTGCTTCAACCCGAACGGTCTGGCCGATCCGCTCAGTCTGACTCTCTGTCTGCTCAGAAACGTACGGTGCTATACCGTATCGGTTAAAAATGCGGATGGACGTGAGGTATATCACCGTGACGGCGGCGCTCTGCGAAAATCCCATACCTATAACGGCTCCGCCGTTGCCGAGCTGATTGAGCTCTGGCATGGAAGAGTAACCGATAACGATAAATTTATCTGTCCCGACGGAATATATACGATCGCACTTACCCTGCACGGGACGGCAGGCGGCGAGCAGACGATTACGCTGCCCGTCACGCTTGATACTACCGCACCTACTATCAAAAGCGCCGAATTCGTGCGGGATGAGGGGGGTAATCTCCTACTTGCTATTACCGCAGAGGATGCCGAATATATCCGCTCGGTTGAGGTCAGCGATAAGCGCGGATATATCGATCACGACCGCACCATAATGGAAAGCCCGGCCGTTCTTGAACGCGGCCGCGGCACGCCGCTCACCCTTTATTTTGATGCAAACGATCTCTATCAGCAATATTTCTATGTTACCCTTACCGATTACGCATATAATCAATCGGTAATCCGCGTAGACCGTGACCTGCTTTTTGCCGCATTTGCAGAGAGCGAGTCGGGTAAATAAGAAAAAGGGCTGTCTTACGATAAGACAGCCCTTTTTCGCAGTTTTTTCCACAATATTTTTCTGCGACACCATACGCAAAATGGCGTATATCTATTGCAAAAAAATATGTTCTATGGTATAATATATATAATATAATTTGAAATAAAAATTCCGCGCCGTGCGCGGGGAAAGGATAACATTATGCCCATCACGGACGATCTTTCCATCCTCTGGGCTGCAGTTAAGGATGCCATCACCGACACCTATCCGAAATCCACGGTCGATCTCTGGTTTTCCTGCTTTACGCTGACGGCTTACGACGGTCAATCGGCTACGCTGACTACCGATAACGAATTCAAATTCAACATCGTTAAATCCAGTTATTTCAAAGAGCTCGAGCGCAGCTTTGAGCGCGTCAACGGTTATCCTGTCAAGGTCAACCTCGTCTGCACGGCAACAGAAGCCGATGAAGAGGAGGAAGAAGAGGAAAAAGAGCCCGAACCCGAAAAGGGAACGTCTACCGTAATCGGCGGTACCATCCCTCCCTTTAATTTTTCCTATACCTTCGATAACTTCGTTGTCGGCAACTCCAATAAGTTTGCCTATGCTGCTGCGTCTGCCGTTGCCAACAATCCCGCTTACCGCTATAATCCTCTCTTTATTCACGGTCCGTCGGGACTCGGCAAAACTCACCTGATGTACGCCATTACCAACGCACTCAAGCAAAAAAATCCCCGTGCGAACATCATCTACATCAAGAGCGAGGATTTCACCAATCAGCTCATCGAATCCCTCTCCCGCTCGGCCATGGCCGCATTCCGCAACAAATACCGCTTCTGCGATATGCTGCTCATCGACGATATCCAGTTCATCGCGGGCAAGGATTCAACACAGGAAGAATTTTTCCACACCTTCAATACGCTGATTGAAAATAATCGCCAGGTTATCTTAGCCTCCGACCGTCCGCCCTCTGAAATCAAAAAGCTTGAGGAGAGACTCAAATCCCGCTTTGAGCAGGGCCTTCTGGCCGACATTCAGCCGCCGGATCTTGAGCTGCGTACGGCGATTATCAAAAATAAAGCCGAGGCGGTCAATCTCTTCATTCCCGACGAGGTGCAGAATTTCTTAGCCGAAAATCTCCGCTCGAATATCCGCCAGATCGAGGGTGCAATCAAAAAGCTGGGCGCGATGTCCTTCGTTTCGGGCAAGCCTGTCACCATGGAGCTCGCCCGTGAATCTATCAGCGATCTGCTCGGCGGTGCAGAGCCGGTCAGCGTGACGGTGGACAAGATCTTTACCCTGATCTGCCGCAAATATGACGTTACCCGCTCGGAGCTGGAGAGCACCAGCCGCAAAAAGGAAATCACCATGCCGCGTCATCTCGGCGTTTACCTCATCCGCGAGGTGACGGGACTTTCCCTGCCGCAGATCGGCAAGCTTTTCAACCGCGATCATGCAACCATCGTTTCCTCCATCAAGGCAATTGAGAAAAAATGCCGTGAAAACCACTCCTTTGAGGTAGAGGTCAAGGAAATGATCAAGGAGTTCCGCACGTAATCTGTGGAAAACCGTTTGATAACCCATAGGATAAACCTGTGGAATGTCGGAGGATTTCCTGTGGACAAATATTTTGCCGATTCGTGCCGAATTTTCCCCTGTTGACATTTTGTGGAAAAACGTCAGGCTTTTCAACCGTGAGCCTGTCCGCAAAAATTGAGTGCTGACAAGCCTTTCCCGCCTTTCCACAATTTCCACAGGGCCTACTGTTACGACTACTAAATATTCTTTCTTAATCTTTCTATTCTTTCTATCCCGCGCAAGATATCCCGCGCAAGAGCGAATGAAGCCGCGCGAAATACCGAAAGGAAACTGCTATGCGTATTATCTTTAACCGTCAAACCGTCATTGCCGCCGTCACGCCGCTGATGTGCGCCGCTTCCAACAAAAACACGCTTCCCGCCATCGAGGGTATTCTGATGCGCACGATGCCCGACGGCGTGGAAATGACTACCTTTGACCTTGAGAAGGGCGTTCGTCTTTGCTGTGAAGCAGAAATTCTTGAAGAAGGCTACGTTATCCTCAACGCGCAGAAATTTTTTGCCATTATCCGTGCAATGGGCGGCAGCGAAATTGAGCTGATCGTCGATAAAAATCTGGGTGCCACCGTTCTCTCCGGCTCTTCTTCTTACCAGATGCAGGCGATGCGCGGTGAGGACTTCCCCGGTCTTCCCCTGCTTGAGAGCGAGCGCTCCTTCCTGCTTCCCGAGGGGATCCTGCGTGCGCTGATTAACCAGACCTCCTTTGCCGTTGCCGTCAACGATCAGCGTGCGTCGCTCAACGGTGCGCTCTTCCGCGTAACCGAGGGACAGCTTTTTCTCGTCGGATGCGATTCCTTCCGTCTCGCCCGCTGCTCGGCCGATATTGCAATCGAAAACAAATCGACCGACGGTCGCGCGCTTGATTTTTCCTTTATCGTGCCGGGCAAGACGCTGGCTGAGCTTACCCGCTTCCTTGACGACGAGGTGGAGGGAGACGATCTGCCGCAGGTTCGCTGCTATCTGACCCGTAAGCACGTGATCTTCCGCTTCCCCACGCTGACCCTTTTCTCGCGCATCATCGACAGCGAATATCTCGATTATAACCGCGTGATCTCGGGTACCGATTCCAACCATGCGACCCTCGACCGTGCCGCTCTGCTCGGTGCGCTTGAGCGTGCAACCCTCGTTACCGAGGAAAAGGTGGTCGGTCAGGTCCGCTCCTGGGTCAAGCTTTCCTTCGGCGGCAAAAAGATTGAAGTATCCTCCATCTCGGCGACCGGTAAGATTTACGACGAGGTAGAGAACGATTACGTCGGTGAAAACATCGAGATCGGCTTCAATAACCGCTATCTGATCGATACCCTCCGTGCCTGCACGGCAGACCGCATTACGCTCTCGCTGACCTCGCCGCTGATGCGCATGATTATCGCACCGGCTGAGGGCGAGGAAACGGTCACTGACCAGCTCTTTATGGTTGTGCCGGTCAGAATGCGCGACTGATGATCGTCCGCGCCGTCGCACTCCGCGACTACCGCAACGTGACCGAAACCGAGGTTTGCTTTACCGAAGGGGTCAATCTCCTCGTTGGTGACAACGCACAGGGAAAGACCAATCTGCTTGAGGCAATTTACCTTTTTGCGCTCGGAAAATCCTTTCGCGGCGCAAAGGAAGCGGAGTTGGTTCGGTTCGGTGCCGAGATGGCATCGGCAAAGCTTGATTTTTTCTCCGGTGGAAGGGAACAGTCAGCGTCGATCCGTATGGCGCGCGGCAAGCGTGCGGTTGAGCTTAACCGCGTCAGACTTGCCCGCATGAGTGAGCTGATCGGCTCCTTCCGTGCCGTTCTCTTCTGTCCGGAGCATCTTTCTTTGATTAAAGAGGGACCGTCGGTTCGCCGCACTTATCTTGATATTGCCATTTCCCAGCTTCGTCCTGTCTATCTCCGCGCACTCCAGCGCTACAACGCCGTACTGCGTGAGAGAAATAAGCTGCTCAAGCTTGCCGACGAGCAGCCCCGCGTCTTTCACGATACCATTGATCTATGGTCGGCTCAGCTGGCCGATGCGGCGGCCGTGATCGCGCCCGCAAGGCGGGAATACGTTGAAGCCGTCCGTACGGCGGCCGTGGAAATATTCGGCGACATGACGGGAACGAAAGAGGTACCTGATTTCGCCTATTCGTCCGGCTTTCACCTGGAAGCCGACCGCTGTGAAGACTCTGACGCCGTAAAAAAACAAATGATGCATCTCCTGACCTCGCATCTCGAGCGCGAGAAAGCCGCAGGAGCAACCTTATGGGGGGTACACAAGGATGACGTGTCTATTTCCCTCAACGGCATTTCTGCGCGGCTCTACGGCTCACAGGGACAGCAGAGATCACTTGCCCTCGCCATGAAGCTGGCTGAAGGGGAGATCTGCGCTGGGCGAACGGGTGAGCGTCCCGTCTTTCTCTTCGACGACGTGCTCAGCGAGCTGGACGCATCCCGCCGCGCTTATCTTACGCGAGAATTTTCGGGAAGACAGGTGATCATGACCACCTGTGAGCGGGACATTTTCCCCGACGAAGCAAACGTCATTGCCGTAAATGACGGCGTATATACCGTGATGTGATGCTTATGCAGATTAAGTCGATTGGATGCGGTGGGAGGCAAGCCCCCGCCCTACGGGAGAGCAATTCAATTCTGCGCAAGTGTAGATTTGTATGCCTGTCTAATCCGCTCTGCCGCAATCCTAACCGAAGATAGAAAGAATCCCTTGTAGGGCGGGGGCTTGTCTCCCACCGTCAAATGCATCATACCGTAGATCACCTTTATGGAGAACGATGTACACAGTCAGCCTTCCCCGCCGGAGAAGGCGAAAATAAACCAAAGGTTGAATTTTCATGTATTTACACGCAGGAAACGGCCGCACGATACGGCGGCGGGATATTATCGGCATCTTCGATATGGACAACGCAACCGTTTCTTCCATCACGCGAAAAATGCTCAGCGATATGCAGAAGAGCGGACGGGTGGAATCGGCCGCCGAGGAGCTGCCCAAGGCTTTTATTCTATACCGTGAAGGCGGTACCACCAAATTATGTCTCTCCCCCCTTTCATCGTCCGCCCTGCGCGGCCGATGCGAAGAGCTCTAATCACCGAAACGCCCTATCCCGTTTAAAAATTTTTACGGGGGCTCGGGGAATCTTTTGATCAAAAGCGCCACCGACGGGGCGTGGGGCAAAGCCCCACAGAAAGGAATCACATGAATCAGTACGATGAATCGCAAATTCAAGTTCTCGAAGGTCTGGAGGCCGTTCGACGCAGACCGGGTATGTATATCGGATCTACCTCGATCCGCGGTCTGCACCATCTCGTCTATGAGATAGTGGACAACGCCATTGACGAAGCAATGGCAGGAAAATGTAAGCGTATTGAGGTAACGCTGCTGCCCGACGGTTCTGTATCGGTACAGGATGACGGCCGCGGTATTCCTGCGGGCATTCACCCGAAAATGGGAATTCCTACCCTTGAGGTCGTTTATACCGTTCTTCATGCAGGCGGAAAATTCGGCGGCGAGGGCTATAAGTTCTCGGGCGGTCTTCACGGCGTCGGCGCATCGGTCGTCAACGCACTCTCGGAATGGGTAGAGCTGGATAACTGCTACGAGGGAAAGCGCTATACCGAGCGATTCGAGCGGGGCGCGGTTGCCCGTCCTTTCTGTTGCGAGGGAGATACCGACCGTCACGGTCTTTACGTTCGATTCAAGCCCGATTCCACCATCTTTGAGGAAACGGTTTTCGAATACGATACGCTGCTCAACCGTCTGCGCGAACAGGCATTCCTCAATGCAGGCGTCAATATCTCGATCCGCGACGAGCGCCGTCTGCCCGATGCAAACGGTGATCCCTCCGAAATTGAAGAGGACGATCTGCTCTACGAGGGCGGCGTAAAATCCTTCGTCGAGCATCTCAACCGTGCAAAGCGGGCTGAGATGATTCATCCCGACATCATCTATATGCGGGCCGAGCGGGAGGATTACGTTGCCGAGATCGCCATGCAGTATAACGATACCTACAACGAAACCCTGCTCACCTTCGCCAACAATATTCATACCATTGAGGGCGGAACGCACGAGATAGGCTATAAGAATGCGCTGACCCGCGTGCTCAACGAATATGCGCGCAAGACGGGTATTCTCAAGGATGCCGACAAGAATCTGTCGGGTGAGGACGTGCGCGAGGGTCTTTGTGCCGTCGTTTCGGTCAAGCTGACCGAGGCTCAGTTTGAGGGACAAACCAAGGGTAAGCTCGGCAACGCCGCTATGCGCCAGTTTGTGGATAAGCTGGTCTACGTAAAGCTTTCCGAGTATCTTGAGGAAAATCCGGCCGCCGGTAAGGTGATACTGGAAAAGGCACTTGCTGCATCCCGTGCACGTGAGGCCGCCCGTAAGGCGCGTGAGCTGACCCGCCGCAAGAATCCGCTTGAGGGATCAACCCTGCCCGGCAAGCTGGCCGACTGTCAGGAGCGCCGCAGTGAGCTGACCGAGCTCTTCCTCGTCGAGGGAGACTCTGCAGGCGGTACCGCAAAGGACGGACGCGATCCCGTTTATCAGGCAATTCTGCCTTTGCGCGGTAAGGTGCTCAACGTTGAAAAATCCCGTCTTGACAAGGTTTACGGAAACTCGTCGCTGATCCCGATTATCCAGGCACTCGGATGCGGTATCGGTGAGGATTTTGATATTGAAAAGCTGAGATACGGTAAGATCATTATCATGGCGGATGCCGACGTTGACGGATCGCATATCCGTATCCTGCTTCTGACCTTCTTCTTCCGCCATATGCGTCGACTGATTGACGACGGACATATTTTTCTCGCGCAGCCGCCGCTTTACCGCGTATTCAAGGGAAAGAAGGAAAAATACGCCTTTACCGAGGCGGAGCGTGACGAATATCTTGCCGAGCTCGGCACGGGCGCCGAGGCCAGCCGCTACAAAGGTCTTGGTGAGATGAACGCCGATCAGCTTCGCGATACCACCATGGATCCGAACAGGCGAATTATTCTCCGCGTTACCCTTGAGGATGCCATTGAATGTGATCAGATGTTCAACGTTCTCATGGGAGATAAGGTAGAGCCGAGACGTGAATTTATTGAGCAGAACGCGAAGTTCGCCGAGAATCTGGACGTATAAACGGTCGCGGGGCGTTGCCTCACACCCTGCCGGAGGGAAGCAAACTATGTGCGCCGTTTCGTGTGGCCATAAAGGTTATCGCTTTGTTGCCGTTTTAGACAGCAGAGCGATGCTTCAGTAAGCCTTCCTCGCCGGGGAAGGCTACCTACGCGTCATATCCGTGCCGCGAATACAAGCATACCTTTGTTGACAAGCGATAAAGCCTCCCTCCAACGAGGGCAGGTGCACATCGCTTCGCACCAAGGCTCCCTCCGAGAGGGAGCTGTCGCCAAAGGCGACTGAAGGAGTGCAGCGTGCACATGCGTATGCGCTGACGATTATTCCTCTCGCAGAATCGTTCGCTCCCGCTGCACTCCTTCCGTCTCGCTTCGCGAGCCACCTCAGAGGCTGTTTGCAACCTCGTGGCGCTTGCGCCTCCCCTCATCGGAGGGAGGCTTACTGTGCGAACAAAAGTATACTTTTATTTCCACTTTAGATAGTAGCGTGACATTTCAGTAAGCCTTCTCCAGCGGAGAAGGTGCCCCGAAGGGGCGGATGAGGAGAGCATCCTCAGTACTGCACATATGGTCAGCGTACTGCACAAAAGCAACAAA
>JAZODX010000218.1:0-2073 GCA_045597265.1 Eubacteriales bacterium | reverse complement strand
CGAGGCGGCAAGCAAAAAGGAAGCATACAAGGTTCCTTTCATCACCTACAAAGTTGAGCCCACGGCAAAGCTCGAGGACATCGCGCGATATTATGAAGTCACCGTCGAGGATATCCTCGCCTTCAACGAGCCGCAAGATCTCCTCGTCCACGGCGGTTTGAAGGTCCCCTATGCCGCCCAAAAGCCGCTCTATGTCGTCCCCTTCGCGACCTACAAGGTCGAGGCGACCGCAAAGCTTGCAAACATCTCGGATCATTACAAAATTTCCGAAACCGACATTCTGACTTACAACAATATCACCGAGATCAAGGTCGGCGAACTACTCAAGATCCCCGGCGTTCCCGCGGACACAAAGGCTTATGCCGTTAAGTTTGTGGTTTATACCGTAGAGCCCACCGCAAGGATCGCTGAAATCTCCAAGCATTACGGTGTTGAGATATGGGATATTTTCACTTACAACAACATCACAAACGGCATGATAATCGCCTACACCGATCTGAAGATCCCAAGCCCGAAGGAAATGCTGATACCCTATAAGGTTCCCTATACCACCTACACCGTCGAGCCCACCGCCAAGATCGATGTTATCGCGAAACATTACGGCGTCACGCCGGATATGATCCAGCGTTTCAACCGCATCTCGACTATCCAGACGGGTATGCAGCTGAAGATCCCGTATCCCACGACCAATGAACTCTATAAGATACCGTATGCCTCATACACCGTCCCCGAGGGCGCAACGCTCAACGATATATCGAAGCATTACGGCATCGCCTCCGCGGATATTCAGGCATTCAATCCGAACATAGAGATCAAAGCGGGCGCAGCCATCCGCATCCCCGGCGTCGCCCCCGACTCCCCGCCCTACGTCCCCCCGGCAAAGACCGAGGAGAAGAAGCAGTAAAATATCAAGGGACTGAGCCACAGATCAAGGCTCAGTCCCGATTATTTTTCAGAAATATTCCAAACCCTCTTTACAAATGCGCGAAAATTTGGTATCATATATAGTGGATAAAAATAATCCTTAATCTATAAAAAGCGAGGAAAAACTATGATGAATATTCCGCGTCCCGAACATCCGCGTCCTGATTTTTACCGT
Organism: Eubacteriales bacterium; assembly: GCA_045597265.1. Classification (GTDB taxonomy): domain Bacteria; phylum Bacillota; class Clostridia; order Oscillospirales; family CAG-272; genus SIG693. The sequence goes on along the minus strand of JAZODX010000218.1, from coordinate 974 downwards.
GCCGATTGGGTAAACCTCAACGGCGAGTGGGAATTCCACGAGGATTACAGCCGCTCGGGCAGAGCGCGCAAGCTCTACCACGCCGATGCGGCGCTTGACCAGAAGATCACCGTCCCCTTCTGCCGCGAAAGCGTGCTTTCGGGACTTGGCCACACCGATTTCTGCGAGTGCATATGGTATCGCCGTGCGATCACACTTCCCGAGGGTTGGAATAACGGCTCTGACCGCATCCTGCTCCATATCGGCGCTTGCGACTACAAGACCGAGGTATGGGTAAATGGCAAAAACGTCGTCAATCACGTCGGCGGCTACGTTCCCGTGAACGCAGACATCACCGATGCTCTCGGCGAGGGCGAAAATATCATCACCGTTTGCGCCGATGACGTCATCCGCACCCACAATCAGCCCGGCGGCAAGCAGTGCCCCGAGTATGCCTCCCACGGCTGCTCCTACACAAGAACCACCGGCATCTGGCAGACGGTATGGCTCGAGCGCGTTCCCGCTTCCTACATAAAGAATTTCAAGATCTACACCGACATCCACTCGGGCACCGTCACCGTCGCAGTCAGCACTATCGGCTGCGAGGGCAAGAATGTTTCGGTCAAGACAAGCTTTGGCGGAAACTGCACAGGCGGCGCCGAGGCAGGCGTTTCGAACGGTATGGCGACCGTGACCGTAAAACTTTCCGAGGTCAACCTTTGGGAGATCGGCGCGGGCAGACTTTACGATATGACCATCTCGGTCGGCGACGACAAGGTCGACACCTATTTCGGTATGCGCTCGGTCGAGGTCAAGGACGGATTCCTTTATCTCAACGGCAAGTGCGTATTCCAGCGACTCATCCTCGACCAGGGCTTCTATCCCGACGGAATTTACACCGCTTCGGTCGACGAGGAGCTGCTGGGCGACATCAAGCGCTCGATGGCGTGCGGATTCGACGGCGCAAGACTGCATCAGAAGATCTTTGAGCCCCG
>JAZODX010000217.1:0-4216 GCA_045597265.1 Eubacteriales bacterium | reverse complement strand
CAAAAAAGAAAGTAGCCGGCATTATATGAAGAATATAATGCCGGCTACTGTACATTGTTTATCTTTCTTCACGGAAATAGGGGACTCCCAGTGCCGCAGGAGGTTGATTCTCCCGTTTTTTGCTGACACTTGTCACAATCAGAACAACGATGGTTACCACGTAGGGCAGCATCTGCAGAAGCGGCGTTGCACTGATATCCAGCTGAATGCCAAGCAAGGTTGGAATACGGGAGCCGGCCAGATACAGCATTCCGAACAGGATGGAGCCAATAATACTGATATGGGGCTTCCAAAGTGTGAAAATAACCAGTGCAACGGCAAGCCATCCCAGTGCCTCGATGCTCTTATACGCCTCAAAGGAACCGGAGTAATCCATGATATAGAACAGGCCGCCCAGTGCCGCGATTCCGCTGCCGATACAGGTAGCGATATATTTGTATGCGGTTACGTTGATACCCACGGCGTCGGCCGTTGCGGGGTTCTCGCCAACAGCGCGCAGATGAAGACCGACACGCGTGCGGCTGAGAACAACCGAACACACAATCGCAATCAGAATGGCGAGATATACCATGATGCCGTTATATTTCAGCGAAGAGATGCTTTCATGGAAGGGGAAACGGAAGTAGTCCAGTGCATAGAGATAATTTTGCACCGGTGCACCGGCCATACCCAACATAATAAATTTGGTTGTACCAACACCGAAAATCGTCATCGCAAGGCCGGTGACGTTTTGGTTGGCCTTGAGCGAAACGGTGAGGAAGCTATAGATCGCTCCCATCAGCATGCCTGCCGCGAAGGAAGCGAGAATGGCAAGAATAACGACCAGAGCGGGCGGCAGCGAAATGCTGTGCATAAGCTTGAGTGCCAGACAGCCGGATGCACCGCCGATGCACATAATGCCGGGGATACCCAGATTAAGATGTCCTGCTTTTTCGGTCAGAATCTCTCCCGTGCATCCGTAGAGGAATGTCATGCCCAGCGGAATAGCGGTAAGCAGATAGTCAAGAAAAAGATTCATTTTCCACCGTCTCCTTTCGTGCGAAGATCACGGAATTTCAACTGATATCCGATGAAGAATTCACAGCCGATGATGAAGAAAAGAACGATACCGATCATCATATCCGGGAATGCGGAGTCAATGTTGAAATTGGTGGTAATCTGTGCTGCGCCCTGCTCTAAGAAAATGATGAATGCAGACGTACCGATCATAACGAGCGGATTGAATTTGGCAAGCCAGGAGACCATAATTGCGGTAAAGCCCATACCGCCGACCGCATCGGCAGTAACCGAGTGGTCAAGTGCGCTTACCGTGAGGAAGCCTGCCAGGCCGCAGAGAATACCGGAAACGATCATTGTGCGGATAATCACTTTTCCGACGTTGATTCCGATATAACGGGCCGTATTTTCGCTTTCTCCGACAACCGAGATTTCATAGCCCTGCTTGGTATACTGGAGATAGATATAGACGAGAACGGTCAGAATCAGGACGGAAAGGATCAGGAGGAAATATTCATGGCCGACGATCGGCAGATGGCCAACGGAAAGCGCACCAAGCACGCTGGAGCCGCTCGGCGTCCAGAGCAGGAGAAAATACGCAACGAGACCGGATGCAACGTAGTTCATCATCAGAGTAAAAAGCGTTTCGTTGGTATTCCATTTTGCCTTAAAAATTGCAGGGAGTGCTCCCCAGATTGCACCGGCGATAACCGACGCCAGAAGCATCAGCAGAAGAAGGGGGGCGTTGGGCATCGAATTGCCGAAGTAATAGGCAACGGCTACCGATGCCAGCGCGCCGATCAGCGTTTGTCCCTCTGCGCCTATATTCCAGAAACGCATCCGGAAAGCCGGAGTTACGGCGAGTGCAATGCAAAGCAGCATAGCCGAGTCCTTCGCAAACTTCCAGATACGGCGAGCAGAGCCAAAGGTTCCCTTAAAAAGGGTGGCGATAAATTCGAACGGATTTGCTTTTATCAAAAAGACAGAGAGAAGTGCAACAAGAAGCAGGGCGATCGCCACTGCCGCAACGCGAATCAGAATCGCTTTGGCAAGGGGGAGTGAGTCGCGCTTTACGATGTGAAACAGCGGCTCACGCGTTGTTTTACTGACCGTTTTCAAAAGCCTTTCCCTCCTCTTCGTTTTCGTTATGTACGGGAGCATGATCGGCCTTCGTCATCAGAATACCGATTTCTTCCTTCGTTGTGTTTCGACCGGGCAGAATTCCCGTCACACGACCGCCGCAGATCACCATAATGCGGTCGCAGATTTCAACCAGAACGTCCAGATCTTCGCCGACAAAAACGACGGCTACGCCATTTTCCTTTTGCTTGGTCAGAAGTCCGTAGATGGTATAGGACGAGTTGATATCCAGTCCGCGGACGGGATAAGCCGCCATCAGCACGGTGGGGGATGCGGCAATCTCACGGCCGACCAAAACCTTCTGCACGTTTCCGCCCGAAAGGCGTCGAACGGGCGTATGCGTGCTGGTGGTAGCGACCTCAAGCTCTTCTACGATACGGTTTGCCAAATCCTTCGGCTTCTTGCGGTCGACGAACATCGAGTGCCCCTTGCGGTAGCTGCGAAGCATCATGTTATCAATGATATCCATATTACCGACGAGGCCCATTCCGAGTCGGTCCTCGGGGACGAAGGAAAGACGCACGCCCAACTCACGAATGGCAACCGGATCCTTATCGCGCAGATTTTCAGAGGTCCCGGTCTTCGGGTTATGATAAATAATTTCACCGGTATCCGGATGGGTAAGACCGGCAATCGTTTCAAGAAGCTCCTTCTGACCGCTTCCGGCAATGCCGGCAATACCGAGAATTTCTCCCGAGCGGGCAGTAAATGAAATATCGTCCAGTACACGGATGCCGTCGAGGTTAGTCAGGGTAAGATTGCGGACCTCCAGGCGATCAGTGACGTTTTTGGGCTCGGGACGGTGAATATTGAGGCTTACCTTTTTGCCCACCATCATTTCGGTCAGCTCCGCAGGATTGGTTTGCGCCGTTTCCACGGTAGCAACGTGCTCGCCCTTCCGAAGGACGGCAACGCGGTCGGAAATGGCCATAACCTCGTGCAGCTTGTGGGTAATAATCAGAATAGACTTTCCGTCCTCGCGCATACGGCGGAGAATCTCAAAGAGCTGATCGGTTTCTTGCGGGGTGAGTACCGCAGAGGGCTCGTCCAGAATCAGGATATCTGCCCCGCGGTAGAGAACCTTGAGAATTTCAACCGTCTGCTTCTCGGAAACCGACATCTCATAGATTTTCTTTTTGGGATCAATATGAAAACCGTATTTGTTTGCAATTTCCTGTACACGGTGGTTCACCTCGCGGATATTATAGGCCTCACCGTTGTTTACCCCGAGGACGATATTCTCGGCGGCGGTAAACAGGTCAACCAGCTTGAAGTGCTGGTGAATCATGCCGATACCGTTTTGAAACGCATCCTTCGGAGAGCGGATAACTACCTCCTGACCGTTGACCGAAATCGTGCCGTGATCGGGATAATAGATGCCGGCGATCATGTTCATCAGGGTGGTTTTTCCGCAGCCATTTTCGCCAAGAATCGCTAAGATCTCTCCTCTGTAAACGGTGAGATCCACGTCTTTATTGGCTGCCAGACTGCCGAAGTACTTGGAAACCTGCTTCAGTTCCAGTGCAACCTGTTTGCTCATAAACTCCTCCCAAAAAGAAATATTGCCTTCTTTCAACGCAAAAGCAAATCTCCGACCTCTGTCGGAGGTTTGCTTACACGATGAAAAAACCGAGACAAGCGGAGCCTAAGCTCCGCTTGTCCGCGGACAGAAAAGATATTAGCCGAAATTGGTGTTCAGAAGGGTGATGCCGTCGATCTGAATATCAAAGTAAGGAGCAGAACGATACTCAGACTCGTGGAAGTAACCGTCCTTGATTACCTCGGTATCCGGCGTGTAATTTGCATCGGTGTCAACGTCAGCCATGTAAGAGGAGAGGGTTTCGCCGCCCTTGGTGAAGGTTGCAGTGTCGAATACATGGAGAGAACCGTCAACGAGCTTAGCCTTGATCTCTGCGATCTTCTCAACGGTGCCGGCAGCTGCGGCTGCGGTGTTGACATCAGACAGTACAACAGAGCCGGTAGCGATGGTACCGGTCCAGTCGGTGTCGATAGCCTGTCCGGCCTTTACCTGGTTGCAGATGTATACGAAGTAAGGCGTCCAGTCGATCTTGGAGGACAC
>JAZODX010000216.1:0-2538 GCA_045597265.1 Eubacteriales bacterium | reverse complement strand
GACAGACCAAACCGCTCACACAGGGTTGCCTTAGATGCGGGAATCGAGGGCGAGGTCTTCATGATTTCAATGACCTCGTCGATATTGTCCAGCGCGATTTTATATCCCTCAAGAATATGGGCGCGCGCCTTGGCTTTTTTATGCTCGAAAATGGTACGGTTGGTGATAATCTGCTCCTGATGCGCAATGTAGGCATCGAGAATCTGGGGCAGAGAGAGTACCTTCGGCTCGCCGCCGACCAGCGCCAGCATATTGATGGCGCAGGTATCCTGCAGCTGGGTATATTTATAGAGCTGATTGAGCAGAATCTGTCCGCTCACGTCGCGGCGATGCTCAATGACGATGCGGATCTTGCCGCGCGCCGATTCGTCGCGGATGCCCGTGATGCCATCAACCCGCTTTTCCTTATGGAGATCGGCAATCGATTCCACCAGCATCGACTTGTTGACCTGATAGGGAATCTCGGTCACGATGATGCGGTGCTTATCCTCTTCGATCTCACAGCGGGCGCGCACCATTACGCGGCCGCGTCCGGTGGTATAGGCTTCAAGAATACCGTTCTGTCCGTAAATGGTGGCGTAGGTCGGGAAGTCGGGTCCCTTGACGTAGTTCATCAGCTCAGGCACGGTACATTCGGGATTTTCCATGCGGTAAATGGTGGCGTCAATCACCTCGCCGAGATTATGCGGCGGGATATAGGTCGCCATACCGACGGCAATACCGATCGATCCGTTGACCAGCAGGTTCGGGAATCGGGAAGGAAGCACGTCGGGCTCACGGTGACGGTTGTCAAAGTTGGGATTCCACTTGACCACGTCCTTCTCAATGTCCCGCATCATTTCATTGGCCAGCTTTGACATTCTCGCCTCGGTATAACGGTATGCGGCCGCGCCGTCACCGTCAACGTTACCGAAGTTACCCTGACCTTCAATGAGCGGATGGCGAAGCGAGAAGGGCTGTGCCAGACGCACCATCGTGCCGTAAACCGCCGCGTCACCGTGCGGATGATAACGGCCAAGCACGTTACCGACCGTCGTTGCCGACTTGCGGAAGGGCTTATCGTAGGTCAGATGATCCTCGTACATGGCGTAAAGAATACGGCGCTGACCCGGCTTCATACCGTCGCGCACGTCGGGAAGCGCACGGGATACGATTACCGACATCGAATACTCAATGAAGGATTTCCGTACCTCTTTTTCCATTGTAATGTCACGAATGATCTGGTTATCAAAGGTGATGTCCTGTTTTTCCATGTTGATTCCCTTTCTGTGGGTGAATCCCCTTTTTGCAAAACGGTTCTCCCCACACCCCCTATCCAAAAACATCAGGATCGGGGAATATATTTATCGCATCTTATATTTTTTCTGTTTTCACACGCGGGAGTATTGCTTCAATCTCATCTCGGTCGGGCATAATCGTGCCTTCAAGCGAGACCTTGGCAGCGGCAGCTGCCGCACCGAAGCGAAGGGCTTCGGGAAGAGGGCGGCAATCGACGAAGCGCGCCCAGGTAAATGCCGCGAGATAGGTATCACCTGCACCAGAGAATCCGCTTCCTTCAACAGGCGGCGCACTCACGCGATATTTTCCCTCTTTTCCGACGTAAAGAGAGCCGTCCGCATCCATCGTGCAGAGAATTTCCACACCCTTTTCCCGCAAATATCCACAAGCTCGGCAAAGCTCGTCAAAATCCGAGAGATCTGTGGAAAATCGGTTGATATCGAGTGCCTGCATCAGTTCGGCAAGCTCACGCCGATTTGGTTTTATCAAATAAGGCGCGGCTGAAATTGCATGAAGCAAAGGCTCTCCATCGCAGTCGAGGATCACCCGCTCGGCGATATTTTCACGAATTAAAGAGTTATAAACAGACTTTTCAACACCCTGTGGAATACTTCCCGCTATCGTCAGAATATCTGCTTTTCCACAGGCTTTCCGCATTGCGGTTATCAACCGTTCAAGCTCATCCTCACGCACGGGACCTCCCCGCTCGTTGAGCTCAGTGTAAACCCCGTCATGGTCTATCACCTTCGTGTTCACCCGAACACCCGCCCTCGTGGGAACAAAGTGCCGCATCACACCCGGCAGATCCATATATTTCTCATAAACGGCACCGAGTGCACCGCCCGTGAAGGAAATATAATCGATTTCACACCCACCGAGCGTTGAGAGCAGAATCAACTGATTTGCCGCCTTGCTTCCCTGCGCGAAAACCGTTTTTTCTGCACGGTTCATCCCACCGACCTGCATCGGCGCACCGAGATAGATCACCCGATCCACACCCGGATTCAAATTCAAAACCGCAATTTTCATTTTTTTTATTTTCATTTTTTAGTTGTTTAACTTACATTAATCCCACTCTCTCGGAGAGAGCTTTGATCGGCGTGGCAACAAAACTGTACCTTTATTTCTGGCGGGAACGTGACGCACAATTAGCCTTCCCCAGCGAAGATGGGCGCAAGCGCCACGAGATTGCAAGCAATCTCGGAGGTGGCACGGCGAAGCCGTGACGGATGAGGAGATCAACGTGGTATACATACGATC
>JAZODX010000215.1:0-1558 GCA_045597265.1 Eubacteriales bacterium | reverse complement strand
CCGTGCGTGTTTCATGATAAAATAAAAGCAGAAATCAAAGAAAGGACCCGATCCTATGCTTGAACGTGTATTTTTAATCGTCCTCGACAGCCTCGGCGCGGGAGAAGCCCCCGATGCCGCCGCTTACGGTGACGCGGGCTCGCATACCCTGCGCGCAATCTGCCGAACACCCGATTTTTCGATTGAGCATCTTCGCTCACTCGGCATCGGTAATATTGACGGGCTTAATTTCCTCGGTCCTGTACCGACGCCCCGTGCCGCGCACGCTCGTCTGCGCGAATGCTCGGCCGGAAAGGATACGACAACAGGTCATTTTGAGATCTCGGGCGTCGTGATGCCCTCGCCGCTTCCCACCTATCCGAACGGTTTTCCGGATGAGATCATCGAAGCATTCAAAAAAGAGACAGGTCGTGACGTGCTCTGCAACCGTCCGGCATCGGGAACGGCGGTCATTGCGGAATACGGTGAGGAGCATCTCCGCACCGGTGCGCTGATCGTCTACACCTCGGCCGACAGCGTTTTCCAGATTGCCGCGCACGAGGACATCGTACCGCCCGATCAGCTTTACGCATATTGCCGCATCGCACGCCGTATGCTCGTCGGAGAGCACGGTGTCGGCCGTGTGATCGCCCGCCCCTTCGTCGGTCAGCCCGGCACCTTTACCCGAACGGCAAATCGCCACGATTTCTCGATTGAGCCGCCCGCGGACACCCTGCTTGATCTGCTCAAGCAAAACGGACTTGATACGATTGCTGTCGGCAAAATCAACGATATCTTTGCCGGACGCGGTGTAAGCCGCGCCATTCCAACCGCAGGCAACGACGACGGTATGCAGAAAACCTCGGCCGTGGCCGATGAGAATTTCCGCGGACTCTGCTTTGTCAACCTCGTCGACTTCGACTCCTCCTACGGACATCGGAACGACGTGAACGGATACGGTGCGGCACTGACCCGCTTTGATGCATGGCTTGGCAGCTTCCTGCCCAAGCTTCGTCCGAATGACGTGCTTATGATCACCGCCGACCACGGATGTGACCCCTCGACACCCTCAACCGACCACTCCCGTGAATACGTACCGCTTCTTATCTGCGGAGATCGTGTCTCTCCCGAAAACTTCGGTACGAAAGAAGGATTTTTCCGCATTGCCGCCACGGTTGCCGCCGGATTCGGCCTTTCAAATCCCTGGGGTGAGCCGCTGACTCGGCTGAGTTAAGGAGGACAATATGAAAATCGACGAAAAAATCTTGGTGAAGGCCGCGACAGAGGCCATGACCCGTGCATATGCGCCCTATTCCCACTTCCACGTCGGTGCGGCGCTCCTCGATGAGACAGGGCGTATCTGGCAGGGCTGTAATATTGAAAACGCCGCTTATCCCGCCACCATTTGCGCCGAACGTGCGGCGATCAGCGCCGCTGTTGCATCCGGCGTGCGCAATTTTCGCGCCATTGCGATCGTAGGCGGAAAAGAGGGCGTCATTGACGGAATCTGTCCCCCCTGCGGTACCTGCCGACAGGTGATGAGCGAATTTTTCTCTCCCGACACGCCTGTTTATCTGGG
>JAZODX010000214.1:0-39661 GCA_045597265.1 Eubacteriales bacterium | reverse complement strand
CGTCCGGACGGTATGCGGGAAGGAGTGCAGCGGGAGAGAACGATTTTGCGAGAGGAATAATCGTCAGCGTATACGCATGTGCACGCTGCACTCCTTCAGTCGCCTTCGGCGACAGCTCCCTCTCGGAGGGAGCCTTTATCGGTGTGGCAATAAAGCTATACCTTTGTTGCCACCATCCGTATGGCAATCCGCATGGCGATCTTGCTTCTGCACAAAAAACGAACCGCAGATTTTTCATCTGCGGTTCGCTTTTTTGATCATTTTTTCGCCCGGCTATGCGCGGCGTTCATTACACCACCACATCAAGCTTGGTTCCGCCGGCCGGCGGAAGCGTATGATGGTTTTCTCCGTTGTGAGGAACGCAGTGATAATAGCGCCAAAGCTCAAGGAACATATCCTGTGCCTCATTATCCTCAAGCAGAAGGTCACCCGAGAAATAGATGAACCACTCGGCAAATTTGGGATGGGTATCCTTCTTTGCCTCGTAGAGATCGTAGCGCTTCTTATCCACCATTGCGCGGATATAGAGGATACGCCATCTCCAGGCAGTCTTTGCCTTCTCGGGCAGACGCGCGTCAATATCGCGTGCAAGCGCGGCCGCTCGGTCGGAGAAGGCGGTATCGGGCGCCTTGCGCTCGCCGATCAGCGTATGGTTCTTCTCGATGAGCAGCATCAGCTCAAGCACGTCGTCAATCACATCGGCCGAATATTCGTAGTTGATATATTCAGCAAGAATATCCCGCCAATTGCGATCGGGATCCCAATAATAACCGACACACTGAATCTTCGAGATATCCTCGTAGATACCCTCGGAGTAAGGCATACCGCCGCGCAGAATATGCTTTGCGCTGTTCCAGATGCGCTGGAAGCGCTCGGGCAGCGGATTTGCACCGAAGCCACCCCAGGGAGCAAGCGCCCACATACTGATCTCGGGGAAATTGACGATGGGCTTGATCGGATCATGCTCCAGCGGATAACGCGGGAAGTCTCCGTGCGCATCGACCATGAGGTAATCCAGCTCTGCCGCATCCTTCTGCAGACGTGCGTAAAGCCCTGCATATTCTCCTTCGTCTCGGGTTGCATCAAAGGCCCAGGTCGAAACGACAACGCAAATATTCGGGTAGACCCGCTTGGCTTCTTCGCGAACCATCAGGCAGAGATCAACGTATTTGTTCGATCCCCACGGACTGCACTCCGCACAGCCGCATCCGCCTTCATCGTAGGGCCAACAGGTGACGTAATCCAGACCGATGTCCTCAAACGCATGCAGCTTATGCCGCCAGAGTCCCTTGAGGTATTCCACGGCGGCAGGCTTGGACATACAGAGATTGCGGCCGAGATTGCCGCGCAGATCGAGATCATAGGAAATATCGGCGCTGTACTCTGCCGGTGCGGACTTCAGTCCCTGGTTGCTTCCGATGCTGAGGCTGGTCTTCATGCCGTTCCTCTTGGCCATTTTGAAGACTCTTCTGACGTTGGCAACCGCGTCGGTGAACACCTTGTCCTCAAAGGTCTCGCAGTTAATCGTCGGCAGGGTACAATGAATGGTATTGTAGCCCCAGAGCATCAAATCCTCGAGATAGCGCTCAAGCTCCTCGGCGGGCGCCATCTGATACCAGTTATAAAAGTGCATCGAGAAGTAGATCGCGCGGTATTTGCCGTACGGCACGATGAGACCGTCGGTAGGAACGGGCGAGAAATCGCTCTCACTCCACTTCGCCGAATGCAGCAGCTTGCCGATGCCGTGATAGAGGCCGAGGATATCGGTGCCGATCACCGCAACGCCGCCGTCAATTGCCTCAATGACGTAGCTCTCGGCTTCCCCGCGGGTAGGGTCTACCGCCAGCGAGACGGTCAGCCCGTCGGGGACGTACGCACAGGGAATCCGCTCGTTGAGCCTGACACGCAGAAGCTCGGCGGGCGCGGTATTTCCGCCTGAAATAAGATTAATTTTCATCGTTTAATTCTCCCGGAATCCAAATCATTTGCTCAGAATATACTCAACGGTATAGGCTTCCTCATCGGCGTTCTGAATGCGATAGAGGACAGCGTCACCGGGAGCAAGCGCAATCTCCAGCTTATCGGCACGGTCTGCCTTCACGTACTGCTTACCGTCCACGCGGCTGACCTCGTAGACACGGGACTCAGCCTTCAGATCAAGCGTGATCTTCTTTTCGGCAAGATAGTCACGGTTGAGCACCATAAGATAGCGGTTGCCGTATGCATCCTCAAACTCGGAAACCGAGGTGCGATAGGGCAGCTTGCCCTTGAGCAGCTCGCTCTCCTCCATCGAGTTGGCAAGGCCGGGGACGGCATTGATATAGGGACAGCCCTGCATCAGCGCATCGTCGTGCATAACGCGGCGGCAATTCAATGCCATCAGGGTATTGCCGAGCTGGCGGAATTCCTCATGAATCTTCTTCTGATCCGCAAAGAATTCACCGTGGCCGCCGTCGAGACCGACAACCGATTCCCAAGCGGTGTAATGCTGCAGCCCCTTCGCACCGTAGAGCGCACCTGCGTACATGAAGAGACGGACCATCGGGAAGATGAAGAAATCCACGTTGTGCAGATTCTGCCCCTGATAGTAGAACCACATGGGCATATCATTCTCCTCGGCCACCAGCTTCATCATGCCGAGGTCGCACCACATCAGCGATTCATCCATCTGACGCTCGGTGTCGTGCTCCTTCATGCCGATGGGATAGTAGTCAAGCGACAGCACGGGGGGCTGAATCATCTCCACATAACGGCGGAGATAGTCGGCAAAGAGGCCGTTTTTCCAGGTGTATTCCTTATTATAGCTGGGGATGGCAACGGCAAACAGGCACTTTTCAGGCGCCTCAAGCTGGAACATATCCATCTGACGGCGTGCTTCGGTCAGCTGATGCGGGAGATAGGGCTCATCCCAGATGTAGTAACCGACGACACAGCGATAGGGGCGGGTTGCGTTCACCTCATGCCGAACCGATTCCTGGCTGATATGAAAGCCCTCCTTGGAAAGGCCTGCACCACCGAAATACTCGAGATTCTGATAAATCAGATCAATGCCCTCCTGCTCACAGGTGGACATTGCCGCTTCAACCTGCCAGGGCTTTGCCCAGCCGAGCTCAAGGAGATTAAAGCCTGCATCAACGCAGGTTCTGACTGCGTTTCTCATTTTATCGGGCGAGGTGCCCTCGTTATTTTCACGAGAGGTTGCCATTGCGGGAGAGAAGGTGGAGAGAACGAATCTGTCCTGCTTCCACACCCGACGCGAATTGCCCAGGGGATAGCGCTTGAGAAGTTCATGTTTCATGTTGTTTTCCTCATTGCATATGCATTTTTGGCGGATATTTCCGCTCGGTCCATTATAGCGCATCCGGTGCCTTTTGTCAATCGTTTTCGCCCTTTATTCCTCGACGGAAATATCGGGGGAAATGGCCATTTCGGTAACGATACCGTCGAGCACCTGCTTGACCTCAAGCACCGCTGCCTTGATTTCCTCTTTCTTCTGATCATTCTGGCGTGCAATCGATGCGGCCTGCTCCAGCTGCTCGGTCAGCGTTGCCAGCTGATCATCGAAATGGGCGGAAACCAGATCTCTGACGCTGCGTGCAATATCGGCGTAAACGTCCGTAACCGCCATGACTGCAGCACTGCGCAGCGCCGGGAACTGAACCTTGATATCCGTAATCACGTCGGCCATGCTTGATTTGATTTCACTCCGTCTCATCGAGCCTGCCACGTAATCCGAAATATAGGAAAGCCAGTGTCCGGACAGGGCAAGATTTCCGACGAAGGCCACGTTGTCTCCCTTCGTCCAGCTCTTATTCTGCAGAGCAAACTTAAAGGAAGGCATCACCGTAACCCCGGCCGAGGAGAAGGCATGGGCCATGTCGCTCGAAATTGTGTCAAGCGTATCGTGAAGATTGACCGTGAACTGATCAACACAGCGCTCAATGCCTGCCTGCAGTGTCTCGGTACAGTACATGGAGTAGTAGCGCTTGACGTCCTCAACCGAATAGCGGCTCAGCGTATCGGCTTCCTTCTCCATCTTATCCAGCATTTCGTCAATCACGCGAACCGTTCTTCCCTCGCTGTCCGAGATCAGCGTATCAATCCGTGCCAGAATGCGCGCTCTTTGTGCATCCTGCTCCTTCTGATAGCCAATCAGTGCTTCGGTTTTCCGATCAAGCTCGTCCGCGCTGATAGTTACGCCCTGCATGAGTGCATCCAAAACCAGCATGAGCTCACTCGTCATGCTGCTGATCAGACGGTGTACGCGATTGGGAATCACGTATTCCCGCTTTTCGGTCAACATCCGATCAAGCTGCTCGCGCAGGTGCGTGAAGTTCTCGCCCAGATATTCGGCAAGCTCGTCATTGGGCTGCTTGGCACCGATCTGCCGACAACGCTCATCCAGTGCGCTGAGCATAATGGGCGTCTCATCGGGCAGAAGATCCTCCATGCGCTCTCTGATCACGTCCGAGACGCGAGTACAGTCCGCAATATCGTCAAGTGCATCGGTGAAGTTGGAAACCAGAAGCAACTCGGTGTATTTCTGCGGCTTGATCACGTTCTTGATAAATAGCTTCTCCTGCATGGAGAGGGGATAAAGGGTGGAGAAAACGTAGATCACCGCATCCGACTGCTTAAGTGCTGCCTTGACGTCGGGCAGGAAATCGGCCATCGCGTCGCCGAGTCCGGGGGTATCGATTACCGTCATGCGGCGCAGAATCTCGATCGGGCGCTTGAGCTCAAGCTCACGCGCGGGCTCGGACAGCTCTTCAAGGATTGCCTTGAGCTTATCACAGCAAAGCTCGTCATCCCGCAGGGGAATACGTCGGCCGCCCGACATAATCAACTCGTTTTTATGCGGCCCGTAGCTGATTCGGTTGGTCGTAATCGTTTCGGTGGTGATATTGGTCGTAACGACCTCCTCACCGAGCAGGGCGTTGATGAGACTCGACTTACCGCGCTTGAACTCGCCGCAGACCGTCAGGGTAAGCGGCATATCCTTCTGCCGGCGAATCGTTTTGTCCCACGTGGTGATTTTTTCAATCAGTCCCTCGCCGAGCAGTGCGGAATAGCGTCCGTCAAAGGTAAAGGCCTTCATTCTGTCCAAAAAGGACTCCAGCATCCGGATCAGTTCACTGCCGTCGTATACGATTCTATCCTCAATTTTCATTTCTTCCCCCCCTTTCCGCTGATGACGTCAATATAGTTCTTACATCTGCGGTCAACCTCTTCCTTCGGCCGCATCGTGCATCCCGGCGTCTTCAGATCGGGACGCCAGCGGTAAAAGGTCTCACATTCCGAGAATTCCATCTCGGCAAACACGCGCTTGATAGGAAGCGGATGCGTGGAATTCAGCTCGTACAAACGGGTCGGGTTGCGCATGGTCATCTCCATCTGCTCACGCAGGCTCGAGGTTTCCAGCCTCGTATCAATTTTATCGTCCACCTCGACGGCGCCGTACATGAACTTTTTGTTGACGCGGTATGCATCCTCAAGATCGTCACAGCAAATCATTGCCGCACGGTCGGCCGTAACCTCCGCTGCGCGCGACCACATATTCAGGGTCAATTCGATTCCCGCCGTGAGAAGGCTATACAGAGGGGCAAGTGCACCCTTGGTCAGCACGTGACCGCCGACGAGCCCGCCTTCAAAGAGAAGCGAGCACAAAATCGTATAGGTGGAATGGTAATTATGGATATGTCCGCATTCGTGGCCGATAACTGCCTTGAGCTCACCCAGTGACAGACGCTTGAGCATAAGGCTGGTCACGACGATAAAGGGCTCGGCTTCATCGGTTGCATAGGCATATGCGTTGAGCACCTCACTCGGCTGAATATAAATATTCGGCACGGTGATGCCGAGCCGCTTCGCACAGTCACAGCCGATCTGATAGATCTCGGGGAACTGATGCGGGCCGACGGCAAGCGAATGCATATTTTCCTGCTGCAGAAAGCGCGCCGAATAGGTCGCGGTCAGGTTGCGGGCGATATGGAAAAGGCCGGGGGTGGCATCAAGCTTTTTTCGCATATCGTAATCACTCTTGTAGGCGTAGTTCGGGATACCGTTTCCGTCCATCCCGGCAGAGGAGATAGCCTTTTTCTCCTCCAGATAGCGCGCAAAGCTGAAGTCGAAGCCGTCCAGCGGGGACGTTCCGAGCAATCGGTTATCGCTCATGGTTACCACCATATCTTTCGCACACCGAAAGATTCCTTTCTTACTTATGGAATAGGGGGTATATGCTTGCACCGCAGACAGCGGTGACCGGATACTGTCTTTTTCGGCTTATGCGTTTGCTTCCGATAAGCCTGCCGTCAGCTTGTCCTTGATCGGATTGATCTCCGCCGTGATATCGGCAATCTCAGCCGCATATCCCTGCATATCCGCTTCAATCTTCGCCTGGTTGGCCGCACCCATCTCAAGATCCACCTTGATCTGCGTCAAGGTGTTCTCCATGCTGATCAGCGAGTTTTCCCATTCGGTATCAATATCGTCGGCAATTGCACTATAGGTTGTCTTGCAGGTTTCCTTCAGCCAATCCTCCAGCACCGACGAGCTTCTCAGCTCCGCCATCATATTGGCCACGGCAGACTGCATGGCCTCTCTGATCTTATCCTCATTCTTCGTCCCGCCATTTCCGCCGCCGAAAAGGAGCTTCGTCACCGCTTTTGCGCCAAAGGTGGATGCGGTTCCCGCAATCAAGGCAAAAGGAAGACCGACAATACCGACCGTCGTGCAAAGCATTGCCGCGGCAAAGCCGATTGCCGCGCCCGACAAGCCGCCCACCACGGCGCCCTTCATTCCGTGCTCACGGAAGCCCGCAATCAGGCCGCCCACACCCGGAATATTGGCGCCGAATACGGCAAGTGTCGCATACATTCCGCCAACGTCGAAAAGAATATTCTTGAGGGTCGATCCGTCTGCGGACGCGCTGCCGGCCGTAAGATTGATACGAATGGAATCAAGTCCCTCTGCGATTTCACGGCCGAAATCCTCCAGCGCACGCACGTCCTTACCGAGCCGTTCGCGGATACGGTAGATGAGCCGTTCGGTATGTACCGAGAGAATGTCCTTCATCTTTGCATCGACCTCGGATGCGATCCGGGCAGAAAAGGCCTCGGTTGCCGCCGCGTCACTGACGTCCTCGGGGCGGATGGGGTATTCCTCCACGAACGCGGATATCTCGGCGGAAATCTCTTCATAGATTCCGGCGATTTCGGGGAGGAGGGTGGAATACAGAGTGGTCCCCTTGTTCTTGAGCGCTTCGATCTCCGCACGCTTACGGACGCGGGTTTCCTCCAGCTGTGCCAGCGCGGCGTTCTGTTTTTCGACAAAATCCTCCGATTCCATCTTCAGAGTAGCCAGTCTCGTTTCAATCAGCTTGAGTGCCTCTGCGGAAACGCTGAAAAGCTGATTGACCGGATGCAGCAGCTCAAGCAGGCCGCGCTCCTCGGTCAGAAGATAAGAGAGCGTGCTCTCAAAATCGCCGTATCCGCTGTCAGCGAGCATATCGCTCTTCCCCTTCAGCTTTCCCTTGAGGGCTTTTTTGGCCGAGATGGGCAGCAGCTTAATCTCGCCGAGCTTGGCCTCGCTGTTGCGGTACTCGGCGGAATCCGCACCGTACACCTTCTCCATTTTCTCAAGCACACTCGTACGGATTTTTTCCCGAATTGACGCAAGCAGTCTGTCGCGGTCATCCTCGTCAACCGTATCGATCTTGTTGACCACGAAAATAATCCGTCCGAGGTCACTGACCATCACCTTGTTGCGAACGAATTCCGCCTCGCTCTGGCTGAACGGAGAATCGGGAACGATAACCATAATAATCGCATCAAGGGTCGGAATCACCTGCTCGGAGATACTCGACATCCGCTCGTCATCGTTAAGGCCGGGCGTATCGATGATCTGTACGCCGTTCCGACAGAACTCACAGGGATAGTACACGATTGCCTTTTCCACCGTGGCCGACATGGCCTCCGACTCCCGCGTGATCTTGGTGACGTATTTGGACAGATCCTCAACCGGAACGCGTTCAACTCTACCGTCCTTGAAATAGATCTCCGCACCCTTGTTCACGTCCCATTTGACGTAATTGAGCGCGGCTGAGCAGGGCACGATATCGGCAGGAACGATTTCCTGCCCAAGCAGTGCGTTGATTACGGTACTTTTTCCTCGGCGGAATTCTCCCATGATGCCCACCGAGAAAATATGATGCTTCAGTCTTTCTTCATGGGACTGCAGCTGTTTTGCCTGGCCGTCCATGCCCAAATGTCTGCAGACACCGTCAAGCCTGGCAATGCCTGTGGTCACCGAGGCAAGCATGGCCTGATAACCGAGATACTGTTCGGTTCCCATCCGATATCATCCTTTCTTTCCTGCCGCTCTCACAGCAGATTATTCCAATGGTTTTTCGTGCTCTCTCACGGGAAGCAGCCGCATACCGCAGGCGTCGCAGAATACCATCTCACGGGAAAACTCGCGACGGCAAACGGGGCAAATAAATCGGTCGGCCTTCTGTCGGGCAATGGCCTGCGGCGCACCGCAGGCAAAGCAGAAGTTCGCGCTGTCAGAAAGCTGCGTTCCGCACGCATAGCAATACATCGTTATTCCTCCCTCGGGCAGGCAACGGCAAGCAAATTGCCGACCGTCGACAAAAGCTGCTCTCTCTCCTGCACTTCCCTTTGCTTATCTGCCTCGGCGGCAGACCGCGCCGCGGCAATTTCCTCACCGGCGAGTTCAAGCAGTCGGGGAATTTTCCTCTCTGCCGTCTCACCGAACCGAAGCACCAAGACCCGCCAGCCGGCGATATACGCCTGCACGGCGCGGGTATATTCCTTCAGCGCCTCACCGATCGCAGCGTCAATCCGCAGAATACATTCATCGTACAAGCCGTGCATTCTGCCCATAATGTCCCCGACCGAGAGCACACAGGACGGCGGCTCCGTGTCCTTGGGAGAAAGTGCGTCTGCGGAAAGCGAAATCTTCTCTGCCTCGTGCATCGGTGCAAACAAACACAGAATCGCTTCGACCGATTCGGCAATCCGCGCCACAAGCCGTGCAGAGCGCCGTTCTGTGTAAAGACGGAGCGCGGCGTTGGCTTCTTCGGTTGCCGCCTCCATTGCGGCAAGCAGGGTTTGGACGGAATAACTGTCCCGTCGGAGCACGGAGAGATGCGCAACGTAGATTTTTCGCAGTCCCTGCGCAAGATCCGCATCGCCGAACAGCATCCGCATCAATTCGCCCTCGTCCTCCGAAACACGGACGTTCATGGCAATCAGTTCTGCGTTAAGCGCACTGCCGGCAGTCTCCGCCAGCCGCTTCAGCGCGGCCGCTTTCGTCTCAGCACGGGAGACGGATTCCTCCGCCCGCGTTTGGCGACAGACTGTCCAGGCAGGAAGCTGCTGTCGGATCTGTGCACAGATCCGCTCGATTTTATATTGCCTGTCCTTCTCCTGATTTGCGGTCAGGAGGGCAAAGAGACCGAGCTTGAAGTGCGGGAAGCGGCTTTTTTCGATCAAGCCGTTATTTCCCCTGATGAAGCCCTGCATGGCCTGCTTGGAGGAAACGGCAAAAACCGCAGGCTCAAGCAGCACGCGAGCCGCCTTTTCGCGGCGAGCGGGATCGTCGTCGCAGGCAAGAAAATACGTATATGTGTCCTCCTTGAGACGGCGGCGGATCAGCTCGATTACCCGATCCTGCTCCTCCTCGTCGTCCGAGACACGGTCAATAAAGGTAACCACGAAGGTCAGATGGTAGATATCCTCCTGCCGAAGCAGGTCACAGATCAGATTCTGCTCGGTCATACTGAGGGGCATCATGGCCGAAATCACCACGATTGCCGTATCGATCCGATTAAGCACGCCTCTCGTCGTCTCGGTCATTGATTCGTTGTCATTCAGTCCCGGCGTATCGATCAGCTCAACCCGATTTTGCCCGAATACCGACGGATAACTGACGACGATTTCCCGAATGGTTTCGGCAAAGGCTTCCTTTTCACGGTCCAGCTTGGTCGCGTAGTCGGCAAGCGATTCGATATTGCTCTCCCGCACTTCCCCGTTTTTGAAATGAATCGTGATTCTCTGCTCGGGGCTGTAGACGATGCGGTTAATGACGGCGGTAGTCGGCAAAATATCGGTTGGCAAAATTTCGGTTCCCAGGAGACTGTTGATCAGACTTGACTTCCCTCGCTTAAACTCGCCGATCACTGCAACGCGGTAATTCCGGCCCGAAAAATCATCGGTGAAACTCTTCAGTTCCTCCGACACCCTCTGTGCGTCCGCATACGGCACCAGACCGGTCTGCAGGTTGCACAGATTATGGTAAATTTCATATTTATTCATCCGTCATCGCCTCAATCACCGAATCGTTTTCAAAAAGCAAGAGAAATTCATCCCTTCACACCGTTTTTTAACAAAGTGCTTACTTTTTCTTACATTATATCATACTTTTTTGCACTTTACAACAATAAAAACCAAAAAAACGTAATGTTTTTTCTTTATTATATGGATAAACGCCATTTTTTTATTGATTTCCGCATTGATTGCTCGCCGCAATATGTTATACTGACTATAGAATATTTTGGAGGGCTCCTTCTATGAAAAAAATTGCTCTTTTTCTGAGTATGCTCACCCTGCTGCTTGCCATCCCGTTTAGCGTTTCGGCTGAGGAAAGCGGTGTCATCGACGTGAAATGGAATCCGGAGATGGCTGTTGTTTCCCCCTATAATCCGTACGGTGACGCCGGCTACAAGCAGAGCAAGGGCTATGCCGCAACCGACGTCTTCACCGTACCGAAAGCGGGTACCCGTATCACGTGGGTTGACACCGAATCCTTCTGTGCCTATACCTGTACGACCCTTACTTCATGGAAAATGGAGAACGGCGAGTGGATATGGGATACCGAGGGAGCGCTCTTTATCGGTGGAGGCGGCAGTGCCGACAGAGCAATTGAATCCAAGAGATCGGGCGGAAAGCTCACCTATTCCTACGTGACGTCGAAGGATAATGAAAATCTCCGCATTACGATTTCGAGCAAAAATCAAACCGAGATGCCGGTCGTTGAATATACGGTTACCGGAGAAAAGGGCACGTGGGATAGCTGTCAGAAGTATTATCTCGACCCCGATTTTATCCCCGTTGACCCCATCAGTGATCTGCCGATCGCAGCAACCGAGGTTGAGGGGCTGACGTGGCAGTTTGCATACATCGGCTCCGATCAGAACACGGCGGCAAAGGAAAGCTATTATCGCGGTGACGTATACCACCTCTGCTCGAGTGTTTTCACCGTTCCGAAGGCCGGAACCACCGTCTATTTCTATGACACCGCTCATGCGGACGCAAAGGGCGGTCTTACGGCCAACCGCAACGTTTACGTTTTCTCCAACTGGAAAAAATCGGGCAATTCCTGGGTCATTGATCCGTCCAAGGAAAACGTGTGCGGACATATCGCCGATTACCGTTTGACCGACAATGAATATTATCTCTACTGGTACACCACCACCGAGGACAATGAGAACCTGCGTATATCCTATCGTGCAGGCGCTCCCGACGTAACCCTTGCCCCCAAGGCATCCCGCGTCTTCCTCTCGCTTGATATGCCCACCGTTGCAGACAAGGGCAAGCTGACCGATGCAAGCTATGCGGATGCATCGGGCAGCACGGTAAACTATCGCATTTATCTGCCCGAAAAATACCCCGATGCCAACAGCCGCGTGCTGGTGAGCATCGGCCGGGATGAGGAGATCATCCGCGCGCTTGCCGCTGCCGGCACCGAGGCGGTTCTGCTCTCGATTCCGAACGAAAAGAACTGTGACGTCGTGCTGAACGCCCTCATTGACGCCTACGGCCTCAACCGCTACCTTCTGCACATGGTCGCCCCCCAACAGATTCTTGACCGCTTCTCTGCCATCACGGTTGCATCGACCACCGGCAAGACCGGAAACACAAGTGCGCTTGAGGCAGGCAACGCCTTGCTCCGCACCTCCATCGAGCCCTACTACCCCGTCCTTGAGGGAGCCGCCATGTTCGCCATCGGCGACAGCCTCTTCGGCGGTTATCATATCGGTCGACCCAACACCTGGTTCAACCGTGTGGGAGACAAATACGGGATGGACTGCGTGAACCTCGGTATCGGCGGAAGTACCGTTTCCAACTACGTAACCAAATACGATCCCATGGTAGACCGTTACGACGAGATGCCCGACAGAGACGCGGATATCATCATTATTGAATGTGCCCGCAACGATATGTCGCAACTGACGCCCTTTGGGGAAAACGATTCGCGAAATACCAAAACCATCAAGGGGGCGTTCAATCTTCTGATTGATCAGTCGCTTGAGAAGTATCCGAACGCCATCGTCGTGCTGATCACCCCGTGGTATATGACGAGTCCCGCCAAAAGCGGAGAGACCAACATCACCCTCGCCAACGCCATGCGCGATCTGGTGGAATATCGCAACGATCCACGCGTCTTCTGCCTCTACGCCGCCGATCCCAAAACCACCGGCGTGGATATGGACTCTGCCGCCTTCCGCGCGAAATATTCGATCAAGCCCAATGACGGAAGCCACCTCAATCCCGAGGGTATGAAGCTGACCCAGCCCTACATGGAAAAAATGCTGGCCGAAATGCTCGCCCGATATCGCGGCGTAGAATTGGTCAACACCGGCGCACCGACCACGACCCCTCCGATCACCCCGCCCGAAACCACGACCGCTCCCGTGACGACGGCCGCTCCCGTGACGACGGCTGCTCCCGTGACGACGGCCGCTCCCGTAACGACGGCCGCTCCCGTGACGACGACACCGAGTGAGTCCAATCCTTTACCGTTCCTCATCGCGACGGCCGTTGTTCTTTGTGCGCTCGTCGCCGTCGTTATCATCGTAAAAAAGAAGAAATAATCAACACCAAAAGCAAGAAGTGGCTGCCGCGAATGCGGCAGCCACTTCCGTCTTATTTCATCAATTCATCGGTGAGGCGGATAATTTCCGGGGCAATTTTCTGTCTCTCCCGCTTGAGGGTAAAATGATAAATCGGATAAGCCAGGCTCAAGAGCAGGGCTCCCGTAATACCGATGAAGATTCCGATCGGCATCGCCAAATGCACATACGCGCCGAGAATCTCCGCAAAATCCGACATCACGAGGCTCATCCCGATGCCCATAATCAACGTTCCGATTACACCGAAGGCAAGCGATACTGCCTGAGCCTTTTTCGTAACCGAGGCGTCAAGACGGCGCAGGCGCTCCATCCCGTCTTCATTCTTCTTGGTATATTTTTCGCGGATTTTCCTGATTTCGGCCTGCTCCCCGGCGGAATAGGTATAGGAAAACCCTTCGTTCGATTTATTTTCCATGGATATTCTCCTCAAATACATTTTATTTTTCATCCGCAAATCGCTTCAACCTTTGATTTCCTTTGACGATCATATATACGGCCATCGCAAGAATTACGGCCGACACAGCCGCGCCGGTAGCAGCCAGCATCAGTCTGCGTGCAGACAAATCCATCGTTTCGTCTCCGAAGGTAGTCAGCATGGTGGAGGTCAGCGTCAGCATCGAAACGCAGGCCGACGCAAAGCTGATTGCCTTTGCGGCCGAATAGACGGGGCTCCCCAGCCGACGGTATCTGACCATATTCACGATTGCGAAGGAAAAGCTCGTAAAGGTATACGCCGCCATAGCAATGGTCGTAATTTCATGGTGAGTGAAGGTTCGGTTCCAATAAACCATAAAGAAAATCATCAGCGTCAGGGCAAGATTCATCAGCAGAAAGATCCAGCCGCAGGCGCGATAGCGCAGAAGCTCCTCTCGCATCCGCACACCCGGTCGGTTGACCCGCGTGTGCCGCACCAAAAAGAAGCGCATAACGGCAAGCGAGATATAATAGGCGGCCAGGGAATAAAACCAAAAGGTATGATGGTAAAAGCCAAGCCACAGCTGAAAAATACCGTAGGCGGTATTCCAGATGAGTGATCCGAAAAGAGAAAGGTTCACCCGCAGGCGCGTATCCTCCTGCCAACGCTTCGCATATTTGTTTTCGGCTCTGAAAACGCGTAGGCGTCGAACCAAACGCGGAAGCTGCAGACACCAGACGGTCAGCGTGTAAGCAGACAGCACGTACGACAGAATGGCAGGAAGAGAATCGGTCGCAAAATAAAGCATTGCGCCGACGAGAAAGGAAACCGAGACGGGAATGAGAATGAGCATCACGGCAACGTGCGGAAATAAAAGGACTTCAGCAAGCTTCTTCCACTTCATGCCCTGCCCTCCTGATCCTCACCGTGAATATACTTCCCACCCCTACCGTGCTTTCCACGCTGATCTCGGCACCGAGAATATCCACGACGCGTTTTACCAGCGCAAGGCCAAGTCCGTTCCCCTGTGCCGCACGGGAGGAGTCTCCTTGATAAAATTTTTCAAAGATATGCGCGCCGACCTCGGGGGACATTCCGCATCCCGTATCCTTTATGCAAACAACGGCATGGTCGTCATCTGCGGAAAGAGAGAGCGAAACGCTTCCGCCGTCTGCGGTAAATTTGAAGGCATTGGAAAAAAGATTGTTCCAAACGAGCGACAACAGCTCACGGTCAGCCAGAACGAAGATGTTCTCTTCGATCTCCGTTTCGATTTCTATCCCCCGTCGCTCCCATTCGTGCTCAAACTGCAAAAGGCAGCCACAAAGCTGCTCCCCGAGATCGAATTGTTCGGTTTTCGGATAAATCTGCTGGTTCTCAAGGCGATTGAGTTTGAGAATATTCGTCATCATATTGCTCAACCTGCGTGAGGCATCGGTGACGGCACGGGCATACTCCGTTCGCTTTTCATCGGAAAGCTCAGACGCTTGCAGAAGAGTACCGTAGTTTTGCATAACGGCAAGGGGAGTTTTCATTTCATGCGATACGTTGGCGATAAAATCGGTACGCAGCGTCTCCACCCCCGACAGCTCGGACGCCATCGTATTGAAGCAATCTATGATCACGTTATAATTATCGTCTGCCGAAAAGCTGCTGACCGGTGCAATCCGAACCGAAAAGTCACCTTTTACAATCTTTCTTGCAGCCGACGTAATATGTCGGGTGATACGTTCGGTAGTAAGCCTTCTGCGGATCGCATCGAACACCGTAAACAGGATGCTGAGTGCGAGTACGTTGAGAAAGGTCAGCTTTGCCGCCGTCTGCAAATGCTCTCCGCGCAGAACAACGCCGAGAGAATCGGCAAGAAGGGTAACGAAAAGAGAGGTCGTGCAGGTGACGAGAAACGCCGCCATCAGGAAAAACAGAAAATAGTTGTAGAGTCCCATCAAAACCTGTCGTCCGATTGTCGGTTTTCTCACTTGATCACCGCCTTGTAGCCGAGTCCGTGCACCGTCTGTATCTCAAAGGCATCGCAAGCGGCCAGCTTGGCACGAAGCTTGGTCATATATACGTCCACGGTACGCGGCCCCGTTCCGCTGTCAACGTCCCAGAACTCATCCATCAGCTGTGTACGCGTGAAGGTTTTCTTCGGATAGGAAAGCAGCTTATAGAGCAGGTCAAATTCTCTCACCGTCAATGCGATCTCCTCATCTCCGAGCATCGCCGTCCTCTCGTCGGCATCCATAACGAAATTTCCCACCGTAATCCGTCGGCTGGAGGCAATTTTTGAGCGGCGCAGAAGTGCACCGATCCGCAGAAACATCTCGTCCAGATCGACGGGCTTGGTCATATAGTCATCGATCCCGATCCGGAAGCCGCGCTGCTTGGATGCGAAATCGTCGCGGGCGGACATGAACAAAATAGGAATATCCGCATTAAGCGAACGCACCGTCCGTGCAAATTCAAACCCGTCAATTCCCGGCATCATAATATCCGATACAATCAAATCAAAGGTCGTCTTATACATTTCATCATACGCATCCTCCGCACCAAGGCAGCCCACAGCCTCATATCCGCTGTGATTGAGAAAGGAACAAACCGAGCGATTCAAATCGCGGTCATCCTCAACAACCAGAATCTTGAACATCCGCTTTCCCCTCCGATGTAATTTTGCGCTGCGGCTTTATTGTACCATACAAATGTTAAAGTTTTGTTTGCATTTTTATTTTTTGAAAAATTTTCTCCCAATTCGGCAAAGTGTTCCCACAGTTCGTACACATACGGTTTCACCGCAGGGCGAGGAGCTGTTCCCACCGTTTCGGGCTTTTTCGGTTGCTTTGGGCGGCGGGACGCAATGCCCCGCCCTAAACAACAAACCGTATTTCTGTCCGGGAACACATAAGCAAATTCGGGGGCATTTTGTCCTTCTGCTTGTACGAGAGCACCGAAAAAAGGGAAATCCCGTCCGTAGACGGGATTTCCCTTTTTGTATGCTGTATTATTTTTCGTGCGCGGAATAGTCGATAAAACTGATATTGACGTCAACCTCTGCGTCGGGAACACCGGCAAAGTGGCCCGTGGCTCCGTACTGCCACATATCGAAATCGTAATAGAACGAGGGCGTGTCGCGGTATTCGGCATACCAGAAATCGTACGCCTGCAGGCGGCTGAGATCGTAATTGAGCAGCGACACGCTCTGATTGCTGTAGATCATCGGCGTATATCCCGCCTCGGATACCGTCTCACAGAAGGCAACGGCTGCACGGCAGAGGTCGTCGGTTTCCATATCGTCGGTTCGCGCTTCGTCGTAGGTAATGGTCTCCCAGTCGTAGACGATCGGGAAGGAAATATCATACCCCTTCACCATATCGAGCACGAAGCGAGCCTCCTCGCGGGCCTCCTCCTCGTTGATTGCCTGTGAGAAGAAATACATCCCCACCTTAATACCTGCGTCCAGCGCGCCCTTGATATTGGCAACGGCATTCTCATCGGCCGTAATCTTTCCCGTGCCGTAACCGCGGTAGCCGGCACGGATAAAGGCGAAGTAAACGCCCTCCTCCTTTAGCTTATGCCAATCGATATTCTTGCCCTGCCAGGAGGAAACGTCAATACCGAACCAGGTCGGTATATCGGGATCGGCGTAGGTCATAATTCCCTTCTCATCCTTGACGAAAAGGTCGGGATTGTGGCGGCAGGTCGGCAGGCTCTCGTCAATGGGAACGATGTAGGACGCCGCCTTCAGCCGCCGCGTATAGCCCTCGGACGTATACTGCATGATGCGCCCGTAGTGATTGACGGTTTTAAGCTTGATCGTCTCGGCATCGACCCCCTCGGCCAGAAAAATATCCCCGCCGATATCAAAATTGAGCACCTCAACCTCGTCCACGGCAATAATCACGAAATCGGCCAGCCCCTCAAAGGGACGGTAATCGTAGCTGCCGGGTGCGTAGAAGCAGGCGGTAATCATATTGTCGAGAATCGTGACGGCCTCGGCACGGGTCAGAGCCTCGGCGGGAAAGAAGTTTCCGCCGTCGCCTCCGCGCAGATAGCCTGCCTCGGTCATGGCGGAGAGCGAGCCGCGCGCCCATTCGGATACGCTGTCTGCATCGGGGAAAGTAAGCTCGCTCTCGGCGGGCTCCATCAAAAATGCGCGTGCCAGCATAACGACGGCCGCCTCGCGGGTAATGGGGGCACCGGGATTGGCGCGATTCTGCTCGTCACCCTGCATAACGCCTGCGGCGCGAAGAGACTGAATTGCCGGTATGTACCACGCCTCGGTCAGATCGGAAAAAGGCTCCTCGGCCACCGTTTGATAGCGCATCACGCGCTGAAGAATCACAGCCATCTCCGCACGGGTAACCGGATCGTCGGGGCGGAAGCGGCCGTCCTCTCCGCCGCGCAGAATCCCAAGTGCACTGAAGCGGGCAATGGCCTCTGCGGCCCAATGCCCTTCGGTATCGGTAAATTCCACGGGAACGATCGGCTCGGGCGGTTCTTTTTCGGTTTGCGCGGCGGTGTCGGGTAAATCGGCGGTGGTCGTGTCGGTGCTGTCTGCCGAAACCGATAGCGTGGCGGTAGCCAGGATAGCGGCGGCAGAAAGCAGGGAGATCAGTCGCTTGTATATCATGTTTCCTCCGGCTTGTCGCAAATTGCGGTGTTTTGTCGTGATACTCCTATTATACAGGATTTTGGCACTGAATAAATGTACCGTTTATGAACATTTTTGAAAGGATGCGCCACCTCTGTTCATGATATTGGAAAAATGCTCCCACAAAGGAAGAAAGAGGCCGCCGTAATTTTACGGCAGCCTCTTTTGGGGTTATTTTATCTTTTTCTCACCGAAATTATTGGCTTTTTTTCTGTTTCTTCGTCGTGACACCGATCACGCATCCGCAAACGGCAATGATTCCTCCGGATACCGCAATGAGGAGAATTGCCCACAGCGGGAATTTCTCCTTCTCCTGCACGTCCGTATCGTCACTCGGGGACGTTGTTTCTTCAGGCTTTTCGGTATCGGACACAACGGGATCGATCGGCTGCTCGTGACGGACGAGAATATAGCCGCACGCATCGCACACACCATCCTCACCGCCGTCTGCATGCTTATCCTCTCCGCAATCCTTCCAGACCGGCTCAAGCTCAACGTTTCCGGTCAGCTTATCGCCTTTGGCCACCGGCTCTCCGGTCGCCTTATCAACCCATCCCGCGAAAAGGTTGCCTTCTTCCTTCGGGGGGAGCGTAGGAAGGGCGGGAACCGTTTTATCATTGCCCTTGGTCAGGATTTCCTTCCGTGCAGGGGAAGAGCTGCCTCCGTCGCCGGAGGGCTGTCCCGCGGGGACTTCCGGCGTATCGGTACCGGGCGACACGGCTGACGTACCGGGCGTTACGGTCGGTGTACCGGAAGGCGTCTCCTGTGCAGGAGGATTTCCCTGCGGATTCTCGTTCGATCCGGTATCGGGTGTGCCGGTGGGAGGGGTACTGCCGCTACCGGAGGGAGCGGTGGTTTCGGGGTAACCGGTGATGATTACCACGCATTTATTCTCGGGTATGGTCAGCATGGGAATCGATTCGCGTTTCGTACAACCGCAGATTTTACACGCACGAATCCTTTCGCCGGGGAAGCTGTATCCGGCCTTCACCGTCGTGTTCCACTCACCCAGCTTGTGCGCGCTCTTCTCCGAAGCCGTGCCGCAGAAGCTGCACACCTGCCAATGCTCGGTTTCATTGAAAATATACCGATAATCATGCTTCACCGCCGCAGTTTCACCGTCCGTCCAGCTGTCGCCGCAGGAGCAGGTATGCGTGGTGTATCCGCCGGACGAGCAGGTCGGTGCGGTTACGGTGACGGTATACGTATGCGTATGATCTCCCGACAGCTTGGGAATCGCTTTTTCTTTGGAGAATCCGCATTCGGTACAGCTGAAGCGCATCGTACCGTCTGCCTTTTTCGTGGCTTCCTTGGTAATTCTGCCCTCACCAAAGGTGTGCGCCTGTACGTTCAGCTTAATTGCACAGCCGTCACCGCACAGCGTCCAGTGCTCATGCGCATCATACTCGATTCGGGCAGACGAACCGACACAGTGTCGACCTGCATCACAGTAATGCCTTTGCCATTCGGCACTCTCGGGACAGATTTGATGCGTACAGCCTAACGCCGATGCGGCTTCTGCACAGCAATCCTCGCACATCTCGCACGAGGGACAGATTTCCGCACAGTTCTCGCATTTTCCGCACTCGGCACAGAATCCGACACAATCAGAGCAATATTCTCCGCAATCTCCACAAATTGCATCGGCACAGTCGCCGCAATAATGGCAGTCAGCGCACATGGTATCGGCACAATCCGCACAAATACCGCAATCGGAGCAGAATTCGTCAATGCATCCGGAGCATTTTCCACAGTCGTCACAGACACTCTCTGCGCAGTCCCGACAGACGATACCGCAGTCCTCACAAATCTCTGTACAATCACCGCACTGTCCGCAATCCTCGCAGTACAGATCTCCCGCACACTCGCGGCAAATATCACAGGAGGCGCAGAATTCATCCGTACAGTTCGAGCATTTCTCCCCACAGTCAGGGCAAAGATCAGCGCAGTTTTCACAGCCCTCTCCGCAGGGGCAAACCGTACCGCAGTCCGAACAGAGTCCGCAGGTTATGCAGAAGTTGTCCGAGCCGGTACAGTCAACGCATACACCGCATTCGGAGCACAACTCGCCGTCCGAGCATTCCGAGCAATGTTCACCGCATTCGAGACAGATCACGGCACAGTTCGAGCACCCCTGACCGCAGCCGAAGCAGACGTAATCCACGCAGTTTTTACAGATAGCGCAGGTATCGCAGAAGTTGCCGTCGCCGCCCACGCAGTCACGGCATACGCCGCAATCGACACACATCTCGTCCGCAGCACAGTTGGAGCATTTCTCCCCGCATTCCTCGCATATCTCAGCACAGTTCGAGCACCCCTCACCGCATCCTACGCAAACGTAATCCACGCAGAATTTACAGATAGAGCAGGTGGCACAGAAGTCACTCTCACCTCCCACACAGTCACGGCAGGTACCGCATTCAACGCAAAGCTCCTCCGGTGCACAGTTGGAGCACTTTTCGTTGCACTCCTCACAGATGACCTCGGCGCATTGATTACAGCCGTTGCCGCATATGCATAGGGCCTCCACGCATTCAATGCATTCTCCGCACTCGGCACAGAAGTCACCGCCCATACAATCAAAGCAGTTTTCACACTCGCCGCAGAGCTGATCATCCGCACAGTTTTCACACTTTTCACCGCACAGCAAACAGATGATCGAGCAGTTTGAACAGCCGTTGCCGCAGTAGCAGATCTGCTCTACGCAGTCTTCGCACAGCAGACATTCGGAGCAATAGCTTCCCTCACCGCCTGCGCATTCAAAACAGACGCCGCACTCGATGCACATCTCAAGCTCGGCACAGTTGGAGCATTTTTCGCCGCATTCCGGACAGACATAGGCACACTGCGAGCAGCCGTCGCCGTTGTAGCAGACAAATTCCACGCAGAATTTACATTCGCCGCATTCCTCGCAGTAGTTGCCCTCGCCGCCGCGGCACTCGAAGCATACCTCACAGCCACCACAGAGCTGATCGTCACCGCAGTTTTCACATACTGCATTGCATTCGGGACAGATAACGGCGCATTCCGAGCACCCTTCACCGCATCCGACGCAAACCTGATCCACGCAGAATTTACACTTGTCGCAGTTGATACAGTAGTTGCCGTCACCGCCGACACAATCGTAGCAGACGCCGCAGTCAATACAAATTCCGCCGTCCGCGCATACTTCGCATTTTTCTCCGCATTCCTCGCAGATAAGAACACACGACGAGCAGCCCATGCCGCATTCACAAAGTACCTCTGTGCAGAATTTACACAACAGACATTCCGGGCAGAAGTTGCCATCGCCGCCGACGCAGTCGAAGCAGACAGAGCAGTCCCTGCAAAGCGCATCCTCTTCGCAATTCAAGCAAACCTCGTTGCATTCGGAGCAGCCGAGGGTACAATTGGAGCAGCCCTCACCGCAGTAGCAGATCCAGTCCGCACAGCCGATACACAGCATACACTGCGCGCAGTACAGCTCGTTTCCCGCACATTCGGCGCAGATGCCGCAGTCGTCGCAGATGAAATCGACGCATTCCGTGCAGTGCTGACCGCACACGTCACAGACGTCGCCGCTCGTTTCATAGCATCCGCGGCACTTTTCATCACACACACAGCACTCGTCGAGACAGTTGCCGCAGTCGTCGCATTGCTCGTTGTCTTCCTCGCAGGCGCCGCAATATCCGCAGTGGTGCTCCTCATAGCAGTCGCCGTCCGCGCCCTCGCCGCAGTGGTCGCCGTTATCGCATTTCCAGTCGTCGTAGCGCCATCCACCGCAGTAATCGCACTCCACGCCGTCCTCATACGCAGCCGAAGCAGGAACGGCGAGTCCGGACAGCAACAGATCTATTGCATCGCCAAAAAACGACCGCAGATCGGAAGCGTCTTCATCGTGATGCTCCTCATGGCTCTCGCCCTCCGTATGCAGAGGATCCTCCCCCGGATGGAGATGCAGATCGGATTCCCCACCGGGAAAGACGCCGAGCAAAAGCAGGGCACAGAGCAGAACACTTAAAAATTTCATCAGATTATTTTTCATCTTTTACCTCTTGAACAAAACGGTTCAGACTTAAAATTTTCCTCCGCCTCCGCCGACGGTCGTCCCGGCACTCGTCTGATGCGTGGAGGAATCCTCACTGCGCTCAGCCTTTTCCGTACGATCGACGGTTTTATAGAGGAAAAAGTCTTTTGATTCGCTGATCACCAGGCTCTCTGCCTTCATATACCCCCCAGCTGCTTTGGCCGGGCGCACCGAGACGAGCTTTGCTTTCTGCTTCCCGACGGCAATCCACGCGGCAATGACGCCGATTAGAAGGGATATCATAAAATTCCGCACGATCGGGAAGGGCTTCTTCGGCAGATCATCCGCATCAAATGGATTTCCCGTACGGGCACGGGCAAGAAAATCGTCACAGCACTCGGCATATGCGCCAAACGCATCCGCATAATTTCCCGCCGAGAGATGCGGCAGAAACTGCTCCGACAGATAGTCAACCCCCACGTCGGTCACTGCGGTTATTCCATAGCCCGCCGTGGTGATATGCCAGTCACGTGTTTCGGTGCTGACCAGGAGCAGGATACAGCTTCTCTGCGCATCCATGCCGTAGCCGCACGTCTCAAAGAGATTGTCGGCAAAATCCTCTGCAGATGCATCTCCGATATCGGAGACAGTATAAACGACAACGTCCACCATCTGCTCTTCGCTGACTGCATTCAGCCGCGCAAGCAGGGCCGCTTCCTCCTGTGCCTCGAGAACGTCCGCTCCATCCACAAGGCGCGGCGTACCCGATTCTGCAAGGACACCGAGCGGGAGCACGAGGAACAAAAGCAATGTACAAAGGATAAACGTGATCTTTTTCATTGACCTTCCCTCCTTACAGCAGCCACAAGAGATAGGAAAGGGCAAATGCAGCTGCCGTAATCAACGCACTCAGCCCCAGCTGAAGCCGACGGGCAGCCCCCTTGTCAAGCGGAAGATCGCCGACAAGCCTTCCGGTTTGCCCGTTCATGGCAAAGGTATATCGTTTCCCCTTCCATTCGGTGTTTAAGAGCCAAACGGGATAAAGGACGTATTTTACACTGCCGTTTTTCAGCTGTACGGCCGAATTCTCCGCCGTTACGTCGTCATAGCCGCTGACTGTTTTGGCAAACGCCGCCTCAACGCTCTCTTTGATCCGCGCGTTGGCACGCTCAATGCTCGTCTCGGCATCCACGTCATATTTATCGGCAAGGTATCCGGCCAGATAGGCCGTTTGGAAGTCGACGGCGTCTGCGAAGCGATAGGGCTCAATCGATTCCATCAATTTGTCATCCATTTTGGACGAACCGTCCACAGGAACCCGCTCGAATCCGATTCTACCGCCGCGCAGGATAGAATAGTACGCCGTTTCGGTATATTGGTAACGGCTGTCGCTCCAGGTGCGGCTTTTCGTCCCCTTATATCGGATTTGCGCCGATGCATCCGTATCGAAAAGCCAGAAGGGAACGTACACACCCTTTACCTCCTCGATATGATTTTCATCCGCAAATACCTTCGGCAGAAGCCGTTTCCCGCCGTAGTGCTTCTTCAGGGCGGCAACCGCCGCCTTTTTATCCAGCTTGAAGGGGATCACGTAATCGGGCTTCAGCGCGCCGGAAAGCTGCCCCATCATCACGATCGGATTATCACAGTAAGGGCAGGAGGAGGCAGCCGTGGTTTCCTCTGCGACGATCTCTCCGCCGCAGGATTTGCAGACGTATACGCACATACCATCCGTTTCGCCGTCACTCCATTCGCTGCCGGCATCGCTTTCCCAGCGCAAATCGTCCGCCTGCTCATTTTTCAGCACGTCGTCGTAGGAAACCAGTGTTTCCATCTCAAAAGCCGTGTCGCAATACGGACACTTCATCTTTTGCGAAGTGCTGTCAAAGGTGATCGCACCGCCGCAGCATGGGCATTTATACTCCTGTAAAGCTTGCAAATTACTCACTTCCTTCTTTTTCCGGTCGGGGTCTTCCACATTCCGTGCAGAAATTTCCGCTATTGATCTCCCGACAATAAAAACACTGCCAGTGGCCTTCGGGAATTAATTTCGGCTCGTGTCCGGCAACAGCCATGCAACCCGAAGCCGCCTGCTCGGCCTTCAGACGTTCAAAATAGCCCGGGATCGGACCAAAATGCGTTTCGGGTATCCTTAGACCGTTTGACAAAATTATTCCCGCCGTGACGTATTCCCTGCGCTCCTTCTCTTCCGTCATCGAAGATCACCGTCATCGAAGGAATCCCCGCATTCGGGACAGAACTTCGGCAGCTTTGCACCCTTCTCAGGCTCCCAGCCGCATTTATCGCATTTATACTGCGGTACACCGGCGGGCTTGGGCGCGCCGCATTCCGCGCAGAACTTACCCTTATTTACCGCACCGCAGGAACACGTCCAGCCGTCATCGGCAGGCTTGGGCGCGCCGCATTCCGCGCAGAACTTACCCTTGTTTACCGCACCGCAAGCGCACGTCCAACCACCGGCAGTCCTCGGCTCGGGCTTCTTCGCACCGCACTCAGGGCAGAACTTACCGCCGACTGACGCACCGCAGGCGCACGTCCATCCACTCTGCACCGGCGCCGCCGCGGCGGGAGCCTGCTGCTGACCCATGGCAAAAAGATTCTGCGCGTTTACCCCCCCGGCGTTCATCGCCATGCCCATGCCCATAAAGCCGGTCATTGCGCCCGCTTCGTTGGAAGCCGCCGAACGCATTGCGTCTGCCTGTGCACCCACCAGAGTTGCCGCGGCCATGGTCGGATCGCGGTACATGGCAGTCTTCTGGGCAGTTTTGAGCATTTCCTGATCTTCCTCGGTCAGCGTCGGCGGGTTGATTGCCACCTTGACGTCGCCGATGCCCCTCGCACCCCACTCGGCGGAGAGCTCATCGTTAAGGAAAACCTCCAGCTCTTTCGTGTGTGCGGGAATCTGGTTCGGGCGGAGCTCAAGCTCGGACAGTCTTGCAAGCGCAGGTCCGAGCGCACTGATAAACTCCGTCTTCATCGTATCGCGCAGCTCATCCCGACTGTAGGACTGTGCAACGTTTCCGGTCACGTTGGTATACAGCTTGATCGGGTCGGTGACGCGGAAGGTATACGTACCGTTGCATCGGAGCGAAACGTCCACGTCAAAATTGATGCGTGAATCCACCACGCGGAAGGAAATCGGATTGGGTGTGCCGAATTTGTTATCCAGAATTTCCTTTGTATTGAAGTAATATACGCGCTGATCCTTGCCGGTGTCTCCACCGTAGGTAAATCGCTTGCCGATGGCCTTGAAGGTCTCAAGGATACTATCCCCCAGGCTGCCTGCGAAAATCGAGGGCTCGGTGGAGCTGTTCCAGGTGAATTCGCCCGGCTCAGCGCAGAGCTCCACAACCTTTCCCTGCTCAACGATAATCATACACTGTCCGTCGGCAACGGCAATTCCCGAGCCGTTCGAAATAATATTATCCTCTGCCTTCGTGTTGGAGGAGCGTCCGCTGATTCGCTTCTGCCCCTTGACAAGCAGAATATCATTTGCAATAGAATCACAGTAGAAAAATTCCTTCCACTGGTCGGCCAGAACGCCGCCGGCCGCACCGGTAATTGCTTTGATCAGTCCCATCGTTTATTTCTCCTGTTCTGTTATTTTTTCATTTTCCGACGCTGCGAGCATCCCGTCCAGGGCCTGCACGAATTCACGGTAGCCTCCGGGAAAATTTGCAGAGCCGTCCGCACGGACCGTCTGTCCACCGTTTACCGACGCTGTGAAGGTAAACACGATTCCGTCGAGCACGCGCCGAGGATGCTTGCCGTGAAAGCCGTCCCAGCGAAGAATGCCGCATCGGTTCATCAGCTCAGCCATCACCTGCTCCTCCACGACCACGCTTGCCTCAGGCACAAGCGTTGTCCCGCCGGCCGAGATCACCTCCCGATAGCATCGCAGCTCGGTGTGATCACCGTCAAGCACGAATTCCAAAACAGTTCCTCCGCGCATCCCGCGTCGGATCAGGGTCATCGTCTCAATCGAGGTCACCGTCTCGGGGGACTTCCCGGCGCATCCGAAAAGCTCAAGCAACATTACACTTATCATAACGGCGACGAGCAGTCTGCTTCTTAAGCCCACGGATCATCACTCTTGGCATCGCGGATGCTGACGAGTAGAAACTGCTCCCACAGAAACCACTTGCCGTCCCCTCTTCTGCGGAGCACGATCTCTCGGGGGTTGTCTGCGCCGCCGCTGCGGATATACAGTTTTTTGTATCCCTCGGCGGCATTGGCATCCGAATAGGCGCCCGATTCAACGGTGAGCGTAAAGGGGGTATCCGGCGTGTAATCGTTTCCCGGCACGGCACCGACAAAATAGGAGAAGGGGACGTGATGCCCTTCACGGAATCGATCGTTGAGGAAAGAGATCTGCACGTTGTTCAGAGGACGGGGACCGAGCAGAAAATTCAGCATCTCCGCACCAACCTCGCGGTCTGCCGCATAGGCGCACAGAGCACAAACGGTCAGTGCCGCCGTCTGATAGGGCGTATTCAGTGCGGCTTCCGGTAAAGCCTGAAGCTCAGCCAGACTCTCGGGAAGTGCACGGAAGGTGAATGTTTCTTTTGCGGAGGTGAGGGCGGAGGCTGCATTGCCTTCCCCAGCATTCGGTACTTCAGCCGTTTTTTTCTTCAGCTTATCAAAAATAGACATAATTTCTCCTCCGTATATTTTATTGTTCTTTTTCATTCGCGGTCGTAAACAGGGTAAACAAAGCATCCATGGCTTCCTGCTTAAGGAAATTATTCTGGTTATCGTAGGTATAAATCGACTCACCGGATGCATAGCGGACCTCCAGCTTTGCGCCGTACATGTCCGGCAAGCCGCTAACCGAATGGCTGCGTCCGTTATGCAGGGCAAAGGCGTGTGTACTGACAAGCTCCTGCAGTTGAATCATGAAAGCGCGGTCGGCGGTGAAGACGCGCTCACCGCCCTCTCCCATTCGCGTCTGCCATTTGATACTGCACGAAACAGCGTCATTCTTCAGAATCGCGCTGCAGGTATACTTTCCGTTGCCCAGTTTTCCGGTCTCAACCACGGCGTACAGGGAAAACGTGCAGTGAAATTCCGTAATTTCGGTTGATTCAATCACCTTGGGCGAATCCGCACCGTCATGATAACGTACGACACCGCCGTCCACACAGTCGGTCGAACGGTCATCGCGGCGCCCACGCATCACGGCCGCAAGTCCAACAGCGGCAGCAGCAAGTCCCAATCCGAGAAGCAGCCATTTCATACGCATCATCTCCGCTTTCCATTTCACTTATTTCTGTTTGCCCTTCTTCACTACGACCACGGTCATCACAATCACGCAGATTGCGGCAACGGCAATCGAAGCGGACACGACAATCCACATCACGGTATTGTTGTTCGCGCTCGGCTGCGTCGTATTTTCGCCGCCACCCTCGCCTTCGCTGACTGCCGGATCGTTTGTCGTTTCATCGTGCTCTGCGGCGGTGGTCTCCTCGGGCGTTGCAGGATCGGTCTCATCCGGCTGCGTCTGTGCAGGAGCTTCGGTGGTCTCTGCTCCACGCTCGTATTTGCAAACGGTGCATCTATCGTTTTTGCCGAACTCATGCGCCTGCTTCGTTCCGTCGATTACGGCACCGCAGCCTTTGCGCGTGCATTCCTTCCAGTGGTGATCGCCATCCGATTTCCAACTCGATTCCTTGTGCCCCGCGGCAGGAATAACCAGCGCGCTCGGATCGGCAATTTCCTTGGTTCCCTTCGCGTCTTCAAACAGCTTTCCGCAGCCGTCGCAGACGTAGTGCTGTGCTTTTCCGGCCGCCGTACAGGTTTCATTGACTTCGGCAACCTTACTCAGCTTATGCTCGTGCTTATTTGCCGGCGCAATCACGTACTGACAAACGGTGCAGTTCTGCGAGGAGGTTTCGGTAGCCTCGGGTCCGGGCGTATGCTTGACGACCGTGTCATGCTCGGTGCAGCCCTTGACGGTACAGGCATGCGCGTGTCCGGCAGCCGCGGTATAATCCCACGTCGTGCTCCACTTGTGGTCGCCCGTCTTGCCGTATTCGGTGCCACAGACTGAACACTTCGCCTTATTCCGACAGTCTGGCGTACCGCCGATATGTGCCTGTACGGTATCGTGCTCACCGCACACCGTGCACTTATGTGCGTGTCCCTTCGCATCGGTATAGCTCCATTCCGCACTCCACTGATGCTGCATTACCTCACCGTATTCGGCCTTACATTCCGCACATTTTGCAACCTGGCCGCATTTCGCGGTTCCGCCGCCGTGCGGCTGTATCGTATCGTTAATACCGCATTCCTTACATTTATGCGCGTGTCCGACTGCGTCCTTATAATCCCAGGACGTACCGTAGTTGTGCGCGGCAAGCTCACCGTAAGCCTCACCGCAATTTTTGCAGCGCGCGCGGTTATCACAGGTTGCTTTTCCGCCGGTATGCTCAAGCTTCTCGAGAATACCCCACAGGTTGACGTCGGAAATTTCCTTGGTGCATTTTACATCCTCAAAATTCCTTCCGCATTCGGGGCAGAAGTAGTATGCCTGCTTGCCGGTGGCAGAGCAGGTGGCCTTGATCTCCTCCACCTTCAGCGGAGAGTGCTTGTGTGCGGCAACCTTGGGGAAGGTGTAGTAGAGACAAATCTGCGTCTTTTCCGCAGAAGTAACCTCCGTTGCCTTTTTGGCGTTCACCGTCGCGTTTACGTTGACAGTACCCGAGGTATACTGAAATTCGTAGCCTTCCATCGCATCAATGAGAACGATGGCGGTATAGGTTTTGTTTTCCGCAAATTTTTCGTGTGTCTGCAGCGTTCTGTTCTCTTCTTCACAGTACCAGGAAATACCGTTTTTCGCGGTGGCGGTATTGGCCTGATAAGACGCCGGGCCGTAGTTGACGTTGTTGTAGGAAGCGATATAGTCGGGCGAATGGCCGGCAATCGGTGCGTCGATATCGGTAACGCCGACCTGCCCGATGGCAATATTTCCGGTAGCCGGGAACACACAGGTAATCAGGATTTCGTTCTTGTTTCCGGAAACGGATGCACTGCGGCCGTTGACGGTAGCCGTCAGAGCAACGTTGCCATATGCGTTGGTAGCAAAGGCATATCCTTCTCGGGGCTTGATACGGATGTCTGCCTGATAAGCCTTGCCGGGCAGGAATGCCTGCGTCCCGTCAGACAGGACGTACGAGCCTCCCACCTCGGACCAGCTGACACCGTCTTTATAGTAAGCGTCGTTTCTGCCGTTTTGCGTATATCCCGCACCGCCGATGAAGGAATAATCGGGCGCCTTTCCCGCAACGGGTACGTCAAGACCGGTAAGCGCGATTGTATTGATTTGTGCGGCAGTGTCGCAGTCAAGTACGCAGGAAGCAACCACGTACAGATTGGAATAGCTATCGTATGTCGGAAGCACGGTAGCCGTTTTTCCGTTCATTTTCACCTCAACGACAGGAAAAGGCTTACCGGGCTGTGAGAGAAAGTGATTTGCGTCGGTGGCAAAGCTTGTACCGTAGACTGCGCCAAGCGTAAGGTTCAGCGTGTATTTCTTGCCGTATTCGAATACTTCATTTCCTGCCAAGGGAGTGCCGTCCTGCAAAAACCATTCAATCTTATTCACGTTAACCTGGCCGTTGTTTGCGCCGCCGTTTATGCCGTCAATGCTTATTCCCGTAGCCTGCCACGTAGTAGGAATCCGCTCACCCGGTACAAGCGCAGGAACGCCAAACTCGACGCTTTCGATGGGAGCAGCCTCAACCGTCGGGAAGGTATACATAACGGTCAAGTATTTCTGATACGTGGTATCGTGCTCGTACTTGGATGCGTCCACCGAGAAAAGGCTGTAATCCATCGTATTGCTTGCATTTGCAGTATTCCCGTTTACGGTGACGCTCGAAAGTGCCGGCCTTCTTGAGGCGTCGGTTTTGAAATAATGATTGGCGGTCGCAACCTCAAGAACCACGTAAACCGTGTATTTTGTTCCTGCGCTTGGAGCCATCGACGGGCTTGTTATGTAACTATTGTTGTTCTGCGCGCTCCAAGCAACCTTGACAATGTTATATTTCTGAGAGCTCTCTTCTGCTGTGAAATCGAAATATTTGCCCGCTGTGGGAGCATCGATTCCGATAATGGTAACGTCGTCGATCTGATATGTTGTAAACATCTCCTTTGCCGCGTTTGCCGATATCGGCACCATGCTGAGCATCATCATCAGGCAAAGCAGAAGGGAGAGAACCTGCTTGCATCGAACGGTCTTTTTCATTTCGTCAATCTCCTTTTGTTTATTGCGAATTTGCTTTATCGTTAACCTGCGGCACTTTTCTGCCGCAATTCGGACAATATTGCGCATCCTTTGCCAACGTCGTTCTGCAATATGGGCAGTCGGCATGCATTTTGAGGTAGAAATCAAACAGGGTTTTTTGCGGCATTTTATTCTGACAGCCGGGGCATACCCGTGTTCTCGCCCCTACGATCTGTCCGCATTCGGGACAAACCTTCAGTCTTTTCATAACGTACGGTCCAAGCCCAAGTGACCTGAGACGGATGTATTTTTCGCTCTTCACCGGATTAATCATCGAAGCTTCCTCCGTAAATCAGCTGTTTTCCGCACCGCGGGCAAACGACGTCCGAAGGCAACACCTTTTCGCCGCAGGATTTGCAGTATTTCGGCGTGTTCTCCCAAGGAGCACAGGCGACGCACTCCAATGCATCCGCATTGAACATCGCGTCAATCACCCATCTTCCGCATTTGTGACACAGACTGAACTGGTGCTTTCCTTCCTTTTCCCAGGCAAGCGCAAGCTCGCGCTCCGGCGTTTCCGCGCGGTATACTCCCGTGGTGCATACCAGCGCACCCGAAAGATCACAGTAAAACCGAAAGCGTGATCCGCCGGAATCGGTAGTGATTTTGTACGCAGCGGTTTTCTTTTTCTGCATGGTAAAAACGACTCCTTTCTCCGTGATTATTCGCGAAAAGCACAGACAGGATACAGCGATAGCCGTTGACTGTTTTCCTTTTCTGTGCTATAATGATTATAATTGGCGGGGCGGTCTCCGGATTCGTTGGCGCGGCCCGGAGACGTGATGGTGAGACGCCATCATCGGGAACCCCGTGTTTTCTTTAGCTGAAGGCAAGATTTATCCCCTGCTTGAACCTCTTGCAAGTCTTATTTTACATATTTTCGGATTTTTGTCCCCCACCCAAACGGGCAAAAGGTGGGGAAAAAAGAAAATTTTTCGTCTTTTTCCCAAAAACCGAAACACGGAGGAACGAAACATGAAAAAAACACTTGCACGCATCTTAACGGGAATTCTTCTCTTCACCTTCGCACTCGGAGGGCTTAGCGGCTGCTCCGACAAATCCTTGCTTGACCCGAACGATCCAGTTACACTGACCATCTGGCACGTTTACGGAGAGCAGGCAGATGCCCCCATGAATCTGCTGATTGAGGAATTCAACGATACGGTCGGCCGGGAAAAGGGCATTCAGATTCAGGTGACCAACGTCACCGGAACCTCCAAAATTCTGGCACAGCTCATCGACGCGCAGGCCGGCAAGCCGGGCACACCCGAGCTGCCCGATCTCTTTTCCTGCCACACGCAAAACGCACCGGAGCTCGGCATTGACAATCTGCTCGATTGGGGAACCCTGTTTACCGATAAGGAGCTGGAAAATTACGTGCCCGAGTTTGTCGAAAGCGGAATCATTGCCGACAAGCTCGCCGTATTTCCCGTGTCGAAATCCACCTACGCGCTCTTTCTCAATGGTGCGCAGTTTGCCCGTTTTTCCGCCGATACCGGAGTGACCCTGGAGAGCCTCTACGACTGGGACGGATTCTTTGCGGCCGCGGAAAAATATTATACGTGGTCCGGCGGACGCGCTTTCTGCGCACTTGACTATCTGATCCGCCATATCGAGCTCGACGTTCTCTCCCGATACGGCGAGCTGGAATACACTGAGAACGGCTGGTATGATGAAAGCAATCCCGCATTCAAGGACGCCTTTTCCATGTTTGCAGAAGCACTGGCAAAGGGGCATATCGTCGTATCCGATCTTTACGCCAATACGCAGGTCATGACCGGCGAGGTGCTTTCCGGCATCGGTTCCTCTGCGGCAGTGGGCTACTACAACGATACCGTTACCTATCCCGACAACACCTCCGAGCCGATGACGCTGCAGGTTCTTCCCCTCCCGAAGTCTGGCGGTGAAAAGGAATATATGCCCCAGACCGGTGTGGGACTCTGCGCCTTCAAAACCACCGATCAAAAGGCAGAGGCGGCATATGAATTCGCAAAGTGGTTCACCGAAGGAGAGCGGAATCTGCATTTCGTCGTCAGCACGGGCTATATGCCGGTAACCAACGACGCATTCGAAAAAATCGAAGCCTACACATTTACCGACGCAGCCTACCAAAGCCTCTATACCGCCATCCGAACGATGCACGACGAATATACCCCCGTCGTCCGCCCGGATTTCGCCGGTTTTTACGACAAAACAAACGAGTTGTACGCCGGTATTCGCGAAATGCAGCCGGCGCTCGTCGAGCGCTTCAAAAACGGCGAACAGATTGACGCGCTGACCGAGGTGCTTTGGGAATTCTTCTGCGGAATCGACTGAGAAGGGGTGGGAATATGCGCAGGTTTTCCTCTTCGCGATATTCCGGAAACGGTGCCTTGCGGAAATATTCCGAATGGTCACTGAAAAGCAAGCTGTTCATCTGTATGCTCCTGCTGACAGTTCTGCTTCTCTCGATTCTGACCGCAGGTCTGATTGTATTCGGCCACACAACCTCGACAGAAGATACGTTCTACGACGCGCTGGATATTCAAATGGAGGTGTTCGAAAAGGACATTGCCACCCATTTTGATCATCTCGCTGCCTCGGCGATCATGCTTTCCGAGGAGATGACAGACGTCCTTGAAGCCTATCTTCGCGCAAACGGGCTCCCTTTTTCCGCCCTCAACGATTCCGTCCCCCATGCGGCGGCCGTCCAGACGGCAATGCTTGCCCCACTCTGCGACAAGCTCCTTACGGCAAACTGCTCGGGCGCGTTCGTCCTGCTGAATGCAACGGTCAATACCGCACTGCCCGAAGCGGAACTGTCCAAAAGCGGTCTGTACCTGCAGATCAACGGCTATACGCCGTCCAATCCGGACGTCCTGATGTACCGCGGCTTTACGGACGCGGCCAAAGCACACGGCATCATGCCGCATCGGAAGTGGCGGCTCGAATTCCGCACCGATTTCATCCCCGATTATGCCGAAATAACGGCAAGCGCTGCACTCCCGCTCGAGAGGGCCTATCGGGTTACCGATCTGTTCGTTCTGCCCGGGACCTCGGAAAAGGCAATCTGGCTGACCGTTCCCATGGTCGGCGCAGACGGAAGCCTTTACGGACTGTGCGGCTACGAAATCAGCGCCAGTTATTTTATGACCTATCACGCACAGCCCTCAAAGCTGTCCCATCTTTGCTGTCTTTTGAGTACCGCGCATGAAAACACGCTCCTCCCTGCCGAATCACTGAGCTGCGGTGGCTTAAACGGCTATTTTCACGCGCAAACGGAGAATTATTCGCTTTCCGCGCATGACGGGGGGCTTACCGAATTCACCTCCGACACGTATGCATACCTCGGCATCACCCGAAAGATCTCGCTTTCCGCGGGAGAGGACGAGCATCTTCTCACCGTAATGATTCCGAGGACCGATTATCACCGCGCCAAGCTGAGGAACACCGCGCAAACGGTGATTCTGCTGATTCTGCTCCTCTTCTTCACCGTGAGCTTCTGCCGATTTTTCAGCAGACGCTTCCTTTCCCCGCTGCTGACCGCGCTTGAACAGATCAAATCCGACAAGCGCAACGGGGCGGGTGCCGCGATTCCCGAGATTCTCGGCTTGATTGAATATCTTGAGAGGCAGGAGAGGGCACACGGCGAAGCGGTCAGCGCACTTACCCAAAAGCATGAGGCGGCGGAAAACGAAAAAATCCGCCTTCAGGCGGAATATGAATCGGCTTTGCGTGATTTCGATAAGATCGAGGCGGAATACCGCGGTGCGAAAAGCGAGCTGGACCGCATCAAAACCGAGCTTGAACGGCTCGCCTATTCGCGCAAAGCGGAGATTGATCCCGAGGACTACCGCTATTTCCTGGCAGGACTTGAAACGCTGACGGGAGCCGAACGGAACGTTTTTGAATATTATCTCGCGGGAAAAAGCGCTAAGGAAATTCTCGAGCTTACCGGAATCAAGGAGAGCACGCTGAAATATCACAACCATAATATTTTGGGCAAGCTCGGCGTGTCGTCGCGCAAGCAGATGCTTCGCTATGCCGAAATTATGCGGCATCAGCGCGGGGACGGCGCCCCCCAGACGGAGAAGGGAGATGCCGAATCATGAAGCGAAAAATCATCTGCCTGTTTCTCCTCTGCCTCTCCTGTCTTCCGCATACCGCCTGCACGATCACCGATCCGGGAAATACGCCTCCCCCGGATACGGTATCGACGACCGCAAAGGAAACGGTATCTGCCGACACTGCGCCCGAGAAGTGCTACGTCGTGGAGTTTGACGAAAACGAAAGCTTTTCCGGCGAGGCGGAACGGCGGGCCTCCGAGCGGATCGATGAAGCCATTCGGTCGGCAGTTCGCCTTCTGGCCACCGTTGATACCGAGCCGATCCCGATTCTCGATTGCGATTACGATGCCCGTCCCCGGGAGAGAGATCTTTTGAAATATCCTCTGTCGGTGGAAATTTACGATACGGTTCTGGCACGCGTTAAGGCGTTTGAGGACTATTCCTACCGTGCACAGGATTATCCCGGGATTGACCTCTTT
This sequence comes from Eubacteriales bacterium, assembly GCA_045597265.1. Taxonomy (GTDB): domain Bacteria; phylum Bacillota; class Clostridia; order Oscillospirales; family CAG-272; genus SIG693. Next base: position 4,828 of record JAZODX010000214.1, on the reverse strand, counting down.
AATGTTTTCGTCAGCGCACTCGACGCGCTGAGAATCGACCATACGGAAATTTTCCTCTGCAGCGACGCCAAAATCGACGGTATCGAGTTTCGCTCCGTATACTTTATGCCGGGAGATTGGCTGGACGCCCCCTGTGATGACCGCGCGGCGATTCGCGCGGAGGCCGATTTTTGCGACGCGGTCGTTGACCGTATTCTTGAGAAAATGCCAAAGGGCCTCTCCAACTATGAAAAATGCTTCTACTTTGCGCTGGTGCTGGCATTCGGCGTGGAGTACAATTACGCAGAGGACTATCCCCTGTACGACTATCAGGCGTACGGTGCTCTGGCAGAAGGAATCGCCGTCTGCTCCGGCTACGCCCAGGCCTTTTATCGGCTTTGCCGGGAAGCGGGCATCTCCTGCCGGTACTGCCGCGGAACGACGCCGACCGGACGTCACGCATGGAATATGCTTGACACCGAGGCGGGTCCCATTTACGTGGACGTCACCTGGTACGATACCGATGCCCTCTCGGCACATTACCGCGAAGGAAAGGAAGAATACCTTTTCATGACGCAGGAGGATTTTGCCTATCACGGTTACGTGCAGGAAAGCTGCCAATAACGCAAAATAAAGAAGAGGCGGGCCGCATCAAAGCGGCCCGCCTCTTCTTCGTTCGCCTGTCTCAGGTACGATCAAACACGTCGCAGACCGTCAGACGTCCGTTGGCAACGGTGAACTGTACGTCATACGCGGCATAGGGCATTCCGTATACACGGGTTGGATCATCCTGATAGGATGGGCGGGGGTCCTCGGCGAGGAGGGCAAGCAGAGCGGCGCGGTCGTGGGGAGCGATCCGCTCAAGCAAGGGCCCGGGGAAATCCACCCGAAGCGCATAGTCCCGCCGTTCGTCGGCAAAGCCACCGACGGCATCGGGATGGCTGTCGGTGAAGGGGAGATAGGGCTTGATATCAAAGATGGGCGTGCCGTCGATCAGGTCTGCCCCCGAAACGTGCAGAACCGCTCCCTGCGGCGTGTCCCATTCGATCGATTCAAGCTTGACCGAGGAGAGCCCGATTGCGTTCGGGCGATAGGGGGAACGAGTGGCAAAAACGCCCATGCGGCGGTTTCCGCCGAGGCGAGGTGGACGCACGGTGGGCGACCAATCGGCGCGGAGTGCCTCAGAAAACTGCCACAGAAGCCACAGATGCGAATATCCCTCAAGCCCTCTGAGCGCGTCCGGATTGCGATATTCGGGGGCAAATACCACCCTGCCGCGAAGCTCAGGGACGAGACCGCTTTGGCGCGGAATGCCGAATTTTGCGGGAAAGTCGGTGCGGATATGGGCGATGATTTTCATCGGATAGCTGTCGGTCGGTTTCATGGGTAATACCTCTCTTTTCTCTCGGGTATATCTTACCACACCGAACGCCGCTTGTCAAGCAAGCTCCGCGCAAAGAAAATCCGACAAATCGGTTGCCGATTTCCCATTTCTGTGGTATAATGGGATGGAAAAATCTCCGTATGCATCGGAGAATAAAAAAGGAGTACATCATGGAATTCAGCGTCAACCATCCTATCCTGTTCGTGCTGGCCGGGATTATCGTTGCCGTGGTTCTTGCACAATCGGTCTTTTTCCTCATCAAGGCCTGGCGTCGGGGCAAGGCGATCGGTATGGATCCCGCCAAGCTTCGCCGCATTGCCGTCACGGCGGCAATCTTCACCGTTGCGCCCGCCGTTGCCATCGTCATCAGCGTCATCACGCTGGCAAAGGACCTCGGCGTTGCCCTGCCCTGGCTTCGTCTCAGCGTGGTCGGCTCGCTCTCCTATGAAACGATTGCCGCCACCAACGCGGAATCCGCAATGGGACTCACCTTCGGTCAGGTCACGTCGCTGACCGCCGGACAGTACGTCACCATCGCAGCGGTGATGACCATCAGCATTCTCGTCGGTATTTGGCTGGTTCCCATGGTCTGCCGCAAGATGCAGAGCGGCATGATTTCGCTGGAAAAGCATGACCGCAAGTGGGCCGACGTCTTCCAGTCCTCGATGTTCATCGGTATGATTGCCGCCTTCGTCGGCTACGTCTTCTGTGACGTCTCGACGGTGTTTGAAGGCTCTTTCGTCGGCTTGATTCCGGTCTGCGTCATGGCCGTCTCGGCACTCGTTATGGCACTCGCGGGACTTCTCGTTTCCAAAATCAAGCTGCATTGGATCTCCGACTACGCCCTGCCCGTCAGTCTGATCGTCGGCATGGCAAGCGCAATCCCGATCACAAACTGGCTTTCCTGACCGAGAGGAGGTAGACACAATGAAAAAAGAAATGACTTATATGGATCAGGTCCACCGCTGGGGCTTGTCCTGGAATATGTTCGTTATGGTTATGCTGATCGCGTTCCCTATCGCGGTTGCAATTATTTTCTCGGCGATGCCCGACTGGAAGGGAATGCTCGGCGGTCTGATCGCCACCGCGCCCATGTATTGGGCGGTCGGTGTGATCGAAACCTTCACTTATATCCCCATGCTGGGCGCCGGCGGCTCGTATCTCTCGTTCGTCACCGGCAACATCTCAAATCTCAAGCTCCCCTGTGCGCTTAACGCCCTGGAACAGGCTGACGTCAAGGCCAATTCGGACGAGGGGGAGGTCGTTTCGACCATCGCAATCGCGGTGTCGAGCATCGTCACCACGCTGATCATTGTGCTCGGCGTCATTCTCCTCGTCCCGCTCTCCCCGATTCTCGAGGCGCCCGTGCTCGAGCCTGCCTTTGCGCAGATTCTGCCCGCTCTCTTCGGCGGTCTCGGCGTCGTTTTCGTCTCACGCAACTGGAAAATCGCCATTGCTCCCGTCTCCCTGATGCTGATTCTCTTCATTGCCGTCCCTGCGCTGAACGCGGGAACGGTCGGCATTATGGTACCGGTCAGCGTTATCTTTACGCTGATCACCAGCCGCATTCTGTATAAAAAGGGTCTGCTGTAATTGCGGCAGACATCCGGGAGGTTAATATGCTTGTTCTTTACGTTATCCTTGCCCTCGCGGCAGCCCTGCTCGCCGTTATTCTGATCCGCGCAATCCGGTTCCGTCCCAAGACCGAGGTGCCTGTGGACGAATCCCCCGTTGAATTTGACGAAGCTGCGGCAATCGAGGCCCTCCGCGCGCTGATTCGCTGCAGGACGGTATCCTACTACGATCCCGCCCTTGAGGATGATGCCGAGTTTGAGAAGCTGATTGCACTTCTCCCCTCGCTCTATCCGAACGTTTTCTCCACCTGCACGCTGACCCGCCTGCCCGATCGCGCCCTGCTCTTCCGCTGGCCGGGCAAGAGCTCTGCGGCGCCGTCGGTTATGATGGCGCATTACGACGTCGTACCGGTCGAGGAGGAGAACTGGGAGAAGCCCCCCTTTGACGCCATTCTTGAGCAGGACGTTATCTGGGGACGCGGCTCGCTGGATACCAAGGTGACCTTCAACGCCGTGCTGACGGCGGCCGATACTCTGATCGCCCGCGGCTTTGTTCCCGAGCAGGATATGTATTTTGCCTTCTCGGGCGGTGAGGAGGTCAACGGCATGGGCGCAGTACGTATCGTCGATTGGTTCGTGGAAAACGGCATCAAGCCGGCACTCGTCGTTGACGAGGGCGGCGCCGTGGTGGAAAAGGTTTTCCCCGGCGTAACCGCTCCCTGCGGGCTGATCGGCATTGCCGAGAAGGGAATGATGAACGTCACCTTCTCGGTTGCATCCGCCGGCGGACACGCATCCGCCCCAAAGCCGCATACGCCCATCGGCATTCTCTCCCGCGCCTGCTGTGCCATGGAAAACCATCCCTTCCCCATGCACCTGACCCGTCCCGCTGCCGAAATGTTTGACACCCTCGGCCGCCATTCGAATTTCCTCTACCGCGTGATCTTCGCCAACCTCTGGCTCTTCCGCGGCGTGCTGGATATCATGGGTAAATCGAGCGGCGGCGAGATCAACGCGCTCCTGCGCACCACGGTTGCCTTTACCCAGGCAGACGGAAGTCTCGCCCCCAACGTCATCCCCCCCTCGGCATCGATGCCCGCCAATCTGCGGCTCAATCCCGCCGACAGCGTTGCGGACGCCGAAGCACGAATCCGCCGCACGGTGGGAGACGACAGCGTGAAGTTGACGGTCGGCAGCCATATGGAGCCCAGTCCCGTCTCCGAGACGTGCTGTCCCGCCTGGGATAAGGTCGCATCCGCCGTCGCCTCCACCTGGCCCGGCTGTATCGTCTCCCCCTATCTCATGGTTCAGTGCTCCGACAGCCGCCATTACCGCGATCTTTCCAACCACGTCTATCGCTTCTCTGCCATGGACCTGACCGCCGAGGAGCGCGCAACCATCCACGGCAATAACGAGCGCATTCGCGTCTCAACGGCAAATAAAGCCGTTGAATTTTATCTGCGGCTGATGAAAAACTGCTGAGTTCATCCTCATCCCCCGAGGCAAACGATTTCGTTTGCCTCGGTTTTTTCTTTATCCCAATTCGACGAAGCGTTCCCGCTGTCCGGGTATACGAAATTTCTCCATAAGACGGGAAACACGCCAACCTTTACATACGATTTCGGCTGCTTCGGGCGGCGGGAGCAAGGCCCCGCCCTACAAAAGAGGACGTATATCTGCCGGAAACAAATACGGTAATTGGGAATTCAAAAAAAGAAAACTTCCTGCGATATTTCGACAAATTTCGCATTCTTTCCCCCGTATACTATAGGCAGAGGGTTACCGAGGCTGTGCGGTATTCCTACTTGATATAACGGAGGACAAGTTATGACGAGAACACGACATTCTTCCCTGCCCGTCTGCGTGCGGCTGCTCAGCGTCTTTTTGCTGA
>JAZODX010000213.1:0-12839 GCA_045597265.1 Eubacteriales bacterium | reverse complement strand
ATACAGCGTTTTGAATTATAAATCAATAACCGCAACATAGACCGGATTCTACTAATCGTAGTATTTTCCTATCATTTCGCTTTCGAGCTTTTCCACTTTCCCGACGCTGGCGTCCGGGGCAAGCATAGCGCGTGGCAGTCCTTGCGCAATCGGGCAGAAGCCCGAATCCACTATTCGCAGAAGAACGGCGCATATAAGGCTCCCTTGTGCAAAGGGAGCTGTCACCGAAGGTGACTGAGGGATTGTTTTGCTTTCTTCTGTGATTTTACAATCCCTCCGTCTCGCTTACGCGAGCCACCTCCCTTTACACAAGGGAGGCTTTAGTAAGTTCACACCGACAAAAAAACACCACCAAAGAAAAATCCTTGGTGGTGTTCGTGTTTTCTCCGCTAAGAATGCAGAGGTGAGGATAGTCGTTTTTTATATTAAAAAGCCGAGGCAAACGATTTCGCTTGCCTCGGTTTAATTAGATTAGATGATTCAGATGTATTTCTTGACCGTTTCGCTTGCTTCTTCAACGGGAATCGAAGAGGTGACGAGAATATTGACATTGTTCTTCTCTGCGAGCTTGCTCAAGCCTTCAACCAGCGTGTCAAACGCCTCAGTGTTATTCTTGCAGATCTTCAGTGCAGAATCAATGTACAGATCGGTCAAGTCATAGTTGCTGGCGAGGATGCCTGCAACGAAGCCGTAGAGCGCCTCTGCATCGGTAATCATATATTCATCGGTATCAATAAGGCGAGCCTGATGCTTTACGTCATGGATCAGCTTATTTCCTTTCTCGATCACGACAACATTGCCCTTCGTGACAGCGAGGGACTTGTTGACCATTTCGATCAGCGTTTTGGTCTTGCCTGTTCCTTTTACACCGATAATCAATTTCAGCATCGTTTATATCCTCCGGAAGTTTTTTGCCGTTTATTACGGAATATATTGTTTCCTGATTATATTATAGCGTATTCCTTGCAAAAAAGCAAGAGTTTTTTTACTGTTTCGGAAAATATTTTTCTTACTGCATCCGCGCCTCGAGTTCAGCACGCTGTTCCTCGTAGCCTGCTTTTCCCAGAAGCGCAAACATATTCTTCTTATATGCTTCAACCCCCGGCTGATTGAAGGGGTTTACGCCAAGCAGATAACCCGAAACGGCACAGGCGCGCTCGAAGAAATAGATCAGATAGCCGAGCGAGTGTGCACTGCGGTCCTTCAGTTCAAGCACCATATTGGGAACCCCGCCGTCATAGTGGGCGAACAGCGTACCGAGCATTGCCGTGTCGTTGACATAGCTGATTTCTTTTCCGGAGAGGAAATTCAAGCCGTCGATATTGGCCGGGTCGTGCGGAATTGCCAGTGCGGTATCGGGCTCACCGATCGAGATAACCGTTTCAAAGAGGTTGCGCAGTCCGTCTTGAATATATTGCCCCAGTGAATGCAGATCGGTAGAGAAAATGACCGAAGCGGGGAAAATGCCGCGCTTATCCTTGCCTTCACTCTCACCGTAAAGCTGCTTCCACCATTCGCAGAACATCAGCTCGTACGGCTCATAGCCGACAAGAATTTCCGTCGTTTTGCCCTTGCGGCAGAGAATGTTGCGCAGAGCGGCGTAACGGTAGCAAATGTTGTTTTCCAAGTTCGGATCGGCAAAGGCATCACGGGCGTCGGCCGCGCCCTGCATCAGTGCATCCAGATCAATTCCGGCAACGGCGATGGGCAGAAGACCTACCGCGCTGAGCACCGAGAAGCGGCCGCCGACGTCATCGGGCACGACGAAGGTCTGGTATCCGGCCTCGTCCGAGAAGCTCTTCAGCGTACCGCGCGCACGGTCGGTAGTGACGAAGATACGCTCGCGAGCGCCTTCCCGGCCGTACTTCTCTTCCAGAAGACCGCGGAAAATACGGAAGGCAACGGCAGGCTCGGTCGTGGTACCGGATTTGGAGATGACGTTGATACAAATGTCCTTTCCTTCGCAGAGGGTAAGCAGCTCCTTCATTGCGGAAGCGCTGATTGAATTACCGGAGAAATAGATATCGGGAGTATTCTTCGGCAGGTTATTATAGAGCGGTGACTTAAGGAATTCAATAGCAGCACGGGCACCGAGATAGGAACCGCCAATGCCGATGACGATAAAGATATCACAGCTTTTTTGGATTTTGTTTGCGGCGGCCTTGATCGCAGCAAATTCCTTGCGATCATAAGCAACGGGAAGATCCATCCAGCCGAGGAAATCATTTCCCGGTCCGCTGTGATCAAGCAACATTTGGTGGGCCGTATTGACCATTGGCTGCATATTCGTCAGCTCTTCACTTGATACGAATTCGCGGAGAAATTTTTCGTTCAATTTCAGTGACATAAGATTAAACCGCCTTTACTTGGATTGGTATTTATATTTTAACATAAAACAAGAGAAATTGCAAGGTAAAGTGTATAATTTATAAAAAAACATTTCAAGGATAAAGCAATTCTTATGCAAGGATACCATGCGCGAGAATTCGACGGAATAGCTCACCAAAGCCGATTTTTTCGACCGATTCTGCGCAGAGAATATCCGACGTGCCGAGCAGTTCTCCTTTACAGAAAAATTTCACCTCGCCAAGCTTATCCCCTTCCCTGAGCGGAGCATGCGCCTCCTCGGGAAGAAGAATCTCGGTGGTAATGTGAGCTATATCTCCTTTTTCCAATACGGCTTGAAATTCACCGTATTTTACTGCACACGTATTTTTGACACCACCCGATATGCCGACGGGGGCAAGCGCCTCCGGTGTATGGCGGTAGACGCTGTAGTTGGCGAAGCCCCAATCCAGCATGGTTTGTGCAGCGGCATTGCGGATATCACGCGTGGCTGAGCCCATAATCACGGCAATCAGCTGCATACCGTCCCTCTCGGCAGTTGCGCTGATGCAGAAGCCTGCACGTGCGGTTGAGCCGGTTTTCAGACCGTTTGCACCGCGATAAAATCGAATAAGCCGATTGGTATTGGTGAGGCCGAACGCGCCGTCGCGGACGGTATCCATCCAGATCGAGCTGTATTCCAGGATTTTTTTATGGGAGATCAACGCGCGGGACATCGTGGCAATATCCCGAGCCGAGGTCAGATGATGCTCTGTCGTATCGTCAAGACCGTTTGTATTTTCAAAGGTGGTATTACTCATGCCAAGCTCTGCCGCGCGTTCATTCATGCGGGAAACGAAGACCGCTTCACTGCCGCAGACGTGCTCGGCCAGTGCAACCGCCGCGTCATTTGCCGACGCGACCACTACGCTTTTGAGCAGGTCGTCCAGCGACATGGTTTCGCCTTCCTTGAGATAAATCTGTGAGCCGCCCATTGAAGCGGCATTTGCGCTGATCTGTACCGTATCGGAGAGGGAGACCGTACCTGCTTCGATGGCTTCCATGACCAGAAGCAGGGTCATGATTTTGGTGACAGAGGCCGGTGGAAGGGCTTCATCCGCGTTTTGTTCTCCTAAGATTTTCCCGGTTGAAGCTTCCATGAGAATTGCGCTTTTGGCATCCACGGTCGGCATTTTTTTCTCTGCCTCCTCGGCTGCTGAGACAGGCAAAACGGCGAGTGCGGCAAGAAGGATTGCGATAAAAAATGCTGTCGTGCGGAGTGACAGCCAACTTCCCTTTTTCATGATATAATCACCTCGCTTTATGATATGCAAGGCATGTACGGAATATGAAAAGGAGATGCGATTGCTTTCGCATCTCCTTTTTTTCTTAAAATATTTGCAGTGTCGGCCGGGTGTAGAGGGTAATCTCCAGTGCGGGATCTGCTTCGATAAGCAGGTCACGCAGGCGTGCACAAACGGGACGTTCTGTGGCAAAATGCCCGGCTTCAATGACGTTGATTCCGTTCTCTGCCGCATCGAGCATAGCGTGATAGCCCGCGCGGCCGGTGAGATAGGTATCGCATCCGGCGGCTGCCACTGCGCGGATAAAATCTCCGCCCTCTCCCCCGATAAGGGCAACCGTTTGCACCGGGCGACCCGCATCGGCACAGTTGACACAGGGGATATCCAGTTTTTCTTTAACGAGTGCTGCAAATGCAGAAAGAGAAATGGGGGCGTCCATGCGAATAACACGGGCATACAGTGCGTCCTCACAGGGGATACTGCCGCAGACCGAGAAGCCGAGTGTATCGGCCAGCGCGTCATTTACACCGCCGTCAAACGCATCAAGGCGAGTGTGCAGGGCAATTGCGGAGATTCCGCCGCAGGCGAGAGCAAGCAGCTTGCGCGGAACATTTACCGAGGGCTCAAGCGCCTTGATCGGACGGAAAATCAGCGGATGGTGTGTGAGAAGCAGGTCATAGCCTCCGTCAATTGCCGCATTTATCGTTTCCTCGGTTACATCAAGCGCGATCAGAACGCGTTTGAGTACACGGTTGGGATCGGGACAGCACGAAAGACCGTCGTTATCCCAGGAACAGGAGAGCGTGCGGGGAACACGTGCTTCCAAAAATTGATTAAGCTCACGAATCGTCATATGTGGTCTCCCTTCCCTGTTTGCTTGAGCCATTCTTGCATGGCGCGCAGCATATCTCCGTCATCCCCATCGGGCAGGCCGGCTGTTTTTCGTCCGGCCAGGCGTGCCTTGAAAACCCTGATTCTGTGTGCCATGAGAGCACGGAGAAGCTCGTTTCCCTCTGCAAGATTGCAGGGGCCGAATTCGGCATCCAACGGGGAGAGGGCGGTATTCTTACCGCTGTATTCGACACAGATTGTCTGATAGATTTTGCCTGCTGCGCGGGACATCCGTTCGCCGAGAATGGAGAAGCCGTGTCCGACAAGCCAGCGGCGAAGCTCGGCTTGCTTGGTCATCGGCTGAAGAATCAGTCTGATTTTTGTGTCACGAACAAAGGAGGCTTCCTCCAGGATGCGCGCAATCAGCTCTCCGCCCATCCCGAAAATCAGGATATCGGTCAGCCCCATATCCGCAAGCCCGTGCAGTCCGTCCGTTTCGCGAAGAAGAATTCTCCCATTCAGGCCGCATCGCGCTACGGTTTCTGCCGCGTGCACGAGAGGGCCCGGATTGAGATCAGCCGCGACGGCAGAAACGGCGCGGCCGGATAAGATCAGCGCAGCCGGCAGATAAGCGTGGTCGGTACCGATATCACCGACCACGGCGCCCGGACGGACGAAATCATAGGCGGTGGACAAGCGGGCGTCAAGCGTTGGTATATAAGTGTTTTTTGTCATGCTCCCTCCAAATGCAAAGGGGGTGCCGCACTTGAGTGCGACATCCCCTCCGATTTTCGGTCGGCTTATTTTGCCGCAAAGAAATCGTTGAGCTTCTTAACCAGCTCGTCGGCGTCGGTGCCGTGAACTGCGCAAGCCTGCTCGATGGTCTCACCGCGGGAAGCGGGGCAACCGAGGCAATGCATACCGATCTCAAAGAAAAACTTTGCCGTTCCGCTGTCAAAATCGAGAACGTCGCCGATAATGGAATTTTTGGTAACCTGCATGGGAATACTCCTCCTTATTTGCTTTCTCCGTTTATTATACTCGATTTATTGCAAAATGTCAATAAAATAATCTTACCTCTTTCTTAATTCCGGAAGAAAAGGTTTACATTCCGACGTTTTTTTGGTATAATACAATTGTTCGTCTGTATTTGTTTTTATCCGTTTAAATTCTATACAAATTTCTCATACTATATTTATCTCGGATTTTCCGGGAAAGGAAAGCTATGAAAATAAAATGGAATCCTTCGCCCGAACGGTTCGGGCAGCTTGCCGTCTGTGCCATCAGTGCCTGGTGTATTGCCGCATGGCTGATCACGTTTGCCGTTGGTGAATCCACGGTCTCAATTGCATATGCTGAAGCAGCACCGATTTGGATAGCGGGGCTTTCCTTTGGACTTGTTTTTCTTCTTTCTGCCGTTATTTCCAAATGGATAAACGTAACGCCGTTTTTACTTCTCGGTGCCATGCTGCTCTACGGTACGCGCATTTTGTTTCTGCGGAACAATCTCTATCTGTATCTGACGGTATGTGCGCTTTTTGCCATTGCCGTGTCGTATTTTATCAGTCATCTGCCCCAAAAGGCGGAAGTCCTTTCCCTGACAATGTCCCGACGTACGGCAATTTGCCTGATTTTGGCCGCAGGCATCGTGGTTTTGGCTTATCTGCTCGTTCTGACGCTCTGCCGTTTTTTCAGTTATTCCTCACCTTGCTTTGATTTCGGCATTTTTGCACAGATGTTCCATAATATGCGAGAGAGCCTTCTTCCGCTGACAACCTGCGAGCGAGACGGTCTGCTGTCTCATTTTGCCGTCCACGTTTCTCCCATTTTCTATATCTATCTGCCCTTCTATGCGCTGATTCCGCATCCGGTGACGCTGATTGTCATGCAGGCGCTGGTTCTCTTCTCCGGCGTGATTCCGCTGATTCTTCTGACGAAAAAAATGAAGTTGTCTTCTGCGGTCACGGTAATGATCTCCGTCTTATATTTCATTTATCCCGCTATGCTCGGCGGTTGTTTCTACGACGTACATGAAAACAAGCTTCTTCTTCCGCTCCTGCTTTGGTTTTTCTTCTTCCTTGAGCACAAGCACTACCCCTTCGTCTATCTCTTCGCCGTTCTGGTGCTTATGGTCAAGGAGGATGCACCGATCTATATTGCGTTTGCCGCAATATACTGGCTATGTACAAAGCCGCGCAAGCGTCACGGTGTGATTTTGCTTGTCCTTTCCGTAGCGTATTTTATCGCCGCCGTATGGTATCTTGAAACACACGGTGACGGTGCAATGTTCGGCCGATATAAGAACCTGATCGGTTACGAGGGGACGCCTGTTGATCTCGTCCGAACGGCTTTTGTTAACCCGGGCTTCATTCTCTATGAGCTGCTTGATCCCGAAAAGCTCGGCTTTGTTGCCTATATACTTTTGCCGATCGGTGTTCTGCCCTTTATGACGCGGCGTTACGGACGGTTGATTCTGATCCTGCCGATGCTTTTGATCAATCTGATGCCTGATTATTTCTATCAGCATGATATCGGATATCAATATACCTACGGCGTTACCGCTATGCTCTTTTATCTGCTGGTGATCAATCTGCCCGATCTGAGTGGACGGATGCGCCGCGGATGCTTGATTTTCGGCCTTTGTGCCGCCGTTTTGCTCGGTGCTATGCGTATGCCCTCCCAGACCTTCTATCTCGGGCGCGCGGTAACCTATGCCGATGATAATGCACGGATTACCGAATGCCTTGAAATTATCCCCGACGACGCTTCGGTCCGTGCATCGACCATGTTTATTCCGCATTTAAGTCAGCGGGATGAGCTTTATGTGATCGAATCCCGACATGACGCCGAATACGTGGCGCTTGATCTTCGCGCATACGTTGCCGCTCACGTAGAAGGTTACGACGTTTTCTATTTTGAAACGAGAGGATATGAGTTGTTGGTTTATGAAGAAGGATTAATTGCGATTTTTCGAGCGGAAGAGTAAAAAATATGAAATCGCTCTTGCCAAATGACAGGTAAATATGATATAATGATATAGATTATAAATAAATGCATATACCTGCTTGCGCGGGATAGGAGGATTCACTTGATTATTGCACTTGAAGAAGCCAAATATAAACTGCAAAATTTGCGCGGAGATATTGTTGAGCTTGGCTCTGCGCTGCGTATTGATGAGCTCCGCTCGTCTGTGGTCGAGCTTGAAGAAAAGACGATGGCTGAGAATTTCTGGTCGGACCAGGCAAACTCGAGCAAAATTCTGCAGACGCTTAAGCAGACCAAAGCCAAAATCGAGGCCTATGAAGCGCTTTCCTCTAAGCTTGAGGATGCCATTACACTTGCGGAAATGGCCATTGAGGAGCAGGAAGAGGCCTATCTGGAAGAGGTTGAGGCAGAGCTTGCCGCAATCTTGGAGACCGAGGAGAAAATGCGCATTGAAATTCTTCTCTCGGGTGAATACGACCGCAACAACGCCATTGTATCCTTCCACCCCGGCGCCGGCGGTACCGAGGCGCAGGATTGGGCACAGATGCTCTACCGTATGTATACGCGTTGGTGTGAGCGCCGCGGCTTCAAGTACAAGCTGATCGACTGGCTTGACGGTGATGAAGCGGGACTTAAGAGTGCCACCATTATGGTCGAGGGCGAGAATGCTTACGGATATCTCAAGAGCGAAAACGGTGTTCACCGTCTCGTTCGCGTTTCCCCGTTTGACGCATCCGGCCGCAGACAGACCTCTTTTGCTTCGGTTGAGGTTATGCCCGAGTTTGAGGATGACGGACAGATCGTGCTCAACGAGGAGGATCTGGAAATCACCGCACACCGTTCCAGCGGTGCGGGCGGACAGCATATCAATAAGACCGACTCGGCGATCCGTATTCTGCACATTCCCACCGGTATCGTTGTCGGCTGTCAGACTGAGCGCAGCCAGCTGCAGAACAAGGAAACTGCGCTGAAGATGCTCAAGTCCAAGCTGATGGAGATCAAAGCACAGGAAAAGCTGGAGAAGATCGAGGATATCAAGGGTGTCAAGACCAAGATTGAATGGGGTTCCCAGATCCGTTCATACGTGTTTATGCCCTATACGCTTGCAAAGGATACCCGAACCGGCTATGAAGACGGCAATATCGGTGCCGTAATGGACGGCGAAATTGACGGCTTTATCAACGCATACTTGAAATTGAATGCAAAGTAAGCATTTGACGGAATAATTTTTCGGTAAAGGAGAATTGCGATGTTCAATAAAAAGCAATCGAAGCATGTATTGGCTATCTCTCTGATCGTTGCTGCGTTTTCTATTCTGTTTGTTTTCGTGTCTGTCTGTGTACGGAAAAAGAGCCTGACGCGTGCGCTGCTTGCCGTTGCGGCAATGGAGGGAGCACTTGGAACTTTCCTGCTCTGGCAGCAATCGCTTGAAGATCGCCGCGCCGCACGACCCCGTTTTGCCTTTGATGGACCGAACAATGAGCTGTTTGATGAAGACGAGCTCGACGTTGTAGAGGATCATTTGGACGAGGTTCTCGGCGGCACCGATGCCGGAGACCGTGAAGTTGCCGGGAAGCCGATTTACAGTATTCCCGTTGACGAGGAAGCGTCTGAGGCTGATTTTATGGAATAAGCAAAAAAGGAACTGCCGTATATGCGGCAGTTCCTTTTTTGCTTATTCGGTCAGCAGAACGTCGAGCAGCTTTACACGCTGGGTTGTGTAGCGGTAGGCACGCTCAAAATCGCCGGTTTCGCGGCAGCAGATTTCGAGATCAACGTAAAGCAGATAGGTGAGCGGTTTGCTCGGCGGCAGACCGCGTTCGGGTGTGAGCAACGTTTCGATGATATGGAGTGCATCCGCATATTGACGGCGCGCCATTGCAATGCGCGCGCGTGCGTGTGCGGCGTAGGTTTTGGTGGCAAAATCGGGGATTGCCAGAAGGTGCTCGGCTGTCTCGAGACTTCCCTCTTCGATGAGGCGAAGCGTGTAGAGATAACAGGTAAACCACGGATGGTCAGACGTCATTTTATTGCTCGGCGCCCGAATAAAGGCGGGGATCTCAAGTGCAGAGTCAAAGCGTGCCAGATAAGTCAGATAATCGTAGGCTGTCCTGGCGATTGGCGTATTGTCATACATGCATTGCGGAGCATATTCAAGGCATTGCACGAATTCGGTATGTGCTGCGCAGAGACGTCCCTCTGCGAACGCCTGGAGTGCAAGCTGATAGGCACAGCGGCAGAGAATATAGTTGATTTCATCGTCGCTTCCGCCAAGCTTTTCCTGGCAGATTTCCATGCATTTCTGCCATTTTTCCGCAGAAAAGGTTTGTTTGATCAACGAAATATACTGCATCTTGCGATAGCTGAATTCGTCCTCTTCTTCGGCTAAAAAATAGCCTGCGGGAATATTCAGCTTTTGTGCAAGATAAAGAACGGTTGGCAGAGAGGGCTGAGCGCTTCCGTTTTCAATCTGGCTGAGCATATTCCGCGTGATTTGGTCTCCCGCAAGTGCGGTCTGCGTCATTTGCTGTGCCGTGCGCAGGCGGCGGATTTTTTTGCCGAGGTCGATCATGCTTTAGATGCTCCTGCTTTGGTTTCGTCGGCCCTCGCACCAATTGCGGTAATTGCGGTTTGCGTTTGATCAAGCATTTTCGTGATATGCTCTTCGGCCGAGCGGCGGGTATCTGCATCGGTTTGGCGAAGCATTTCCTCGAGTCGGGAGCGGCGGGCGGAGAGATCATCGAGGAATTTGGTCAGTGCGCGCTGGGTTTGGTGCATAGCCGTGCTGATTTCGCCCATTGCACGGGTGTTCGCGCCGCGATAAAGCTCCTCAAGCTGCGCCGAGAGCAAGGATGCACTCTGTGCGATCGTTGATTTAGCCGCGCCAAGCGATTGCTCGGCATCACGCCGTGCATCGTCGAGGAGCTGATCTGCCGTGTGGTTAGCGGAGATCATCAAATCCCCCAGTTGACTGCTCATCGTATCGTACAGCGCTGCCTTTTTGCGCAGCTCGGCAACCTCCTCGGTATCGGCCGCCATCGCAGCGTGCAGGGCATTCTGTTCCGCATCTGCCAGCTCGGCACGTACGTCGGCCAACTGCAGACGGAGCGCTTCAATTTCCGCTTTTGCGGCGGCAATTTCGGCTTCACGTGCATCCGCTTCGGCGGCTTTTTCGCGCAGAGATGCATTTTCTTCCTTCAATGCGGAAATTTCCTTGCGATAGCCCGCTTCGGCTGCTGCAAAATTTGCATTCATTGAGGCAATAAAGGCGTTGACGTCCTGTCTTTTGTATCCGTTGATTGCCGTTCCGAAAACGACGCTTTTTTGCTTTTCCATGTGCGTATCCTTTCAGCGAAGTGGAAAACAACGCAATGATCATCATTTTTATTGTTTATATGATACCATATTTCGTCTTATGAATCAAGTTTTTTTTGAAAATTTGCAAAAATGCTTTACATTTCTGCACGGGAAAAGTATAATATAGATAACGCGATGCCGCTATGCTTAGCGCCGGCGCATTATGGACTGGAAAGGGGCTTCTCAATATGGAATTACTTAAGGAACGAATTCGTCGCGACGGCGTATTTAAGCCGGGCGGAATTCTCAAGGTGGACAGCTTTTTGAATCATCAGATGGACATTCCGCTGATCAATGAAATCGGGCGGGAGTTTGCCCGCAGATTTGACGGAACGAAGGTAACGAAAATTCTTACAATCGAAGCATCCGGTATCGGTATTGCATGTCTGACCGCGCAGTATTTTGACGTGCCGGTTGTTTTTGCCAAAAAAGTTAAATCAAAAAATCTTGACGGTGACGTATATACGGCAAACGTTCATTCCTATACCAAAAATACAGACTATATTATTCGCGTTGCACAGCGCTTTATTTCGCCGAAGGATCACGTTCTGCTCATTGACGATTTTCTGGCGAATGGCCGTGCACTGATCGGTTTGATTGATATCGTCAAGCAGGCCGGTGCGAAGGTCGCAGGTGCGGGAATCTGCATTGAAAAGGGCTTCCAGGAAGGCGGCCGCATCATTCGTGATATGGGCATCAATTTGCAATCTCTTGCCATTGTCCGTGAGGATGAGAACGGCAATCTGATATTTGACTGATTGACAGATTAAGGAGGGTTTCCCTATGAAAAAATGTCCCGGATGCAATTCGCAATTCGACGATGCAAAAATTTTCTGTCCCAATTGCGGCAACCAGCTGGAAACGATTTCGATACCGCAGCCCCCACCGCCTCAACCCGCTCCGCCGCAAACTATGTCGACACCACCGGAAAACACCCCCCTGAAAAAGAAGAGAGCGAAGAAAAAGATTCTCATTCCAATATTGTTGGCAGTTTCTGTCGTCATCAATATCGCGCTCGGAATAATCCTGTATTTCGTTAATGATGAGCGCATCTATTATGAAGATGAATGTCGGGATCTTCGTTGGGACTATTGGGATCTTGAGAAGGACTATGAATTTTTTGATCGATTTGCACGCGTACTGCCCGATGACGGCTCGGGTAAATATCATCGGTACGGATGCAGCCAATTGGATTCTGATGCGGATTTTTGGATTTATAATGTTGAATTAGCGCAAAGTAAAGCGATACCATGTGAAAAATGTTGTTCTGATGATTGATAAGGAGGATAAATCATGGGTGGCTTTCAATTAAACGGATGCGGAGCAAAGGATTATTTCAAGAAGATGAAATATTTGGGGGAACAAATGTGCCCCAACTGCCAAAAGCTTTCCCCCTTCTATCTGGAAAAGGGCAAATTTAAGGTTTCGGTATTTTGGATTCCGACGATTACGCTGAAGGAACGCTATGCGATCATGTGTGAAAATTGTAAGCAAGGCAGATGGATCGAAGATGCGGAAGCATATCAAATATTGAGCGGGAAAACATATACGACGGGTGAGGCGGTTCAAAACGAGACGGAGCTTCTCGGAGCGAGTGTTCCCTCTTCCGACACTTCGGACACTACTAAAACGGATACTGCCGATATCGTTCCGTCTTCTGTGAGCACACGCGTATGTCCGCAATGCGGTGCCCAGGTCGAGGGGGCTTTCTGCAGCATATGCGGAACAAAATACGTCGAGCCGGTTGCTGATGGAGAAGAAACGTTTAAAATATGCGTAAAATGCGGCGCTGAGGTGGTTGGTGCCTTCTGTAGCGTTTGCGGCACAAAGTACATTGAACCGACTATAGATAAAGAAGAAACGATTAAAATATGTGCGAAATGCGGTGCTGAGGTGGTTGGCGCCTTCTGCAGTGTCTGCGGTACCAAATTTTAAAGAAATTAATCACCAAAAAACGAGAAAGCGGCGTGATTTTCATCACGCCGCTTTCTCGTTTTCAAAGGATCGCAATTAGTCTGCGTAAACGCTGACCTGCTT
>JAZODX010000212.1:0-1742 GCA_045597265.1 Eubacteriales bacterium | reverse complement strand
GATACGGCTGACCGTTACAGGCGGACGGCGACAGGCGCGCGGAAGCAAGAACGGCATCCAGCTTCTCCCCCTCCACCGCACGCGTCGGATCATAGCTTCGGCAGGACTGCCTGTTTTCTGCAATTTCGGTAAAATTCATATGCTTCTATCCCCTTGTGTGAATTGTTTTCAAACAGGATTAATTCCCTCTTCTTATTTGACACCCATCTGTTTTTTGATACGTTTGAGCTTTCTCTTGAACTTGGGGTTTCTCAAATCTTGGTCTGCCTTCCACAACCGTATCATCTCCCAATACGGATCGTTTGATTTTTGTTCGATACAGGCAAGCAAAACAGGAAGCTCAACCTCTAAATCAAACCGAATCCCCGCATTGTTGAAACCGCGGTACAATTCTCTTCCTCGCTTAAGGACCGCATAGGTCTTTCCACACTGATAACAAATACGGTTCGGCTCGGCTACGTTGATATCTCTGCCGTAATGAACGGTATAATTATCTTCGTCCGGGGAAATCGGTAAATTACCGATTATCTCACATTCGCCATAGTGGAAAATATTATCCATTACCATCTGTGACGGCAGCATATTTAAGCAAACAAGCTGTTCGGGTGTCATGTCCGCGTCTTCTGTGGCAATATGATAGACGGCCACGCAAAGCGGCTTTCCCATAAACATATCCCAAAACGGCTCCCCCTCTTTGCGCATCCTCGCGTAATCAACGAAAATGCGGCCGTAGCCATAGAGACCGCGCTTGATTCTGTATCTGAAAAAATCGCCTTCCTTGAATTTCTGATGCACTTTTTTTCGTTGGGAGAAGGCTTGAATCTCGTCAAGCTCCTGCTCAGCTGTATTTCGACACCAATCCTCTACCCAATTTGAAAAATCGCACAGATTTTGAGGGCTTTCTGCATGATATGCGGAGCGATAATAGCGTTGATCTGAAGATGTATTGATAACGTCAACATAACCGTGATCAAAGGAAAGCGCCATCCCGATCGTCGTTTTCTTAAGCAAATTCGGCGCCGAAAAATTTTGTGGCTTGCCCTTTTCGGTTTTCGGCAATATCCTTGTACCATCGTCAGAAAGCATTTCGTCAATGGTGCATTCCCAATACGTTTCGCGCCCCGGAACATCTGACACGTGAATCACCTTAACGATGTGCTTTCCGTCAAGAAAAGCATAGATGACCCCCTCATCATGCGGCCCGGCCTTTACTTCAACTCGTTTCCATGAATCGAGTACGGGAGGCAAGGCAAAACATTTTCTTTGTGCATTGGTAAGCTCAAACATTTTTCTGTATCATGCTCCCTTCTGCCTCAAATCATAATTTGAAAGGCCGATTATCCGGATCGTGCACACCGTTCATCCCGTCTACCGTCTCGCAGGGATTTGCAGTCATTTCCACCCATGCGGGACGGAATCCGCTCCGCATGGCGTTGCGCACCGATTTGATATTGCTCCATGGCGATTCGCAGAATATCTTGATCACTCATCATGTTGTCAGCATCCTTTTTCGGCTGTACGGTCAATGATTTTCTTTACCAATCGGTCAAGCGAAGCGTCCTCTGTATAGTCTGCCGGGGTGAAATATTTGATCCTTCCCTCCCGCATCATTTTCTCGACCTTAGCCTTATCCTGTGTTTCGGGATCGTAAACACCGATCGCATGGCCGCCATAGGCCGTAATCAGCCGCATACAGGGAATATCGGTATCGCTGTCCCCGATATAGACCATATTGGCAAACG
>JAZODX010000211.1:0-11918 GCA_045597265.1 Eubacteriales bacterium | reverse complement strand
TAAAAAAGCCAAGGCGCGCGCCCATATTCTTGAGGGATATAAAATCGCGCTGGACAATATCGACGAGGTCATTGAAATCATGAAGACCTCGCCCTCGATTCCCGCATCTAAGGCAACCCTGTGTGAGCGGTTTGGTCTGTCCGACGAGCAGGCACAGGCGATTGTCGAGATGACGCTCGGTAAGCTGACCGGCATGGAGCGCGACAAGATCGAGGATGAGCTCGTCCGTATTCACGCGCTGATCGTCGAGCTTGAGGGCATTCTGGCCGATCCTGCCAAGGTGCATGAAATCATCAAGAATGAGATGACGGAGATCAAGAACAAATTTGCCGACGCACGCCGCACGGAGCTGGTAGCCGCCGAGGACGAGATTGTGCTTGAGGATCTCATTGAGCGCCACAACTGCGTCATTACCATGACCCACACGGGCTATATCAAGCGCCAGCCTGCCGATACCTATACCGCACAGAGACGCGGCGGTAAGGGTATCATCGGTATGTCCACCAAGGAAGAGGACTTCATCGAGCAGGTCATTGCCATGAGCTCGCACGATTATCTGATGCTCTTTACCAATCGCGGTCGCGTCCACACGCGCAAGGCCTATATGATTCCCGAGGCGGGACGTACCGCGAAGGGCTCGAATATCGTCAATATCCTTGAGCTTGAGGCAGGGGAAAAGATCACAGCCGTGATCTCGATTGCCGGCTTTGCCGAGGAAGAATACCTGACTATGGTCACGAAGAACGGCGTGATCAAGCGTACCCTTCTGACCGAATACGCTTATCAGCGCAAGGGCGGTAAGATCGCACTCTCGCTCGACGAGGGCGACGAGCTGGTCTTCGTCATGCACACGATGGGAGACCGCGACGTGATTCTGGCCACCGCATCGGGCAGTGCCGTTCGCTTCTCGGAGGAGAACGTCCGTGCAATGGGCCGTACCGCACGTGGTGTCCGCGGCGTTTCACTGCGTGAGGGTGACTATGTTGCCGGCGTGGCTATCGTTGACGAGGATAAAGATCTGATTACCGTCACCGAGGGCGGTTACGGTAAGCGCACGCCCTTCTCCGACTTCCGCGCAATGCGCAGTCGCGGCGGACTCGGTGTCATTTGCCATAACATTACCGAAAAGACCGGCCGTCTTGCCGGTATTGCGGCGGTATCCGACGGGGACGATATCATGATGATTACCGATACCGGTACGATTATCCGCACGCCTGCCGCCGATATCCCGACCTATTCCCGCAGTGCGGGCGGCGTCATCGTGATGCGCCTGTCCGAGGATGCAAAGCTGGTTAACTTTACCTCGGTTCCGCATGAAGAAGTGGAAGAAGAGAGCGAGGAAGCGTAAAAATCAACGTAAGTGACGCTGAGGAAGTGCAGCGTGCACGAGCGGATATTCCTCCGACAAAACCGCTCACTCCCGCCGCACGCCTTCGTCACGGCTTACGCCGTGCGGAGCGCAAGAACCTGTCCTCCCCGGAGGGAGGCTGATAGAAGCGAGTGCGAAACGGCATTATACCCGCAAAATTTTCTTCACATCGAGGTACGCAAATGAAAAAGATAATCGCTATCCTCTCCGCTGTACTGATCTGCCTCCCGCTCGTTGGCTGCTCGAAGCCGCCGGAGACGGGGGAAATTCTCGAAACGGCCACTGCGCTGATCGAGGCTTCCTATGCCGTAAACGATATTTTTTTCGGCGAAGGGCTTCCTGCTATCGAACGGGACAGCGAATTTGCCATTGAAAACCACGTTTACTACATGGATTATTACGACAACTACGATTTTCTGACCGCAGAATGTCCCTATACCCACACCGATCAGATCAAGGCTCTCGCCGAGCAGGTCTACAGCGACGAATATCTCGCATCCATTTACGAGACGATGTTCATCGGTGTTGCCGATGAAACGGCCGGCATTCTCTACGCGCGCTACCTCGACACCGAGGATGGTCTGCGCAAGAGCAACGTGCATCAAGCCATGATTGAGAAAAAGCGAATCTACGACTATGGCAGCATGACGGTAGTCAAGCCTTCAAACGCCAATTACGTCAACGTTGAGTTTGATACCCATCTCGAGGGAGAAGAGGAAATTCTCCGCATCCGCCTTACGCTTGTCCGCGAGGAGGATGGCTGGCGACTGGATACACCGACCTATTAAAATAAATTATTTCCGATTTTGGAAATAATTTATCAAAAACACTTGAAAAAATAGAATAAATTCGTTATAATATTTCCATAAAAAGAATTATGGAGGATTTTATCTATGGCTACAAAGACGACTGTAAAGAAAAATTCCGCTGTTCCCGTAACGGAGGATGACCGCGCAAAGGCGCTGGAGATGGCTAAATCCCAGCTGACTAAAAAATTCGGCGACGGCATCATCATGAAGCTGGGCGAGAACACGCATATGAACGTGTCTGCCGTCCATACCGGCTCGATTGCGCTGGACATGGCGCTCGGTATTGGCGGTGTTCCGCGCGGACGCATTATTGAGATTTACGGTCCCGAATCCTCGGGTAAAACCACCCTTGCACTCCACATTCTTGCCGAGGTGCAGAAGGAGGGCGGCGAGGCGGCGTTCATTGACGCCGAGCACGCACTTGACCCACAGTATGCCAAGGCAATCGGCGTCGATATCGACAATCTGCTCGTTTCTCAGCCCGACTCGGGTGAGGATGCGCTTGAGGTGTGCGAGGTGCTGGTCCGCTCGGGCGCAATTTCGGCTGTGGTTATCGACTCGGTTGCCGCACTGACCCCTCAGCAGGAAATTGAGGGCGAGATGGGCTCGACACACGTCGGTCTGCAGGCAAGACTGATGTCGCAGGCGATGCGTAAGCTTTCGTCGGTCGTTTCCAAATCCCAGTGTATCGTTATTTTCATCAACCAGATCCGCGAAAAGGTCGGCATTTCCTACGGTAATCCTGAGGTTACCCCCGGCGGCCGTGCGCTGAAGTTCTATTCGTCTGTCCGCATCGAGGTGCGCAAGGGCGAGGTGCTCAAAAACGGTGCCGAGGCGTACGGTGCACGCACGAAGGTCAAGGTTGTTAAAAACAAATGCGCACCCCCCTTCCGTACCTGCGAGTTCGATATGATTTACGGTAAGGGTATTTCCCGCTCGGGCGAGCTGATCGATATCGCCGTTCAGTTGGATATCATCAAAAAGTCGGGTGCATGGTTCTCGTATAACGGTGAGCGCCTCGGTCAGGGTAAGGATAACGCCCGCGCGGTGCTGGAAAATGATCCCGCGCTCTTTGCCGAAATCGAAGCGAAGATCCGCGCCATGCAGGAGCAGATTGAGCTTGTCGAAGAAGAATATGAGCTGGTGGACGACGAGGACGAATTCGATATTCGTTCGCTCAAGCTCGACGGTGACGAGGAATAAGCGATGCCGATTACGGCAAAAATCGACAGGATCACTCCGGTCAGAGGAGGAAGCGGCCTTTCGCTTGCACTGACCGTTACCGACGGCGAGCACGAGGAGTCGCGTACCGTGCTGATCTCAACCGAGGATTATGCGGGAATGCGTTTTTTGCATCCCTATGAAAAGGCAGTCGGCCGTGTTCTTGACGGGGATCGGATGGAGGAGCTGGACGAGGCTGCGGAAACCTTTTCGGCCATCGAAAAGGGACTGTATCTGCTCTCTTACGGGGACGCCACCGAAGCGGCACTCGTGCGTAAGCTGAGAGAACGCGGCTTCTCGGCCTGTCGTGCTGCATCTGCCGCACGTCAGCTTGCCGCACGGGGATATATCGACGAGGACGCACAGATCGAGCGATTTCTGCGTGTTGCCCTGCGTAAGGGCTGGGGACCAAGGCGAATCCTTGCCGCCGCGCGCGAAAAACGCTACGCGGAGGCGGCGCTGTCCCATCTGCAGGATCTGCTGGCCGAAATCGACTTCTGCGCACTCTGTGCAATCGTTATTGAGAAAAAATGGGGCAGCCTGCCTGCCGACCGTGCCGCCGCCGATAAAGCAATCGCTTCTCTGATTCGCTTCGGCTATTCCATGAACCAAATTCAAGCGGCAAAAAAAGGCTGTCACTAACCGAAAAATCTCCATTATCCCGCAATTCGTGAAGCTTTTCGCGGAAGGGGGTGTGGGTGTGGCGAAACGCGCCGCACCACGGAAAGGTAATCATATGAAAATCGGATTTGTATCGCTCGGATGTCCAAAAAATCAGCTTGACACGGAGGTTATGCTGCACGAATTGCTTGCGGCAGGCTACGAGGTCACGCCAGAGGAAACCGATGCGGATATCATTATTATCAATACCTGTGCCTTCATTGAGAGTGCAAAGAAGGAGTCGATTGATAATATCCTCGATATCGCATGGCTCAAGGAAAATCACACGCTGAAGGGCATCGTGGTCACCGGCTGTCTGGCCGAACGCTACCGTGACGAGCTTATGGCAGAGATGCCTGAGATTGACGCCGCACTCGGTGTCGGATCAATTCATTCCATCGTCGAAGCGGTCAACGCCGTGGCAGAAGGAAAGAAATTTTCCGAATACGCGCCGGCAGACGAGGTTCGCCTCGGGGGCGACCGCGTGCTGACCACGCCAGAGTATACGGCGTATATCAAAATTGCCGAGGGCTGCGATAATCGCTGTGCATATTGTGCCATCCCCTCCATTCGCGGGCGCTTCCGCTCGCGGACAGTTGAGGACATCGTGGCCGAGGCCAAGGAGATGGAAGCCATCGGCGTGCGCGAGCTTTGCGTGGTTGCGCAGGACATTACCCGCTATGGGCAGGATATCTACGGCGAATATTCGCTGGCCAAGCTTCTGCGTGCCATCACCGATGCAACCGAAATTCCGTGGATCCGCCTTCTCTATTGCTATCCCGATAAAATCACCGACGAACTGATTGCCGAAATTCGCGACAATGACAGAATCGTCAAATATATCGACCTGCCGGTTCAGCACGCAACCGATCATATGCTCCGCGCCATGAATCGGCACGGCGATCGCGCCATGATCGACGGAGTGATTGCAAAGCTCCGCCGCGAAATTCCCGATATCGTGATCCGTACCACATTTATCGTCGGCTTCCCCGGCGAGACCGAGGCAGATTTTGAGGCACTGTGCGAGTTCGTACGTGAGAAGAAGTTTGCGCATGCGGGTGCTTTCCCCTATTCCCGTGAGGAAGGGACGCCGGCATACGATTTTGACGACCAGATCGACGAGCAGATCAAGCTCGACCGCGCCGATCTGCTGATGCGTATTCAGCAGACGGTGGTTGACGAATATCTGCAGGGTAAGGTAGGAAAAATCATTCGCGTTCTCGTTGAGGACTTTGATCCCGTTTCCGAGGCACATTACGGCAGATCGGCGGCAGACGCTCCCGAGATTGACGGAAAGATCTTCTTCTTCTCGCCCGTCCGTATCGCGCCCGGCTCCTTTATAGACGTAAAAATCGAAGAGGTGCAGGACTATGACCTCGTCGGTCAGGCGATCGTACCGAAAAATTGACTGCGGCGTTGCCCTAAGTCCCGATCAAGCCCCCTTTCCCGAAAAGCGGCTTGACAATCCCAGAAAACTTTCCGGAGGAAAGATATGAAAATGAATTTGCCGAATAAACTGACCGTGCTGAGAATGTTGCTCGTTCCCGTGTGTATGATCGTGCTGATGCTGCCCTTTGACGGTGTCTGGCCTGCGATCGTCGGCTGTGCCATCTTTATTTTGACCTCGCTGACCGATATGCTCGACGGCATGATTGCGCGCCGCTTCAATTTGATTACCGATTTCGGTAAATTTCTCGACCCTCTGGCCGATAAATTTCTCGTGTTCGGTGCAATGCTGGCGATTATTTATAAATATGAAGATATCCGTCCCGTCTTTATCTGGGTTGCCGCGATCGTCATTCTCCGCGAGCTTGCCGTCACCTCGATTCGCCTCGTTGCTAACCAAAAGGCGGGCATCGTGGTTGCCGCAAGCTGGCTTGGCAAGATCAAAACGGTCACGCAGATGCTTGCCGTGATCGTCATCCTGCTTGAGGACGTGATCTGCCCCCCCGAGCTTGCCGCGCTCAATATCTTCTCCTATATCATGATGGGTCTGATGACCCTCTTCACCGTCTGGTCGGGACTCGATTATATGAAAGGATACTGGAAATATCTCGATCCGACCAAGTAAAAAAAGGATGCCGCGCGGCATCCTTTTTCGTTATCCGGGGTTAAATAAGGTATGCTTTTGTTGATGGCAAAAACATGACGCATCAGTTAGCCTCTCCGCCGGGGAAGGCTAAGCTGCGCATCCTCTCCGTTAATCCTTCCATTTTATAAAAGTTTTCGCGGAGAGTGGGTGAAATGCGATGCGAAGCATCGCATGAGGGAGGGAGGAGCCTTTTTCAAAAGGCTCCTCCCTCCCTTTATCGCTTCTTTCCCTCACTCCACGTCGTTCCGAACGATTTTGCCGTTCTGGAAGAAGCCGGTGTAGGTGCGGCCGGAGGGCCAGGTATAGGTTCCCTCACCGTTGAGATTATTGGCGTGGAAGGTACCGGTATAGGTTTCCCCGTTCGCCCAGGCGTAGGTTCCTTGTCCCGAACGCTGGTCGGCTACGTATTCGCCCTCGTAGCGGTCACCCGACGCAAAGGTGAAGATGCCCGTTCCTTCCTTGAGATTATTGACAAATCCGCCCTCGTAACGGGAGCCGTCCGCCCAAACCATCACGCCCTGCCCGTTGCGCAGGTTGGCCGAGAAGCCGCCCGTGTAGCTTGAGCCGTCCGCCCAGGTGTAGGTACCCTGTCCGTCCTTGACGCGGTTCTTGAGGTCACCCTCGTACACATCACCCGAAACGAAGGTGAAGCGTCCCTGTCCGGTGATTTCGTCATAGTAAAAATCACCTTCATAGCGGTCGCCGTTTTCATAGGTAAGAATTCCCTTGCCGTGGCGGCGCAGGTCAACGAGGGGACCCTCGTAAACCGAGCCGTCCGAATAGGAAACCTTTCCCTCGTCCAGATTAACATCCGCACGCAGACCGTCGGAGAAATACAGCTTTCCCGTCAGTGGTTGGTCAAGCTCGTCGACTTTGCCGACGAATTTAATGACAACGCCGTCCTCACACTCGATTTTCTGATAGCGAATTCCCGATAAGTAGATCGCGCCGATCAGGGCAAGCGCAGTGATCGCGGCAATCATAAAGATGATCAGCAAAACGGTACCCGCGCTTCTGTGGCGCTTTGCCGGCTTTCTGCGGCGATTATTTCCCTGCGGAGGACGGTATCCGCCATAGTTTTGCGGCGGCCGGCGGTATCCGGGCGGCGGAGTCTGACCGGGACGACCGGGCTGGCCGGACTGACCGGGGGCACGGTACGCACCTGCCTGCGGATTGCCGTAGGGCGGACGCTGAGGGGGCTGATTCGGATAATTATTCGGCCGTCTTTGCGGCTGCGGCGACTGGTTCATATACGTTTCCTTTCCTTTCAGCGGGTGGTTTAATCATTCACCATCGAAATAAAGTTATCAATCAACTGCAGAATATCGGGCATAACGCGGAAGAGGACGATGACCACGGCAATCGAGAGGATCAGAATGCCAAAGAAAACCAGCCAGTTCGTTCCCTTTTTTTCATAGCGAAGCTCTGCCGTGATCAGCTTGTCCTTCGGAATGAAAAAGCGTGCCTCGTTCAGATTGGTTCTGGTCGAGCCCTTCGCTCCTTTTTCCGCGGTGGGAGCGGTCTCCCCGCAACCGCAACCGTAAAGCGCGGCAATTTCAGCGCGAAGCGGAATCCCCGCGGCAAGATCGGCACGGTCATCCTCCACACAGCGAACCGTATGGCGAAGAGCACCCTTTTTTTTGAGTGCCGAACGAACCGCGCTGTTTTTCAAAAATCCCAGCTCCGCCAGCGTTTTTGCCTTCTCGGGTGAGGTGGCGTCCTCCCGTGCAATGGCACGAACGAAATCACCAAGAACGCCCTTATTGAAAATAGCCAAAACAGACGCAATCAAAACACCAATAAATAGTGAAAATATCAGTGTTGGTAAAGAAATAAAGGGATTGCTGTCAACGTCAATATTGGAGTAGTACCCATAGTCGATCGTAAAGTACTTGTCCACGAGGTAGTCCCGGATTTCCTCAAGCAAAGAGGGTTCTTCCATTGTGAGTAAATAGCGAAATAACATCGTTTGCCTCCTTTCCGGGCGGATGGAATTTATTCGGTCGGATCGTCGAAGATCTCGTCTCCGCAGAGCAGCTGCAGAAGGGCTTCCAGATCGCGGTCGTCCTCATAGGAAAGCTCGATTACCTTTTTCTTGGCGGTGCGGGAAATTTTCACACGGCGGCCAAGCAAGGCCATCGACTTGCGCTCAAGCTCGGCAACGTAATCAATGACAATCTCGCCGTTCCCCGTCTCTTCTTCTTCAATTTCGTCGGGACGGGCGTTCATGGCGCGGACCATGTCCTCGACGGCGCGAACCGAAAGATCACGTGCAACGATCTTCTCGGCAAGTTCATCTGCCTCCTCGCGGCGGCGAAGCCCAAGCAGAGCACGCGCGTGTCCCGCACTCAGCTCGCCTGCGCGCAGAAGAGCAAGCGCGCCCTCGGGCAGATCAAGCAGACGAAGCATATTGGCAACCGCAGAGCGACTTTTTCCTACCTTGGCGGCAACCTGCTCCTGGGTCAGAGAAAACTGCTCAATCAGGCGGCGATAGCCGAAGGCTTCCTCCACGGGATTCAGATCGGCACGCTGTACGTTTTCAATCAGCGCAATTTCGGCAGCCTTGAGATCGTCACTGTCAAGGACAATGACCGGAACCTCGGTCAGTCCTGCCATTTTTGCGGCTCTCCAGCGGCGCTCGCCGGCAATAATTTCATAATATCCGCTGCCTGCCGCGCTCTCGCGCACGAGAATGGGCTGCAGAACGCCGTGTACGGCAATCGAATCGGCCAGCTGTGTCAGTGCCTCAGCCGAAAAATCCTTTCGCGGTTGATCTGCGCGGGGCTCAATCTCGGATAAACGAAGGGTGGATACCGTGTTTTTGGTTACAATCAGATTATCGTCAAGGATGGCGTCAAAGGCCACGCCAAGACCAAAATTTTTCTTCGCCATGGTTCTGTTCCTTTCCGTTTATAATCAAATGCGCAAAAGAAGCTCTTTGGCAACGTCCAGATATTCCTGTGCACCCTTGGAATGCTTGTCATGATAGAAAACGGGCATACCGAAGCCAGGCGCTTCGGTCAGGCGGACGTTGCGGGAAATCGTGGTGCGGAAGAGCTTGTCTCCATAGTGCTTTTTCAACTCACTTATCACCTGAAGCGAAAGAACGAGACGTCCGTTGTACATGGTGACCAGGATCCCGGCAACCATCAGATCGGCGTTGCAAAGCTTTTTGATGCGGCTGATGGTAATCATGAGCTGAGAAAGCCCCTCAAGCGCGTAAAATTCACATTGCATCGGGATAATGACGCCATCGGCGGCAGTCAGGCCGTTCATGGTCAGCATACCGAGCGAGGGGGGACAGTCGATGATGATATAATCAAAGTCATCCCGCACTGCGGCAAGCGCCTCGCGCAGGCGATATTCGGCGCGCTCGCCCGTGTAAAGCTCAAATTCAGCACCGGCAAGGGCAATATTGGTGGGAATAATCGATAAATTGGCGAATTGCGTTGCCTTTACCGCATCCTTTGCATCCGCATTGCCGAGGATTACGTCATTGGTGGAAACCCGAAGGTTCTTTTTGGAGACACCGACGCCGCTGGTTGTGTTTCCCTGCGGGTCAAGATCAACGAGCAGAACCCGTTTTCCGAGCTGTCCCAGCGATGATGCAACGTTGACCGCAGACGTCGTTTTGCCGACGCCGCCCTTTTGGTTGGCAAACGCGATGATTTTTCCCATGTCGGTTCTCCTTTTTTGCGTAAAACTCTACCTAATATTATAGCACACTCTCCTGTGAAAAGCAACGGCAATCCGTAAATTTTTGTGTCAGGAAGAAGAGAAGCGTGTATTTGCGAAAAGCACCCCGATATGTTTCACGTGAAACATATCGGGGTGCTGTGTGTGTGGAGATTATGATGTTTCACGTGAAACACAAATCACCACGCGCACACCGTCGTCACTTTCCTCGCGGTCGAGCGTTGCCGTGACGCCCGCGTTATGCAGAATGGAGAGCGCCCGGTCAATTGAATTGTAGAAAATCCCAATGTCGCGGATGGCGGCGCGCCGCTTGGGGCGGGACATCTGCTCGATCAGAGTCTCGGTTGCGGCAACGGTGAGCGACCCGCGCTCAATCCGCACCAGCGCTTCGCCGCGTCGCTCACCGGGCAGGGCAAGCAGGGCACGTGCGTGCCGTTCGCTCAGATTCAGTGCGGTAATTTTCTCCTGCTCCTCACGGCTCAGCTTGCGCAGACGAAGCTTATTTGCTACTGTGGATTGCGAAATGCCCAGCCGATTGGCCGCTTCCTGTTGTGTCATCGAACAAACCTCGAGCATTTCTGCGATAAAATCGGCTTGTATGAAGGGAAGCCCCTCGGCTCGACGAATTTTTTCGGTATATGCCGCCGCTGCATCATCGGATGACTCAAGAAAGCAGGGTAAGGCAGAAATTCCGTTTGCGATTGCGGCGTGAAGCCTTCTTGCGCCGTCAACGACGGTAAATCTGCCACTGCTGCCGTCAGCACGGACGAGAAGAGGGTACGTTACCCCACGCTTTGCAACTGCATCGCAAAGTCGCCGCTGCATATTGTCTGCCGGCACCCGACGTGCCGTCAATCGTGATACCTCAACCCGGATAATCGGACGATCCTCTTCCCTGACGGGTATCCGCCGCCGCATCCGCGTGTCTTCTGCCGTTCCCATGTCTGTTTTCCTCCATTTTCTGTGGTATTGACAGTATAGCATAGCCTGCGCGCCGAATGCGTCGCAATGGCGTGGGGGAGGAGATAAGTTTGTGCAACATGAAAAGAGATTGTGGGGGAAGAGGGAGATTTTTGAAAAAATCTCCCTCTCCCCCCACGCCCCCATCTCCTGCAAAACCATCCAAAAGAAAATGCCGCTTTGACCTGAAGTCAAGGCGGCGTTTTGCATCAGAGAGTTTTTTTCTTGATCTGTCCGTAGTCACGCGGGTACTGTGCAGCGGTAGGGGTGAGCTTTCGCACCGAGAGAATCACGCGGGTAAGGGGCTCCGGCTCGTTTTTTGCGGTCAGCGTGCAGGTTTCGATCGAAACGTCACCGCCGCCAAGGGTGTGGATCGCACGGGAGGCGGCAACCAGCTCTGTTTCCGCCTCGCGGGACTTCATGGCAAGGAAAAGACCGCCAACCTTGACGTAGGGCAGGCAAAGCTCGGAAAGAATGGGCATCGCCGCAACGGCGCGCGCCGTGACAACGTCAAATTTTCCACGCAGAGACGGGTCTCGCGCACCATCCTCGGCACGAAGGGTCATGGCACGGAAATTAGGTAAACCGAGCAGCTCGGCCGTCTCCTGCATATAGCGAACCCGTTTTCCCGTGCCGTCAATTGCCGTTACCTGCAGATCAGGACGGGCAATCGCCAGCGGAAGCGCAGGAAAGCCCGCACCCGAACCAATATCGGCAACCGATGCGTTCTGCCCAATAAAGGAACAGAGAACCAGCGAATCGGCATAGTGACGCAAAATCACCGAAGCCGGCTCGGTAATGGCAGTCAGATTCAAATGTTCGTTGACCTCAAGCATCCGTACCGTCAGTGCGTAAAGCTTTTCCTTGCAGCCAAGATGCGCCTCCAGCCCATTCTGCACGAATATCTCTTCCAAAAGCGCATAAAATTCCATCTCAGATACCATAAATACCTCCCAATAGTAATGAGTGATTGGATCGCGGGGGAAGGAAGCCTTTTGAAAAAGGCTCCCCTTCCCCCGCACCCCCATCCCGCGAAAACTTTCAATAAAAATATTTTGTGAAAGTTTTTGAGGGGTCTCGGGGGACTTTTTTCAAAAAGTCCCCCTGAGCA
>JAZODX010000210.1:0-57606 GCA_045597265.1 Eubacteriales bacterium | reverse complement strand
GCCAAGAGGAATTCTATATTTATAGTCATTCCTCGGTAGTCAGATAACCTCCCAAGAAAACATTGTTTTCCCGGGAATCCCAATGCAAATTGCCGCTGAGGTGGAGAGATCCATCTCAGCGGCAATTTTTATCTTTTCTTATACATGACAAGCTCGGGATTTTCGCCGTTTTCCTCGTAGGTGCAAATGAGGATGAAGTCCATATTGGCAACGACACCGAAGCATCGGTTCCCGCCGAATTCGCATTCGAGCTGATTCCCCAGATAGGTGGCGTTATCGTCGAGAAATTTGACGATCTTGCCGCCCGGGAGACGGTATTCAAGATTGACGTAGCCGCCCAC
This sequence comes from Eubacteriales bacterium, assembly GCA_045597265.1. Taxonomy (GTDB): domain Bacteria; phylum Bacillota; class Clostridia; order Oscillospirales; family CAG-272; genus SIG693. Next base: position 57,265 of record JAZODX010000210.1, on the reverse strand, counting down.
AAGAGCGTTGAGATTTTCAAGCCTCGGCATCCCTTCTACACCAAGAGCGTTGATCTCGTCGATCAGCCCTGCCTTAAACTCCTCAAACTTACCACCGTCGTCGAGGTTTTTATATTTCTTCCAATAGTCGAGCTTGGGGAGCATTTCCTTCAAATAGGCGCGAGCCTGCTCCGAGGGGAAGGCTTCGCTTGCCATATTCGCTACGCAAACCTCGATCAGATCGTCCATATCGTGATACATATATTCGCCGTCGGCATAGCACCATTTGCAATAATCTTCGTTGAAGATTCCGTCCTTCTCTTTACTGATACTTCTATCCTCCAGCGGCATTCCGCAGCATTGACAGATCAGTTTTCTCGGAGAGCCGAGGAGCGTATTGATAGACACATCAAACAGCTTGGAGAGAAGCTTTAGTGTTTCGGTGTTGGGTACCGTTTCACCATTCTCCCAACGGCTGACCGCCTGACGGGTGACGAATACCTTTTCGGCAAGCTCCTCCTGGGAGAGTCCGTTTTTCGTTCTGAGATCACGAATAATGTCCTTTGTTTCCATACCAATACCGCCTTTGATTTCTGTACTTTGATTATAGCATATCTCGACAACGAGCACAAGCAACGCGCTGTTGCTCTCGGTTCGACATATTGGAATTCAACACACACAAGCATTTGAAATTTTTATCTGCGTTAACCGACATTTTACAAGTCGGACGTCGTTTCTTTCCCATTTTTACGGCACGTAATCGCCAATAATGTCCATAATATCGCGCTCACGCACATTACCGCCGAGAACGTTGCCGTTCGGCTCGAAGGAAACACATCGAACGTCGCGCGGATCGACTGCGTATGGATTTCCGAGGGTCCCGTCTGCAAAATACTCCGCGAGATATTTCAGGGCGTTCCCTTCGGGGAAAATGATATTTCCGCAGTTAACGGGAATATCCATATCCGCAAAGCGATCGAGAATTGCTCTCGTTTTTCGGTTGTAGGGATTGTTATCCGTCGCACGCACCAACCACGCAGGCTGAAGGCGAATCGGTATACCGCACTGTTTGGCTTCTGCAGCAAACTGCTTCACGATGTCAAGCGGTATCGTTTCCTGATGGAAAGCATCCACCGACAAAAGCAGATCGTTCACGCCGCACAAGGCAAGCTGCTCCGTGACCTCACCGATTTTATCGGTGCTCATGGAAAAATAGCCGTTGGTAATGACCTGCCGCACCGGGATATTCAGTGCCTTGGCTGTTTTCATAATCGCGTAGACGGCATCGGGATACAAAAGCGGTTCGCCGCCAAAGGTCATTACCGTTCGTATATCATACTCCGCCGCAATCTTTCGCACCGCATCTGCAGCAATTTGCGGATCGATCCGCTCACCGCAGGACGTGTGAACTCCCTCGGAACAGTGTTTACACCGCCCAGTGCAGGCGTAGGTTACGACGAACTCAATCTTTTTCAGATTTTTAAGATATTGATTCATATTTTATTTTCCAACGCTTTAGCATAAAGCCATTCTTCCGCCTCTTGTTCGGGAGGAAAAAAGCCTCCGACCTTGTGATAACCAAGCTTCTCATAAAATCCCCACGCATCTTCATCGGCCTGGGTACTTGTCAAAACGTACTTATATCCCATTGTTGACATCGATTCTTCCCATTGGCGTATCATTTTCGTACCAAACCCGAGATTCCTGTATGCTTCATCAATATACAGAAGATCAAGAAAAGGTATCGTCTGCCAAAACAGGCTATAGCGTAAAACACCGACAACGGGATCCATCAAACGATGATCCTTTCCGGCGTTCTTAATCGAATCCGCCTTCAGCACGTAAACCTGACCGTTCCGTATGCACTCCCCCAAACGCGACGACGGAATATGGCTGTCCAGCCTCGCGATTTGGGAGTTATCCTTGTTGTGGGCAAGTTCAATAATCATAGATGCACCTCGATAATTTTCTGCCGTCAAATACCCACAAAAGCCCTCTCACTTTATGGCCAGGTCATTGGCAGACCACAAGCTCGACCTTCCGTCGCTGCCTTTGATTTCGTTTTTTATTATAACATATCTCGCCGCAAATCACAAGCAATTTATCATAAAAACAAATGGGTGTCCAAAAGCATGAAAACCTTCATTGAATATATTCAGGTGCACGAATTCGCAGATTGATTTTTCATGTAAATTCTGCAATTTCGTTTGTTTTGATCAAAATCACACTCGTCTTTTATTAGGGATAAACAAAACCACCGGTTCGTTCATCCGGTGGTTTTTTGACTATCGAAATGCAGAAAACGGCGTGCGGCGCTGTTGCATTACTTCAAAACGGAAATCGCATCTCCTATGGTCTTTTCAAGCGCTTCGCGGCCATACTTATCCACGTCGGTTTTGTTCTTTTCGCCGTGCGTCAGACAGCCCGCTCCGCCAATACAACCGCCAACGCAGGCCATTCCTTCGATAAAGTTTCCGTCAAGCACGCCCTTGTTCAGCTTAAGAAGCGCCATGCGGCAAGCCTCGATCCCATCGCAGACCACGGGTTTGATTTCAAAGTCAAGCCCCTGCTCCTTCATCGCCTGTGTTGCCGCATCGGTAAGGCCGCCGCTGCGGGCAAAGATTCGGCCGAAGTAGGAAGCGTTGTCAAGAACGCCTTCCTCAAGCGTTTCGATCTCGATGTCGCGGCTGTCAAAGAGCGCCTGAAGCTCCTCGAAGGTAAGGACGGTATCTACATAAGGCTTAACCGCCTCGAGCTGTGCTTCCGCCTTTTTCGCGGTGCACGGGCCGATGAAGATCACCTTTGCGTTAGGCGTCGTTTCCTTGATGTATTTCGCAAGGACTGCCATCGGTGACATATTGTGCGAAATATGCTCTGCGAGATTCGGGAACGCCGACCTGATGTACTGCACGAATGCAGGGCAGCATGAGCTGGTCAGAAGCCCTTTTTCGGAAAGCTCTTTTGCTTCTTCCATGGCAACCATATCCGCGCCGAGTGCTGCTTCAATCACGTCGTGGAAACCGAGCTTCTTAAGCCCCGTTACCACCTGGCCGAGCTTGGCATAAGAGAATTGGCTCGAAATGGAGGGCGCAACAGCGGCGTAAACCTTATAGCTGCCGCCCGTGTTTCTCTCACTCTTTTTGAGAATATCAATGGCGTTCACCATATATGATTTGTCCATGATTGCACCGAAGGGACACTGATAGACACACGCTCCGCACTGAATGCATTTGGCGTTGTCGATACACGCCGCCTTTTCGTCATTCATGGAAATTGCCTTGACCTTACAGGCGTTCTGACACGGACGCTTGCGGCTGACGATTGCTGTATAGGGACAAACCTTTGCGCACGCACCGCATTCTTTGCATTTGGATTTGTCTATATGTGCAACGTGATTGTGATCAAAAGAGATTGCACCGAACTTACAAACGTCCTCACATCGATGCGCAAGGCATCCGCGGCAGGCATTGGTAACCTCGTAGCCGCCAACGGGACACTCGTCGCAAGCGATTTCAATAACCTCGATGATATTGGGATTATTTTTATCCCCGCCCATAGCGAGCTTCACACGCTCACCGAGAATTGCACGTTCCTTATAGACACAGCAACGCATCGTGGGTTCATTCCCGGGAACGAGGCTCTTGGGAATATCCATAATATTCTCAAGCAGCTTATCCTCCCACGCAAGGCGAGCAACCTCACGGAGAACCTTGTACTTCAAATGCTGTACCTTCGTATCAAATCTTCTCATGGCTTCTCCTTATAATCCCGCCGTTCGAATCACTGCCTTCAGCGCTTCTGCCGATGCATAAAGCTTTTGTATTTCGTCATCGCTCAGCTTTTGGGTGATGATCGATCTGACTCCCGTAGAATCAACCAGGGACAGCGAGCTCAGGCATACGTCGGAAATACCGTATTCCCCTTCATGCAGGGAAGAAACCGTCATTGCCGTTTCTGCGTTTCCATCCAACGTCTTCACAATATGCGTCGTGGACATTCCGATCCCGTAAACGGTGCAGCCTTTGCGGGAGATGATCTTCCCCCCCGATTTCCTGACGTAGGTTTCGACATCCTCCCGCTGATATTCGGTGGGAATATGGTAGGGCGTTGCAATGGACGCATTATATTCATCTACGGGTATTCCCGCGATGGTCGCTGTGGACCAGGCCACAAAGGACGTATCTCCGTGCTCCCCAAGGATGTTTGCATGAACCTGCTGCTTATTGACGTTATAGATCTCCGCAAGCCGCGTGCGCAGACGGATGGTATCGAGAACGGTACCCGTGCCCATGACCTGATTTTTGGGGAGTCCCGTGTATTTCAAGAATGCGTAGGTCAGGATATCGACGGGATTTGCCACGAGAATATAAATTGCGTTCGGTGCGTATTTTACGATCTCCTCGGATATACTCCGCACAATACCTACGTTGGTCTGTACCAGCTCCAATCGAGTTTGTCCGGGTTTTCTTCCCACGCCCGACGTAATGACAACAACGTCCGAATCAACGGCGTCGCGGTAGCTTCCCGCATAGATATCGCAGTTGTCAATAAAGGGGGTCGCCTGCTTGATATCCAACGCTTCGCCAAGCGCCTTTTCGGTATTGATATCGATCAACACAACCTCCGAAGCCGCGTTTCTTGCCAGCAATGCAAATGCCGTCGTGGCGCCAACCGCTCCGGCCCCAATAATCGTTACCTTTTTTTTCATATCCTTTAAATCCTCAAAAATAACTTACTTTAATTCGCTTTCCCATTTTCTTTAAGCAGAGGGAAAGCTCTTCCACAAGATTCATTTTAATATTAAAATTGATCGGAAGATCCGGGTTTTGGTGAGCGGGATTCACCGCTCTGCCAACGTAAAAGTTGATGTCGGTTGCTTCCTCAAAGAGAAGTCGGCTGATCAGGGACGCTCCGTCCTTCTTGAAGCTCCACTCCTCATAACACGCGTTAGCGCCAAGATAATCCTTGGCGTACTGAATAACCTTATTCATGGTAATCACGCCCTCAGTCACGAGATCCACACCTTCGATATGGGCGATGGGAGGAATATCGCTCCGCTCAAAGCTCAGGCTTACCTCAACCTTTTTGCCCAGATATTTTGCCGCAATCGAGGAGGTCGTACCGCCGCAGATGATGTGCTTGCCCTCCTTGGAGAAGAACAGCGACATCATTCGGTTTGCGTCGTCACGGTTTGAAGGAGGACCGAACAGAATGTTCATAGGCTCTCTCCTGCGTACCTTTACGACGCAGGCGGTCGTATCGTCTCCGGGCTTATGATCGTACAGCTTATCACATTCATCAACCAGCATGGTAGACAGATTCTTTGCCGTATACCCGCCTGCAACGAGTGCCAGCATATACTCGGCGATATCCTCTCGTTTCCAACCAAAGTTGTATTTCCCGCCCATACCGGCATGAGGACATCCGTCGCTCATGGCGATGAATACGTCATCCTCTTGCAGCTTAATCGTGGATTTGAATATTTTTTTGCCGCCGATGCTCATTTCTGTTTTGGGATACTCGTAAACAACGTAATCTCTTATCACGATCACGTGAGGATTATCGTACTGAATGATCTCGGCGATCTGGTTATTCAACAAATGAATAATCGTAAACGTAGAATATGCCACACCTCGCACGGAGCATACGGGCAGGGTTGCGGCAATCGTAGACACGCATTCCTCAATGGGAAGCCCTGCCGCCATCATCGTTGAGATGATCTTGGCGGTCAATGTAGACAAAATACTTGCCTTAACACCCGACCCAAGGCCGTCTGCAAGCACGATTACGGTAGAATTCTCATTTTCCTCTACGACGTCCACGTGGTCGCCGCAAAGCTCTTCGCCGACGTGATTGATGCTTTTATATCCGATGTCTGCACACAAATCATTCATCGCCGATCGACTCCTTCAATTTCGTCAGAGCAATCTTGGTTTCTGCTGCGGTTTCACCGAGCAAGGATGCGATCTCCTGAACGATTCTCATCTGCTTTTCGACAACGCTGTCGGCAACCTCAACCGTCTGCTTATTGATTCTTGCCTTCTTCTCTCTATCGGCTTCCTCGTCGGTAATATCACGCATAATGCCGATCAGCATACGGGAATCGGGATCGTAAACCACGGTTTGCTCCACGTATTTTTTATATTCGGCAAGATAAGTACGCAGATCTCTTACCGTTCTTCCGCTGTTTTTGACCTGAACAAACACGGCAGGATCGAGAATGCGGACGACACTCTCGCCGAGCACGTCGGATGCTGCACGGATATTCATAATTTTCCTTGCCGCAGTATTGATCTGCTGAACCTCAAGATTCTCGTTAAGCACGATAAGTCCGTTGGGCGTATTCTTGACAATGGTATCCGAGAAGCTTTCCGCCTTGTCCTTGAGAAAGGGCAGACACATGGATATTTCAGCCTTGCTCTGAATAATCGCGATCGCTTTCTCACGGCAGGAATTGTATCCGCAGGATCCGCAGTTAAGCTCGTCGGCAGGCTTGAACTTACCCATCTGACGAAGAACGGTCATAATCTCATTTTCCGAAGGTGTCTGCAGCCTTTTCTCAATCATGGAAAAATGCTTTTTCAGATTCATCGGAGCAGGCTGTTCGACAGCAAAGTCGTGCTCACCGGCATAACCGGCCACGGTTACGTAATCCTTAATCGGCGATGTACTATGATATTTTTCCATGACGGGACCGCCAATACAGCTGCCAACGCAGGCAGACATTTCAATGAAGCATTTATGGATCTTCCCACTCTCGATATCCTTAAGTGCGGCGATACAGTTCTCAACCCCATCAAGTGCGACGTACGTATATCCGGGTGCGTTCTGCGCCATCGTTTTCAGTACGCCTCCCGTTGTCGGGAAGAAGCGTGCACGACTTTCGGGCGTTTTGTCCGTTTTCTGTTCAAGCTCAATGTGCTCGGATTTCAACCAATTCGTAAGCTCTTCGAACGTAAGAACGGCATCCACGATTCCCTCGTAGTGTTCAGCTTCATCCTTTTTGGCAACGCACGGCCCGATAAATACCGTCTTTGCGTTCGGCATTCTTTTCTTGATGTCCGCACAGTGCGCCTGCATAGGCGACATCACGTCGGCAAGATATTCAAGCATCGAAGGAAAATGCTTTTGTATGAGTAAATTGACGGAGTGACAGCACGAGCTGATGATAATATCCCTTTCTTCCTCACGCAGCATCCGCTCGTATTCGGTCTTAACGATGGTTGCACCGATTGCCGTCTCTTCAACGTCGAAAAAGCCAAGCCTGCAGAGTGCTCGGCGCATAGACTCTATTCCTACGCCTTCATAGTTCGCAATAAACGAGGGCGCAAGACTGACAACGACGGGATCTCCGCTCTGCAGCAAGACTCTCGCCTTCTCGGTCCCGTCTACGATTTCCTTTGCGTTCTGCGGGCAGACGACGAAACAATGACCGCACAAGATACACTCATTGCCGATGATATGTGCTTGGTTTCCCGAAAAGCGAATCGCCTTTACGGGACAGTGACGGATACATTTATAGCAGTTTTTGCAGTTGGATTTTTTCAGCGTTAAGCAATTTGCCATAATCGTCACTTCCTTTCGGTTTCAATCGTATCAAGTATATTCTTCTTGAAAAATTCTCTGAAATTCTCTCTCGTCACACCCACGTGCACATCATCGTTTACCTGTACGGTAACCCCGACCCGGTTGCACTTTCCGATACAAAAGCTGCCGGAAAGCACGACCTCATCCTCGATATGATGTTCCTCCACGGCTTTTTCAAAAAGGGCTACGATCTCCTGAGAGCCCTTGAGGTGGCAGGACGAACCAACACAAACCTGAACGAACAACATTTTTTTACACCCTTGCGAGCACTTCTTCAGCGAAGAACTCTCCTACGCTCTCGGGTGTAACCGAATGGAAGGAATCATTTACCGTGACACATACACCCTGCTGACACTTGCCCATGCAGAAGGTTCCGCCAAGCTCTACCTTATCACCGAGATTGTTTTCAGCGATCAAATACTGAAGCTGCTCCACTACCTGACGAGAGCCCTTGATATGGCAGGAGCTGCCGATACAAACCGTAATCTTAATCATAACTATATCCTCTCTTAATGTATAAATATGGGTGCTTGATGCGGACTTGCCGCATCAAGCGATAATTTTGAAATCGAATTATTGGTAATCGACAACGCCGACCCAACTCATCAGGAACTCGCGCTCCTTTTCGTTCCCCTTAACTGACTGCGATGCAGCAACGATGGGCATCCACTTCTGCACATACTGCTTTGCGGTATTGCTCTTTTGGCAGAAGGTGTCGAGATAATACTCCGCACCGGAAATATCTCCGTTCAGCCAGAAGAGCAGATAGGTACGTGCAACGTCAGCGGAAGCGTTGCCCTGCGTTGCGTGAGACCAGTCAAGAACGTAAGGAAGACCGTTCTCGGCGATAATGACATTGGAGGGATTGAAATCGCCATGGCACACCTTGTTGTGCTTAGGCATCCCCTCGAGACGGGTATGAAGATCGTAGCGCGTGGTAGCGTCAAGCTCGGTTGCTGCGATCTTGCGGCTCATCTTGTCCTTCAGCTTGTTCAAGAGGGGACAGGTCTCCCGGTGAACCCCCATCTGAAGATCAACGAGAAGCTCGATATACTCCGTTTTCTGCTCGGGATTTTCTTCCATAAGCTGTGCTAAAGTTTTTCCTTTAATGAACTCGGAAACGATTGCCCACTTACCGTCAATCACCGTAACCTCAAGCACCTTGGGAATATTCAATCCGGTTTCTTCGATCCTTGCCTGATTGAGTGCTTCATTCAACACGTCAGCCTTAGAATACCCCGTATGAAAAACCTTGATTGCTCTGTCGCCGTCGCGGTAGATCGTCTTGTTATTTCTTACTGCAATTACTCTATCAAGTTTCATCTGTTTTTCCTCCTTAAATTACACCTTTTTTCCCTTGCGATAGGGTGCCTTGATGGGATCGGCCTTTGCATCACCGAGGTCGGCAGCAGGCATTCTCTCTTCAACGAAGTGATTGCCGTAGTAAGCGTTGAGGTACATCTGCTTGATCTCGCGCATAAGAGGATAACGAGGATTCGCACCCGTGCACTGGTCGTCGAACGCCTGCTCTACCATATCGTCAAGGCGTGCAAGGAAGTCGGCCTCATCGATGCCGTAGTCCCGGATAGTCTCCTTGATTCCAACGCGAGTCTTAAGGTCGTTGATTGCCTTGATAAGCCCCTCAAGCTTCTCCTCATCGTTTGCCCCCTTAATACCGAGATAATCAGCGATCTCAGCATAACGGGCAAGCGTATGCGGATGGTCGTACTGCGAGAAGGTGCCCATCTTTGCAGGAGCCTCAGCAGCGTTGAAGCGGAGAACCTCCTCGATCATAAGGGCGTTTGCAACGCCGTGGGGAAGATGGTGGAATGCACCCAGCTTATGTGCCATAGAGTGACATACGCCGAGGAATGCGTTAGCGAATGCCATGCCCGCCATCGTCGCAGCGTTTGCCATCTTCTCACGCGCTTCAACGTCGGTCTGGCCGTTATCGTAGGCACGCGGGAGATACTCGAAGATCATCTTGAGCGCGCGCAGGGCAAGGCCGTCGGTATAGTCGGTTGCAAGCATGGCGGCGTACGCTTCAATTGCGTGCGTAACCGCGTCAATACCCGAAGCCGCCGTCAGACCGCGGGGCGCGGACATATGGAAGTCGGTGTCGATAATTGCCATGTTGGGAAGAAGCGCATAGTCGGCGAGAGGATATTTAACACCCGTCTTTTCATCGGTGATAACCGCGAAAGGAGTTACCTCAGACCCCGTACCTGCAGAGGTGGGGATTGCGATGAAGTATGCCTTCTCTCCCATCCTTGGGAAGGTGTAGATTCTCTTGCGAATATCGATAAAGCGCATTGCCATATCCATAAAGTCTGCTTCAGGATGCTCGTAGAGTACCCACATGATCTTTGCCGCGTCCATTGCCGAACCCCCGCCGAGTGCAATAATGGTATCGGGCTGGAACGCGCGCATTTGCGCTGCTCCCTCAGTCGCGTTCGCAAGGGTGGGATCGGGCTGTACGTTCCAGAACGTGGTGTGCTGAACGCCCATTTCGTCAAGCTTGTCGGCGATCGGCTTGGTATATCCATTCTGATACAAGAAGGTATCGGTTACGATGAACGCTTTCTTTGCGCCTCTGACGCTTCTCAGCTCATCGAGCGCTACGGGGAGGCAGCCCTTTTTTATATAAACCTTCTCGGGTGTTCTGAACCAAAGCATATTTTCTCTCCTCTCAGCGACCGTTTTGATGTTTAAAAGATGCTTTACCCCTACGTTTTCAGATACGCTATTTCCACCCCAGGAGCCGCATCCGAGCGTGAGCGAGGGAGCAAGCTTAAAGTTGTAAAGATCACCGATACCGCCGTGCGCGGAGGGCGTGTTAACGAGAATGCGGCAAGTTCTCATCCTTGCCTCATAAGCAGCAAGCTTTTCCTTTTCCGTGATCTCGTTGATGTAGAGAGAGGCAGTGTGACCGAAGCCGCCGTCCTCAACAAGCGTATCTGCCTTATCCAACGCTTCTGCAAAGGTTCCGGCCTTATACATGGCAAGTACGGGAGAAAGCTTCTCGTGTGCAAATTCCTCGGAAAGTTCAACGCTCTCAACCTCGCCAATAAGAATCTTGGTGCCGGCAGGAACGCTTACGCCTGCAAGCTCGGCAATCTTAACTGCCTTCTGACCGACGATCTTTGCGTTGAGTGCACCGTTGATGATAATCGTCTTACGAACCTTTTCTGTTTCCATCGGACTCAGAAAATAGCATCCGCGTGCCGCAAACTCCGCCTTAACGATATCGTAGATGCTTTCCAGAACGATAACAGACTGCTCGGAAGCGCAGATCATTCCGTTATCAAAGGTCTTGGAGTGAATAATCGAGTTAACGGCAAGGAGGATATCGGCGGTTTCATCGATAATCGCAGGCGTGTTGCCTGCACCGACACCGAGAGCGGGCTTGCCGGAGGAATATGCAGCCTTGACCATTCCCGGACCACCCGTCGCAAGAATGATATCCGCTTCCCGCATCAGAGTCCCCGTCATATCGAGAGAAGGCACGTCGATCCAATCGATGATACCTTCGGGCGCACCTGCTGCTACCGCTGCTTCAAGAATGAGCTTTGCAGCCGCAATGGTGGAATTCTTTGCTCTGGGGTGAGGACTGATTATCATGGCGTTACGCGTCTTGAGGGCAAGCAGACACTTAAAGATTGCGGTGGAGGTGGGATTGGTCGTAGGGATAACGGCAGCAACAACACCGATAGGCTCTGCAATCTTTCTGATGCCGAAAGCCTTGTCCTCTTCAATCACACCGCAGGTCTTGGTGTCCTTGTAAGCGTTGTAAATGTACTCAGCAGCGTAGTGGTTCTTGATTACTTTGTCCTCTACGATGCCCATTCCGGTTTCCTCAACCGCAAGCTTTGCAAGAGAGATTCTTGCCTTGTCTGCAGCAGAGGCCGCGCTGAGGAAAATCTTGTCAACCTGTTCTTGCGTGTAGGTCGAAAAAATCTTCTGCGCCGCTCTTACACGAGCGATCGCAGCGTGAAGTGCTTCCACACTGTCAACAATTTCGTAGGTTTTGCTTTCCATTTTACCTGTCCTCCTGATATGGTTTACTGATTTGATTATTGAGATATGCGAGAGACAACGCTAAATTTTCCTGCTTGAGAAGCACGCCGCTTGGCACTTTTAAGGCAACGGGGGCGAAATTCCATATTGCTTCAATGCCGCTTTCCACCAGCTTGTCGCAAACCGCCTGCGCCGAGCCTCGCCCTACCGTGATAACACCAAGCTTTACGTTGTATTCACGACAGAAAGCACCGATATCTCTGATTGGCAGTATATCTTCTTTGCCTTTCCCCAATACCGTTTCGTTACAGTCAAAGCCTGCAACGATCCTCACGCCGAAATTCTCGAAGCCGTCATAATCGAGAAGCGCTCTTCCGAGTTTTCCCGCACCGACGAGAACTGCATTTGTCAGCCTCTCGTACCCGAGATGACTTTCAATGTCGGCAATCAATTTATCGGTTTCATAGCCGATCTTTGGCTTGCCTGCACCGCTGACAGCCGCAAGGTCCTTGCGAACCTGAACATCGCCGAGCGATAACGCCTTAGCAATTGCGGTTGCTGATATTGTGCGGCGCGTTTCGGGTAAGTTTCTCAAAATCTCAAGATACTGCGGAAGCCGACCGAGTGTTGCCTTGGGGATGGAATATCCGTTCATTTGCCACCTCCTCGTTGTACTGTTAATATTTTAACACGATATCGACTCCCTGGGAATAATTAAAATGTTATATCGGTATTATGCGTATCGATATAACTGTAATCGATAATCACCTTATCAATAAAAAACAAGCAGTTTCATCACTTTGATGAAACTGCTTATGCTTTTCTATAAAATTATTTTGTTTGGAGCGTCGGTTGAGGGGTGACATAATCATTGTATCACGATACCGTTTACCTGTGAATTACCGATTTGTTATAAGACGTATTGACTGCATGGATATGGCATTTAATGAATAAACCTTCTCCTTGCGTTGCAAAGCGCGGTAATAAAATCTTTGTCAAGTCCGGTAAGCTTATAGCCTTTGCGATAGATAAGGACATCCCTGTATACCTTTTTATTGCCCTCACACACGCGTTGAACGAGATCATATCTGTCAAGGATCTGCTGTGAGGCAGGGGATACCCACATAAAGGTTTGGGGATTTTCGGAAATCAAATCGAACTGACTTGCTCGTTCAAAGACGAATATTCTCTGATCCACCTTGTCGGGCAGCTCCTCGCGGAATACCTTGGACATAGAGAGCGTAGGAACGTAAGGATCTGCGTGCGCAATTTCAATATAATCGGAAAGATCGTCGTAAGTAATCGTTTCCTTCCCGGCAAGAGGATTGTCCTTACTCATCAGAAGAACATAGGAGAACTCCGCCACAAGCTCGTAGGAAAGTCCCTTTTCCTCAAGCAAATCCTTGTAATATTTATCATAGTTATCCGAGTAACGAATGATCCCAAGCCTGTATTCGTTTTCGAGAAGGTTTTTTATGGTCCTTTTGGCGTTGGTTTCCTTGTAGTATATTTCTATGGGAGCATCTCCGATGGTTTTTGAAAATTCCGCCAGCGCGGCAGAGATATAGCACGCGCGGGGAACCGAGATCGAAAATCTACGCTTCTTATGCGATCCATCCCGATAGGACTGCTCGATCTTATCGATACGGTGAAGAATGTCACGCGCATAATCGATAAACTCCTCACCGTCGGGCGTCAAAACCATGCCCTTCGCGCTTCGCTGGAATATCGTAATTCCAAGATCTGCCTCAAGCTCTTTGATGGAACGGCTGATATTCGGTTGTGCTATCATCAGTGCTTCCGCTGCTTTGTTCAGTGAACCGAGTCTTGCAACCTCAACCGCATATTTCATATGCAGCAAATTCATAAACAAGCCTCCTTTCCTATTCGCTCCGCCTGCGCTTTTAATTAATTGTACCACAAAAACGCGAATAAATCAAGAACGTGCGAGGGATTTATCCGTTTAGCGGGGCGAATCGCATCTCCCCATCTGCCCGCACGCACGCCTTCCCGGTTCGGACAACCGGGCGAAAAGAACAATCGTCAAGCCCAAACGGCGTCTTTATTCGCTTCTTCTCCGTTTTCTCTTATCCTGCGTTGCCGTATAGCTTGCCGCGACGAGAAGCTCCACCAAAATCTCCGCCGCATCGGGCAGCAGAACGGAGATCCAATGCACCTTATTCATATGGTACGCAGGATACACGCCGTCAGCCGCGCCGAATGAACCGAACATTTCGGGCGGCAGCTTCAGATTGACCACGTCTATCATCTCATCGCACGCAAAGCCGAACTTTCGGCGGGACACGCGCATCACGACAGCATACCACTTGCGGTTGGAGATATGCCGAAGCACGGCTGTCTCAAAATCCTCGTCGAAGGGATAATCTGCGGTCGTGCCGTATATATCACGGCAATACGCAAGAAAAGCCTGTCGCGTCACGTTTGTTTCCCCTCCTTCGTCACCGGACCATCTGCGCTTGCTTTGCCCCGAAAACTATATACACACTTCATTTTATTCTCCTTAAATAAACGAATCACTTTCCTTATCCCGTCATAAGTGCAGTTATGGATATACAGAACGCCCGGGTTATCGTTCGACGTAAAGCCCTCTTTTGCGAAGGTTTTCTTATCGCCGACACGGGGTACGCGCCTCCCGTTGGGGGCGAGCAAAGCGACGCACCGTTCCAGCTGATATAAGTCGTCGCTTGCCATCCCTCTGTTTATTTTATTCCGTAAAACCGCTCTTTCATAAACCGAATTCTCTCCGCCAGTGCGGCTTTCGTCGTTTTGGCACCCCGAACGATATCAAACCCGTGCATCGTACCGCAGGTTTCGTTCAGCGTGACCCGAATCCCGGCGGCGCAAAGCCGTTCAGCGTACAGAATACCGTCATCGTGCAGACAATCAAACTCTGCCGTTTCGATATAGGCAGGCGGAAGCCCCGCAAAGCTTTCGGCTTCCACGGGGGAATAGTAAACGTAATCGGGGCGGCTTCGGTCCGCCTTCGTCATGGGCCCGATCCGATCGGACAGCGAGGAGTTCCACATCGGCGTATCGGTGTATTTTTTGCAGGACGCACTGTTGCCGCGCGCATCCAAATAGGGATACGGCAGCATCTGAAAGGCAAATTTCACGGGATGTCCCCGATCCCGTGCCATCATACAAACACCCACCGCAAGGGTCGCACCCGCGCTGTCTCCGCCGATGCCGATACGTGCGGGATCTATGCCGAGCGCTTCTGCGTCGTCATACGTCCGACACATAGCGGCATAGCAATCCAAAAAGAATACGGGATGCGGATGGGTAGGGGCAAGACGATAGTTGACAAACATTACCTTACAGCCAACCGCTTTGGCATACTGCATGGCGTTTTTATAGTGATATCCCGCCGCCGGCAGTACGAATCCGCCGCCGTGGAAATACATCAGGCAAGGCGCTCGGCCATCCAAAGCCCTCGGCGACATCAGAAAGCATTCAATCATCACGCCGTCAAAGCTTTCGATTTCATAACGGCGCACGACAAGAGCCTTGTCCCGATCGATGAACTTCGGCGTTCTCATATTCGGCACGGCCACAGCAAGAAATTTCTCGCTGATGGGCGGTGTAAAATGCGAAAACGGAAAGAATTCACGGCTGATCCTGTATTTTGACATGCTTTCCCCTCCCGTGCGGATTTGCTGCCCGACATAAACTGTTACCGTCGCTGCCGCGGTATTACACCTATTATACCATAAATTTCACCCGACTTCAACAAAATTCAAAACAGGCAACCGTCAAACCTCTTGCCAAAACGCCGTCTCTATGCTACAATATAATCAGAATTCCTCTTCTTCTCACCCATCCACGAACACACGACACCAAAAGAAGAAACATATGAAATATTTTTCCAAATCCGACAAGATCTTTTCCCGCATTTACCGCATATTCGGTATCTTCACCCTGATTTGCTTCGGCTCATATCTGCTGAAGCTGATCATTGCGCCCGAAGGCCTGTTCGCCCTTTGCGTGACGCTGACCGTAATGCTTGGTGTAATCCTTCCCTATCTCTTGCGCAAATTTCTCAGAGCACGGCTTGGGAAGGTATATCTCGGCATCAAGATTCTCATGTCCTGCGCGATGATGTTTTACGCACTCACCCTCGTCATGCTCGTCGGCTATATCCATCTCTCCCCGAGCGCACAGCCGACTACACAGGAGGACGGCACCGAAAACATCTACATTGTTTTCGGTGCAAAGGTCAAGGCAGACGGACCGGCAAAGACGCTTGCCTCGCGCCTCGACGTAGCCGTGGACACGATGCTGAAGGACAGCCATGCTCTCTGCATCGTCAGCGGCGGTCAGGGGCCTGACGAGCCCTTCACCGAAGCATCCTGTATGCGAGACTATATGGTCGAGCGCGGTGTTTCACCCGATCGCATCTTTCTTGAGGAGAAAGCCTCCAATACCAGAGAGAACATTCTTTACTCACTCAGCCTGATCGAACAGCTTGGCTTCACCGACCGACAGATCATATGCATTTCTTCCGAGACGCATATCCCGCGCATTCGGCTGATGTGCGCACGCGCCGACGTCGACGCTCTGTACATCAAGGCGGAAACCCCCATGAAGGTATTTCTGTTCACCGCCTGGGTGAGGGAGTATCTGTCCTATGTAAAAATGCTCCTCGGCCTTTGAGGCCGGGGCCTGCTCCGCCGAAACTGCATGAAGGCCGCAAAGCAAAAATGCTTTGCGGCCTTCATGCGCTCTCACGAGTGCACCGATCTGCGGCACACGCACGGCTCCGACTTCAGATCAGCACGCCGTCGCAGTGATCGATTTCATGCTGAATAATCTGTGCGGTAAATCCGGTATAGCTCTTGATGCGTATCTGAAGCGCTTCGTTCTGATAGCGCACCTTAATGCGTGCATATCGCCTGTACGGACGCGGACCGCCGAGCAGCGACAGGCATCCCTCTTCGGTATCGTAAGCGCCCTCCTTCCGGATAATCTCGGGATTAAGCATCACCGTATAGGCAGGTGCTTTTCCGCTCTCATCAAGGAATGCAATGATGCGCTTCCTCACGCCGATCATATTCGCCGCCATGCCGACACAGCCGTCCCTGTGTGCCGTCAGCGTATCCAGTAAATCTTCTGCGGTCGGCAAATCCTCCCGCACTGCCAATTCCGACTTTCCCGCAAGAAAGAGCGGGTCATGCATCAGTTCCCTTATCATCTTTTTTTCCTTTAAGCCCGAGGGCAGTCGTCGCCCCATGCGATTAAAGCCGACGCAAAAATGCATCCGCTTCCTCACGGCTGCGAAAAACAATCACCCTTTTCCCTTCCCGATATTTGTTGATCAGCCCATAAAGATTCGGCAGATTTTTTTCTCCGAATTCCATAATCTCTTTTTCCAGCTTCGGGTCAAGCTCGGTATCTATCCACGGCATATCGTATCGCGGTTCGCCCAATCGGGCGATTGCACCCGCAAGACAGACCTCGGCCGGGAGATCGAAAAGGAAAACGGTATCGGCCGCCGCGATCCGACATTCTGCCGTTCGGCTATAGTTTCCGTCAATGATCCAGGCATCAAGCGCCAGAATCCCGGCCAACCGTTCGTCATATTCTTCCCTTGAAATATGCGTTCTGTCCGGCTTATGCCAAATCGCATCAAGGTAAAACAGCGGCAGCCCCATTCTCTCCTGCAGTTTCTCCGCAAAGGTGGTCTTTCCCGCCCCCGGGCAGCCGATCACAATTATTTTTTTCATTGCCATTTCCACGCAATCAATTCGTATTTTTGAGCACCAAACGAATCACCCCAAACTGCAGGCGCTTCGGCAGAGCGTTCATCATCAGCAAAAGCGGATTGCGGTTTATGCTGTATGCAAAGCGCGGCTTTCGCTTGCCCAGAATCCGCACCACCCGTTCTGCAATTCGGGAAGGCTCCACGCGTCTTGCCTCCACGCCGTCCACGATTCGCTTGAATCGGTCGGCATTGCAGGAATAAAGCGCGGTTTTTCGGCAAAACCGATCAAGCGCATCGGTGGAAGCCCCAAGCATATCCGTAGCAACGGCACCGGCACGGAGAACGCTGACCCCAATCCCCTTCAGCTGAAGCTCCATCCGCAGGGCATAGGCATACTTATCAAGCGCCCCCTTGGTAACGGCGTAAATTCCCGTAAAGGGAAGCGGATCAAGCGGTGCCAGCTCGCTTGTGGTAATCACGATGCGGGAGCCGGAGGAGAGAAGCGGCAGGAAGATCTTGTTCACCAGAAACGCACCGCCGAGATTGACGCGAAAAATCCGCACAAAATCGGCGCTTTCCATTTCAACCAGAGAATCCAGCAGATAGATTCCCGCAAAATGAAGGATGGCAAATAGGGAATCGGTCTGTTCGCTGACCAGACCGAATGCCCGTCTAACGCTCTCCTCATCGGTAAGATCTGCTTCAACAGGTATCATATTTTCTTCTTCCGCGCCAACCGTTTTGTCCAGCGCAAAGATACGAAATCCCCTTGCCCTGAGCGCATTCGCCGTGGCTCTCCCCATACCGCCGTACGCACCGGTAATCAGAATTGACGGCTTCATCTTCTCTTCCGCCCTTCGGTATAAGCGACAATGGCGGCGGCTGCATAGTCGGCCGTACCGGCGCCGTATCGGTCGATCCTCTCCTTGAAGCGCCCGTCTGCGGTATACATCATCCCAAGTCCGGCAAGGATCTCGTCGGTACAGGTATAATAATTTGCGCTGACGTACGCCTGCAGTCCGGCGGCAAGTGCTTTTGCCTCCGAGGAATCCGCGGCATTCCCATTTTCCCGACAGGCGGCAAACTCGGCAAAAATCGCCATAAGTCCCCCGTTCACTTCCGCCCATTTTTCTTCCGTATAATGCTTTGTTCTCTCCTTATGCTCGTGATAGGCCGGCGTATCCCCCCAGCGTGCGCGAGCTTCGGCCTCATTGTGATCGTGCATTCTATTCTCCTTTTTTACCAGACAAACGGAAACAGTCTGTATTTCACACGGGACTTATAGTCGGTGTATCCCTCAAGCCCGGCCTCAAGCACCTTTTCCTCATCGCATATCCGCACGGCAATCACGGCAACGTATGGCAGGAAGCAGAGGAGCGCCCACCACGAGCCGAGCACCACGGGAATGGAAAGGAAGAGCCAGACCGTTACCGCATACATCGGATGGCGGACGACGCCGTAAAGACCGCTGTCGATCACCTTTTGATTTTCCTGCACCTCAACCGTTCTGGAAAGATATGTATTTTCCCGCATCACCTCAGCGTACAGTGCATAGGAAAGGAGAAGGACAACCGAAGCCGTGATCACTGCCCACAACGGAACCTGCGACCAACCGAAGCGAAAATCAAGCCCCGCCACGACAAAACCGCCGATGAACAAAAGTCCGGTCAGGGCAACGACACCCTTTTGCGTCTTCTCCTTCTCCCGGGCGTTGAGCCGTTTTTCAAGCAGAGCGGGCGCCTTGCAGAACATCAGCACACCGAGCAGCAGCATCGGGAGAAAAAGGATTCCCAAAAAGAGCCAGCCGTGCAGATATCCGAAGCTGCCCGCAGGAAGAAATAAAAGAAGACCGACCAAAAGGACTCCTGTCAAGAATTTCGAAATTGCGCTGAATAACAGCTTCACGAATATCGCCTCCTTTTTCCGTTTAAAAACATTATATCATGTTTTTTTATACTTTTCAATCGTATCGTGCACGATTTCCCGTCCCCCCCCGAAAAGGGACACCACGCTATATTATCGCATCACACGCACTGCCCCCGCAGACAGGTAGCCGCCCAAAGGCTCTCCCTTCGGGAGAGCTGCCGAGAAAGCGGGTGAGAGGTCTCTCTCTGCGTGTTTTTCTCTCTTCGTTGGCTGCACCGCCCCGCGCCCATTGGGCGTGGCTTTCCTTGAGCTTGCTTATCGCTCCCCTGATTTATTTGCTGCATTTCCGCTATCCAAAATACCGCTGAGGCGCTTGTCTTCCTCAGCGGTATTTTAGATAGTATCAAAAAAAGCGCAAATCGGGGCTATTTTCCCCGCTCTTTCCTCATCGACAGTGCGAGCCAGAGGGCGTAGCCGCCCGTAATCAGCGTAAGCAGAAGAGCACTCAGAATCCGCGTCGCGGCCGTCATCCCCGATTCGTCGGCAAATACGCTCAGCGCATTGAAAATCCCGTGTGCGGCAATACAGCCGAAGAGGCTTCCCGTCTTTAAGTAGATCATCACGAACATGAAGCCGGCGGCAGTGGCGTAAACAACCTGAAGCAGATTCGGAAGAAGCTCCGCCCCCGAGCCATTCAAAAGATTGACGATATGACCAACACCGAAGGTTACGCTTGAAACGATCACGGCCGGGACTGCATTATCCCCGCGCATGGCATGAAAGAGCAGACCGCGGAAAATAACTTCCTCCAAAAAGCCGACGCAGAGCATCGTGAGGATATACAGAGCGGCTTCCGGGATACCGCAGCCGAGGGCAGTGCCATACCACAAATTTGCGATCAGCATCAGAAAGAGGGGCAGATAATACAGCATGGATTTCGCTGATGCACCCGAACGGCAAAGACCGTAGGCCGTAAAAAGACCGTTTCGCCGCAAAAAAACGAGCAGCGTGACAGAGAGCAGAAGTGCAACGGGGAAGGTAATGAGCTTATCGGTTCCAAGCTTCTCCGAGAGCGCGTCTGCCGCGGACATCAGCACGCAATACGCAATAATCCACGTTACCGCAAACAGAAGCCGACTTTTGTCGTATAGCTTTTTTAACATTGTCCACCTCGTTCGGAATGCAATCTTTCCCAATTTTCCTTCGTCATCAGCATAACGTGTCCCGTTCTGATTTCCCCAAGCAGGCGGATCTCCAGCCCCTCGGTTGTGTGGTGATAGATAAAACCGAGCTTTTCCTGCACACGGCGGCTTTTATCATTGCCGTCATAATATCCGCACCAGATTCGCGCCATACCGAGATCGCAGAAGGCATGACGGAGCAGCTCGCGCGAGGCCTCGGGAATCAGTCCCTGCCCCCAAAAGGGGCGGCCAATCCAATAGCCAAGCTCGTATTCGTCCTCCCGCTCGGCAAGATCCCTTCGGTGCAGGCCGACGCTGCCGATCGGCCGACCGTCTTCCTTGCGGCAAACGGCGTAGGTTTCGGGAGAGGAGAGAACCTCACGGATAATTCCCCGACTGTTCTCCACGCTCGTGTGCGGCGGCCAGCCGGCAGGCGGTCCCACCCGAGGATCGCTTGCATATCGGAACAAATCCTCCGCATCCGCCTCATACCAGGGACGCAGAATAAGACGTTCGGTTTTGAAAATCATTGTTTCTCCCTTTCATTCCCCGCAAGCTCCGGTAGAATACCACCCTGCGGTTATCCCAGAATATCCGACAAATTCCGCAGAATTGCCGCGGCAACGTCCGGCTTGTTCATCGAGTAGACGTGTACATTAGTGATGCCGTTGGCGAACAGATCGATGATCTGGTCGGTCGCATATGCAATCCCCGCCTGCTTCATTGCGGCAGGTGTATGGCCGAACTTATCCACCAGAGCCTTGAAGCGCTGCGGCATAAAGGAGCCGGAAAGCTTAACCGCACGCTCAACCTGATTACCGTTCGTGATGGGCATGATGCCGGGAATCACCGGTACGGTAATTCCCGCCTCGCGAATTTTATAAAGGAAGGTGTAGAGGAGATTATTGTCAAAAAACATCTGTGTGGTCAGAAAATCACAGCCCGCCTCCACCTTTTCCTTGAGATAGCGGATATCCGCCTTTTGATTGGGGCTCTCCGGATGAATTTCGGGATAGCAGGCGCCACCGATGCAGAAATCCTCGCCCGACTCGCGCAGTTCTCTGACCAGCTCAACCGCGTGCCGGTAATCCCAGCCGCTTCTGTCGCTCTGCTCAAGCTCCTTCGGGATATCTCCGCGAAGCGCCATGACGTTCTGAATTCCTGCCGCACGAATATCGGCAATACGCGCACGGACGGTTTCCTTCGTGGAGGAAACGCAGGTCAGATGTGCCAGCGTAGGCACGCCGTAATTGGCTTTGATATTTTTGGCAATATCCAACGTATATCGGCTCGTTCCTCCGCCTGCACCGTAGGTCACACTCATAAAGGAAGGACGCAGTCGGGCAATTTCCTCCGTCGCGTGTCTGACGCTCTCGAACGCCGTATCGGTTTTGGGCGGGAATACCTCAAAGGAAAGCGATAGACCCTCTCTGTTCAAAAAATCGGTTAGTTTCATTTCTCTGCTCTTTTCTGTATGTAGGATTGGTCGGGCGGTGCAAAACGCTACGGAAGCAGTCGTTATTTAAGCTTCTTTCCATCCGAAAAGGCCTGCCCAACCTTTTCGCCGAAGCGGCGATACGCATGAGTCACGCTGTCGTAGAGAATCGGATCGAGCTTCGTCAGATCAATCGATCCCGTATCATCCAGTACGCACTCATCGGCCGATACGTTCACGATTCGCCCCACGCAGATGCCGTCTGCATTGAAGCCGATCAGCTCGCACTCCAGTGCCATGGGCAGTTCCTCGATGAGCGGGGCGTTGACATATGCACTTCGTACAGCGTGAAAGCCCGCACGCGCAAATTTGTCGGGAACGTCGTTGGCCGAAACGATGCCGACGTAATCGCAGGGAACCACCGTCCCGGCCGTGGCAAAGCTGACCGTGAACGCACCGTTTTTTCTGATATTCTCGGTTGTCTTATGCTCATCCGCCAAGCAAACCATGACCTGATTGGTGTCGTAGATACCGCCCCACGCCGCATTCATTGCGTCGGGCGTACCATTCTCATCATAGGTGCCGATAATCAGCACAGGCATCGGATACAACCACGTTTTGGCACCAAAATTCTTGCGCATCTGTTTCTCCTTCTTCCGCGGCATTGCGCCATATTTTCTTCCATCTTATTCCCCGGGACAGCCGGGGCTCCGGATGGATTTCTGCTTGTATTATACCACAGTCTGCTTCGTTCCGCAAGAATAATCTTCCAAAGAAAAATGTATCTGAAAAGGTATCTCCACAGTAAAAGAACCCGCCGTGCGTACTGCACGGCAGGTTCTTTTCTCTTTTCCTCCATATTTGGCAGAAGGCCATTTGATTATCCTCGTACAGCCACTCTGCCGACACAATAATTTCCTCGTGCCTCCGCGGCGCAGAAAATCACGGGGAAAATCGACCGATTTTCCCCGTGATGCGTTCCGTTAGTTTTTCGGGATACCAATACCGCTGACCACGGTCACGTTATCCAGTGCGACCTTGGCACCGGGGCCGATGCGGAAGACCAGCTCGGTACCGCCGGAGGCCGTATTGCGGAAGTCAGCCCAGCCGCCTGAGGTCTTGCCGTTCGAGCCGGTGAGGTAGATATCGTTGACAAAGACACGGGCGACCTGATCCTGCGTGTCGACCTCTACGCGGACTGTCATGGGCTTGTCCTTTAAGGTCATGCCGCTCGGGGACGTGTTGAAAATGTAATCCGACAACCCCTGTCCGGCTACCTTCGTGTTGACCGTACCTCTCGTTACCAGATTGCCGTTGGCATCGACATATTCGGTGCCGCCCTTATCCAGGACAGCCCAGTTCTTGTTGCGGTTCTGGAAGCCGTTCCAATCTCCGCGCATCCGCAAGAAGAGCACGGTATAGTCTTGGCTGGTTTTGCGGTTGTAATTAAAGAGAATCGAGAAGAAATTCTCCCGGTCGGCTGCATCAAGGAAGGTCATGTCGAACTGTACGGTGTAGTTGTCCTTGACCATCTCATCGGTGATCGCCGAGGGCAAAAAGACATAGTAGGACGTCTTTGCACCATCGACCATATTGTCCATAATCAGCTTGCCGCCATCCGGTGAAAGCTTCGCCGTAGGCACATACAGGCTCGAGATCGGTTCTCAGCCGAGGTCTTCAGCCGACTTCAGTGCATCGAAATTCTCCTCATAGAGGACCTCACTCTTCTCCGCCTCGCGCTTCTCGAATACAACGGAAATCGTGTGTGCCTTGGTAACCTTCTTAAAGGTATAGCTGTTCACCTTACCGACGCTGACACCGTCTACGACAACATCGGCAATCGCATAACCGGCGTTCGGGAGAATCGTGTAGGTCTGGCTGGTGTTGTACTTTACCCGGGTAGTTCCGGCAGGGGTAATCATACCGCCATCGGTGGCAGCTGCCTGAATGTCAAACCGGCGACTGTAGCGGCTTACCAGAACGGCAAGCCAAAGATTGGCCGATTCAGCAGAAAACGCGCCGCCGCTCAAGGAAGGATCCACAGTCCACTTTGCGGTCAGGGTGGTGTCTGCCGTGAAGACCGTCTCAATCGTCACTTCTTCACCTGCAGCCGTAAACCAGCCGTCAAAGATGTAGCCGGTTCTGATAACGGTCGGCAATACGGCAAGCTTACCCTCAGCATTGGTGGTCATGCTCGTCTGGGCAATCGTACCGCCTGCGGCGTCAAAGGTAACGGTGTGGGCAGTGGGTGCAGAAGTATTCTCCGTCCACTTTGCGGTGAGGGTAGTGTTGGTGTAGAAGGTGGTAGTCGCGTTAAGCTCTACCGGGGCGGTGCCGTTATACCAGCCTGCAAAGGTGAAGCCCGCCTTGGTGGGCGCAGTGGGAACCGATGTAAGCTTGCCCTGGCGGTTGGTGCTCATCGCAGCAACTGCGCTGCCGCCGTCGGTATCAAAGGTAACGGTGGGATAGTCAAGCGAGCCTACCTTGATGTTATCGATCGCTACGGCAGTGGGATTGGCGTCGCCCTTGTCATGATGGATGCGGAAGCCAAGCTCGGTTTCGCCGGAGCTGAGGAACTTCGTCCATCTCTCGTTGTCCGTCTTGTAGTTGGGATTGGTGGCCGTTAAATAGACATCGTTGACAAAGACGCGTGCAACCTTCTCGTCGTTGTCAACCTCGACACGAACGTTGATGGTGTTATCATAAAGCAGCGTCGCGGACTTGGACTTGTTCAGAATCTGGGGCAGAACCGACGCATCTTTTTGGAGAATCTTTCTCTCTGCCAAGGCTCCGCCCGGATAGCGGAAGGTCGTCGCGATGGCGCTCACCGGAGTGGTGTAGTCAAGGAGGGAATCCGGGAAGTAGGTAAACGAGCTGACTGCGGTGCCGCACTTTAAATAAAGCAGTGAGTAGCTCTCCGTCGTGGCCGCGCGGTTGTAGTTGAGGAGGAGTGCGAAGGTATTATTCACGCCGATTTCGGCAAACCGAAAATCAAACTCTACGTAGTAGCTCTTCTTCGTGACAACGTCGGAGTTTGCGGCGTGCTTGGATGCATCAAAGTTCTTCGTGTTCGGCAGAAGCACAAAGAAGGACTTTTTTGCGGCATTATCTACGGTTTCCCGAATGATCAGCTCCTTATTGCCGCTGCTGTTTGTCTTGACTTCCAGGGTTGCAGTACTGTTGACCGCGTCCCAGCCGAGTGCAGCGGGATCGATCGTACCGTCATTCAACGCATCAAAATTCTGTTCGTAGTAGGTCTGCTTGGAGAGCGCGGAGATGTCGAAATCATCTGTTGTTTCAGCAGCCGCGACGGTAATCGGGACCATCGAGAGCAGCATCAAACAGATCAGCGCGAGAGAAATAATTCGTTTCATCATTTTGTTCCTTTCCAAAAATGTATTTATTGATATGTGAATAATCAATATCGGACTTAAAGGCCAAGATCATCGGCAAGAGCAGAGTAAAGGTTATAGCGCAGCGTATCTTTATCGTCCGCACTGGCGCCATGATACTGTGAATTGGTCAGGAAGACCACCCAAAGGCCGGTTTGCGGGTCAACGAAAATGCTCTGCCCGGTCCATCCGGTGTGTCCGTAGCTTCCGGTGGGGAAGAGACGGTCAGCACCGCTCTCGGAAGGGCCAACCAGCGCCCAGCCGGTCGCACGGGACGATGACATCCCGGGCGTACGGTTCTGAATCGATTCGACAAACGTGTCCTGCGGAATGTTCAACGCGGAAAGTCCATTCGCCAGCGCAACTGCATAGGTGGACATGTCCGTAATATTGGAGAAAAGTCCGGCGTTGCCTGCCACACCACCGAGGAAATTGGCGTTGTTGTCGTTGACACGGTTGCGATTGCTCTGATGAACGGTGATCTTCGCATCAGTCTCGTAGAGCTTATATCCGGAGTTTGGCATGTTCAACGGCCCTGCGATCTTTTCCTTAAACAGAACGTCAAGGGATTTGCCGTAAGACAGCTCAAGAACACGACCGATCAGATTCATGCCGTTGCAGGAATAGGTGACCTGGGTCCCCGTTGTGTATCCGAGCTTATGCGAGAGAATCTCGTCGAACACCTTACCGGGATCATTGGTGTATTTAGAAACCGTGTAAGCGCTGAGGCCGGCCGAGTGGCTCATCAAACGCCAAAGGGGAATGTTGGCCTTGTCAGCGGGTGCGGCTGCAAAATATTTGGAAAGTGTATCGTCCCAGTGTACTTTCCCCTCGGACTGTGCAATCAGAAAGAGAGTCGTCGTTGAAACAATTTTAGTTACCGACGCCATGTCAAAGAGGGTTTCCTCTGTTGTACCGTCGAGGCACCAGTGGAAGAGCTCGCCGCCTCGGTTGCCGATCGAAAAGGCAGCATAGGAGAGCTTACGGTCATCACGGCATTTTTCAACATATGCGATTGCATTTTGAAAATCCGCTTCGGTAAAAACACCTGCAGAGGGCACATCCGGCGTTACGGGCGCCGCGGTAGTTTCCGGTGCTGCTGTTGTCATGATTGCCTCCGTCGTTTGCGGTGCCGCTGTGGTAGTGGGCGCTGCCGTGGTTGTGGGCGCTGCCGTGGTGGCGGGCACCGATGTAGTTGTAGGTGCTGCCGTAGTGGCGGGCGTTGCCGTGGTTGTGGGTGCTGCCGTGGTGGCAGGCACCGGATCCGTCTCAATAGGAACGTGGGGCTCTGCTTGGTTGCACGCCGGAAGAAGGACAAGCGTCAAGCAAAATCGACAGAAACATCCTTTTCATATAATCTCTCTTTTTTTCGTTGGGTAATTCCCCCGTACTGCAGTCGGGCAGATCGCGCACAAGCACACGGAGGTGAAAACACACTAATGCAAAATGTATTTATTTGTCTTTATTTTATCGAAAAAAAGCACGGGATGTCATCAACTGTTTTCCGATAAAAGCAGGATCTGTTGCGCAGCACGGTTAATCACACAAGGCCGATCAGTTCATCTGCACGGTCTTACCGGTGCGAATACTTTCGTAGCAGGCATTCATCGCCTCAATGGTCGCACGATGATGACGGAGATTGATCTGCGGCGTCTTGCCTTCACGAATACAGGACACAAATTCATCGATCAAGCCAACCCATTCGTCAAAGTAGGTATAGCGAACCGTGTAACGATCGTCCGGAGCGCCGTTGTGATAAACGTTGGGACCGAAGCAATCGACGGCCATCGTGCCATTCTCCCCCTGCAGCACAAGGTTGACCTCCATGCGCTTGGGATAAAGTTCCCAGCCGGGACCGGGAACGGGCAGCTTTTCCTCCTTCTTCGACCAGGAGGGATCGAGCGAGAAGACAACACCGTTCTTCATGCGGCCGACGACGCTGAGCATATCTTCAACCTCAAGATCATCACGAATATTGGGCGCAGCCTGCGCGTAAATCTCGGCAAATTCCGATCCGGTGACGATGCGGATCAAATCAAAGATATGCGGATGATCACAGAGTGCACCGCCGCGGAAACGGTCAGAGCCGTCCCCAAGCGGAACACGCTTGCCATAGCTCAGCTCGGGCACTCCCTGCCACGGGAAGGCGTAAACCGGAGAGAGGGTAACGTTGGTTGCGCGGAAGGAGAGAAGCTTACCGAGACGCCCCTCTGCCAGCAGCTGCTTGGTTCGAACGACAACCGGATTATGATGCAGCTCGAGTTCAACCTGACAGACAACACCTGCCTCGTCAACAGCCTTGATCATTTCGTCATACTCTTTCATGTCAAAGGTCGGAATTTTCATGGAAAGAATATGAATTCCGCGGGAAGCACAAAGCTTCACCTGGCGCAGATGCGCACTG
This sequence comes from Eubacteriales bacterium, assembly GCA_045597265.1. GTDB lineage: Bacteria > Bacillota > Clostridia > Oscillospirales > CAG-272 > SIG693. The sequence goes on along the minus strand of JAZODX010000210.1, from coordinate 29,682 downwards.
TTCTCACTTGCAATAACGACCGCCTCAATCTCGGGATGACGGTCGAGCATCTCCTCGTCACTGTCATAGCATGGAATGCCGTCGACAACGTTCAGAAAATTTTTCTTGACCGTCTCATTCGCCGTAGAAACGGCAATCCATTCAAGCTTGGGATTCTGCTTGAGTACCTGATAATATTTTCTCGTATGTCCGTGCGTCATGGACATCATCGCAATTTTAATCGGCTTATCCGTCATACCCGGTTCACCTCCACCGTTCCGTATCCTGCGCAGGATTTTTCAAGCGCCTTCACAACCGTATCAAGTACGGCACTCTCCGCCGCAATGGCATCAGCTTCGCCCGGGACGGTGGCTGCGGCATAAGCCGCGCGCACAATGGCACATTCGTCCTGGCTCAGTCCCAAAAGCTCGTAATCGACATCGGTATACGTCTCACGGCCGTCTGCCGTATAAAGATACAGCGAACTCTGCGGTACCTGCGTATCGACAGGGCGGTCACAGGCAACACCACGTGCGCAGGTCAGCTCGTGCTTATCCACGGCGTGAAGTGCGGCACCGGCCTGAAGCGAAATCTCCAGGGTCAAAAGAACACCGTCATCAAAACGTGCAATGGCGCAAAGGGCACGCTCGCCGCCGGTAAAAGCGGTAATGTGCGTGATCGGCCGAGGGTAGAGCATCATGGCAATACCAAGCTCACGGCGCGTTGCCGAAATCAGCGAAACGGTATCGTTCTCGACCAGACCGAAGCGGAGTGCACTGACGCCCTCCAGCGTGCCATCCTTCACCATGCCGGCAATTTCTGCAAATCGACGCTCCTTGCGCCAGGGCAGAAGCCGCTGCTCATCGCCGGGCACAACCTTTGCCGATCCGCCGTATTTTGCACAGAGAAAATCCAACTTTTCCTGCATCAATGTCCAGTTATACAAAGCGTGTTTCCTCCATTTTCTCAAAGCATCTTGACGCGCGGTCTGTATTTTTCCAGGTAAGCCGCGTTCTTTTCGTCACCGCCCGGTGTGTTGGCACTGCTCCAAACGGGCGGTACGATGCCGGCCTCCACACAGAGGCGAACCGTTTCGATTTCCAACAGATGTGCAATATAGAAATCGGCAATATTGGAAAGGGGAGCAATCGGCGTATCAAGGCCGGGGACGGTTACGACGGCATCCCCAACGGGATTGAAGTCCTCGATGCAGACGTCTGCATAATCGTTGAGATTGGTCTTGTTCGGATGGCGGATAAAGTGATCGGCCGGCATCTCGTTCTGCCATGCGGCCGACGAGACGGCAATAATCTTCACACCGCGGCGCTTGGCCTCCATGGCCGCGTCGATGGTGGCGGGATTGATGCCAATATTGTGGAAGATAATCAAGAGATCGTCCTTCTGCAGATCGTAATATTTGATGATGGCAGTACCGAAATTGACGGTGCGCTCAAGCTCGAGATATTTCAGCGCCTGATTGAAAACCGAAAGGCCTGTCTCCATGACGGGATTGATACAGGAGAGACCGCCTGCACGGAAAAACATCTCACCGACCGGCAGGGTGGTGTGTCCGCCGCCGCCGTAAACGTGAATCAGGCGATCGTTTGCGATCGCGTCACGCATCAGCGATGCGGCGCGGTGGATATTCTCGCCCTGTGTTTCGTTAATCTGCTCCAGATTATGAATAATTGCCTGATAGTAACCAAAATCCTGAATCATCTTATTTCTCCTCTTTCACCAAAACACGGTTGTAATTTTCGCCGATACAATCCCAAAGCTGCAGTGCGTCGGGCGCGGCAACGACGGTGCCGTAGCCGCCGCGGTAGGTCCAGGTGGCCAGTCGGTCAACCCCCATCGATTCGTAGAGATCTACGATGCGGTCGATCTGCGCAAAATCGGCGGGGCGCTTGTTGTAACCCATCAGCCAGCGCTCGGACTGCTTGCCATACTTCTTTGCCATCTCCACCGTGCGGCGGGTAATATCCGCGAAGAAGGACTCAGGCAACTCCCAGTTGATGATGGTGGTTGAGAAAACGTCGAAATAAGGGCAGGCAGCAACCATATCCCAATTGTCATAGCCGCGCAGCTCGGTCACGTAATAGGTGTTCAGCGTAGCGTGTACACAGCAGGTAATCTCAAGCGCGGGATTGACTGCCTTGATCTCGCGGGATGCATCCGCAAGCGTTTTGAGTGCCTCGCGCCAGCGGAACTGCTTGACGTCGTCGTTCATGATCTTCGGCATTTCATAGCCGTAGTATTCCTCGAACTTTTTCATACACTCGGGACAGCGGCAGGACCAGTCATCACCGGCGCCTCCGGTGATCGACGCATAGGACTTGGGCATCGCATAGTGCGGCTCATCCCAGAAGAAGCCGTCAACCTCGGTCTCCCGCGCAAGCTTAAGGCAAAGGCGGGTAAAATAATCGCGGAAGGAATTGGTGTTGAAGCAAGCAGCGTTAAGCACCTCACCGGTGAAGGCCGAAACCTGACGGTGATGGATATTGTTCTGCAAGAACAGGCTCACCTGCTCGCCGCCAAAATATTTACCGATTCCCCACAGATCGGCAAGCACGCGAAGGCCGAGCTCATGCGCACAGCGGACGATGCTGTTGATGTTTGGGAACCAAAAGTCCATATCGAACTCGGTGATGGCAAGAATAACGGTATCACAGCCGTGCGCCTTCATTTCTTCGAAATCCGCGCGGGCATGCTCAACGTAATTGAGGCCGTAATAGCTTACGGCAGTATGTTTGATTGGCATATTGGGTCTCCTTTGCTTGGAAAGATTCAAATTGGAAAGCAGAGGAAGATAAACAAAATTTTTCTCTTCCCCTGCGTTCTAATTGTAATGGATCAGCGCTGGCGTTTTCGACGCATGCACAATGTACTCATCAGCACGGCGGCCGTCGCTGCACAGATAAACATCACAACCATATTGCTTCCGGTTGCGGGAGTAGTTTCGGGTGCCTTCGTGGTTTCGGGCGCCTTCGTGGTTTCGGGCGCCTTCGTGGTTTCGGGCGCCTTCGTGGTTTCGGGTGCCTTCGTGGTTTCGGGTGCCTTCGTGGTTTCGGGTGCCTTCGTGGTTTCGGACGCCTTTGTGGTTTCGGGTGCCTTCGTGGTTTCGGACGCCTTTGTGGTTTCGGGCACGGGCTCAGTACTCATCGTCTTGACCAGTGCAGCATTATCAAGACCTACACCATTCCAAACACCGGCTGCGTCGATCTCAAGTGTGCATTCATTACCGAGGATCAAACCCATCAGACCCTTGGTCGTAAAGCCTTCACAAGCGCCGTAGTCAGGATCCTTTTTTCCATACAAACTCCCATTGTCCTGATAATTACAGAGGTTACCTTGTTCATCGTAGTAGCTGAATACCGGCTCATTGGTACCGTTGATCTCAATCACCATTGTGATCGTTCTTTCGCCGACGATGCTGCTGCCGTCAGCAGCTTTCGTTGCAATTCTGAAGCTGCCCTCTATGTTTTGACGGTTCGTTGTGCGCGTAGTTTTTGCATTTTCTACCATGCCCCAGTAAGGTCTGGGGAATCCATAAGCTTCAACGAATGTGGCGAAGAAAAAGTTTTCTTCATTTGCACCGCCAAAGCTAACGCCAAATAACGTATTACTGTTATATTTAGGGAACGTATTGCGGAATCGGATAATAAAGGTGTAGGAATCCTCGGAAACACTGCCCAACCCGGGGAACTGATAAAGCGCACGCGTCTTGGGCTCTTTCGGCGTAATGGTGAGCACACCGTTCTGTACCGACGTGTCATAATATGTACTGGAATAATCACGTGCGGATGCATCGCTGAAATAGTCGATCCAAATGGGATCCGGTGAAGCAGCGGACGCCGACAAAATCAGAGCGGAAAGCATCATTACACACAAAAGCATCGCAAGAGTTTTTTTCATGTTCTTTTTCTCCTTATGTATTATTTTCTGTTCTGCATCAAGCAAGAATCAGCTTATTCCAATGCGGCATACGCATCGAGCAGGGTCTGGAGCGAAGTGCAGAAGGACGTCTCGCGAGAGGCCATCCAAGACGCGATATCGGTGTAAGCAACACCCGATGCCGAGAAGCGGAAGCGTTCATAGGGGGAGTTTTTCATGTAGTTCGCACCATAAACCATCATAAAGGTTATGGTTGCATTTTCACGAACAATATCCAGCATGTCAACCATGTTCGGATCATCAATATATTTGGTTTTCAGAGCAACCTCATAGTAGACGTCCGACACCTCGGTATAACCGAAATAAGCCTCACATTCGATGAACTTGGACACCAGATCCAGATTCATCTGGGTTTGCGGAACAAAGAAGGTCGAGGTCGAGGTGCCGACCTGCGAAATGTAGTCTTCCTGATTCGTATCGTATTTCGGAATCGGGAGAATGCCGTAGTCGTCGTCCATGTCACGAAGGCTTTCCGTAGTATAGAGGAAATTGGTCATAAAGGCGACACGGCCATTTGCAAAGGTATCCCGAGCCCCCAAGGTACCCTGCTCGTTACGGACACCGGGACTGGTCGAGAAAACGCCCATACGGTCATATGCCGAGGAAAAGCGTTCGGTCAGGCCGTAGTAGGTGAAGGAGTTTCCCGTTTCGTTAATTTCAAAGGAATGAATATCCAACGCAGTGATCCAGGTGCCGTTCGGTACACCCTCACCGAAATAAGCGAAAATATCGTCGCCTGCAGTATACGCATCATCGCCATTGAGGTCACGTGCCATATCCGAGGAAACCTCAAGGAATTTGTCCAGCGTCCATTCTCCCCGGCGGACAAGATCGTAAAGGTCTACATCCGGCTTTACGTCCTCCATCATATCCGCATTGAAGAAAATAACCGACAGGTCCTTGTAGAGGGAAAGCGAGTGGTCGCTGATGATCCCATAGAATTTGCCGCCTATTCCATAATTCTCAACCATGTCCTTGATATACCAGGGCTTATCAAAACCGGTGTGCGGAAGATCACTTACGTCGACGAACAGGCCCCGACCGGCTAACGGAATGGTGCAGACCAACATGCTGTTAACCACATCAAACTCATGATCACCGGCGTCATATGCAGCAATGATCTTGTTATTGAAAGCACTGCGCTTCGACCATACACCATTCTCTAAGATCAGCTCAATATCGATACCGAGGTAGTCCTCAACCTTAGCATCCTTTTTGAAGACGGCATCGTTAACAAGATCTCCGGTCTGTGATTCAACATTGAAGTCACCGAGTGCACTGCCGTCACTTTTGGTGGAATTGGTGTAGATGACAAATTTCTTGTTGCCGTTATCTTCCTTGGGGAAGCCCAGAAGATCTGCGTCGTTCGATTCAACCGTAGTCACGTCACCGCTTGCAGGAGGATTATCTGCATTGGTCGGATCGGTCGTGGTGTCTGCAGTCTGTCCCGGTGTATTCGCACACCCGACTGCCATCGACATCAACAGCAAAACGGAGAGAGATACGGCGAGAATTTTCTTCTTCATGATGGGGATTTTCCTTTCTTGATTTTTTATGCAGGATTTTTTATGCAGGCGAAGCAGCTGTGCCGTACGCAATACGCGATCCAAGCGGTGCGCCGGTTGTCCGAAATATTTCACACCGATACTTGACATGCAGTTGTATTGTGTGCTAACATATAAACGGAGCTTCATCCTACGGTACATCTTTATTATAAAACATCATATCAGAGCCGTCTACAAGATATCAATACAAAATGCAACAAATCGGAACAAGGATTAAGGGAGGATATGTGTATGTTTACCAGTGATCTGCTCTATGTCACTCAGCTTGATGTAATGCAATGCTTCCCCCCGCGCGGACGTCTTGCAGTTCGTGAGCGGAATTTCCATTCACTCTCACTTTGTTTGTCGGGAAACGGAGAGATCAGCACGGATAAGCTTACCCTTTCCTCTCCACCCGGCAGCGTCCTGTTAATGCCGCAGGGAGTCAGTTATACCAGCATCATCAAGGACTCTCGTGAAATCATTGCCTGCCATTTCCATTTATCCTCCCCACTCTCGGAAGAACCGCAAATCATTTTCCCCTCCCAAGGCCGTGCAATCGCGTCCGATTTTACTCGCCTGCTTGAGCTGTTTGAATCCCCCACCCCCGCCGACCGCTTTGTCTGCATGTCCAGATTCTATCAGATTCTCAGTAAACTGCTCAACGAGTCTGATTTTCATACCATGGTATCCGAATTCGATCGCCGTCTTTTGCCGGTCATTGAATACGTGCATAATCATTACGACTCCGCACAAGCCGCCGATGTAGAATACCTGGCTTCGCTGGCCGGCTTCACTTCAGCCTATCTACGGAGACTTTTTATCAAGGAATACGGTATTCCCACCAGCACTTACGTCAAAAATTACCGTCTTAATCGAGCAAAAACCCTGCTCAATTCCGGCTATTATTCCGTCACCGAGGTCGCCGGCCGCGTCGGCTTTGACAGTCCCAGTTATTTTGCCAAAGAATTCCGCAAATACACCGGCTATTCCCCTCAGGCCTTTTCCAAAATGGAACAAATCGAATAATTGCTCTCCGATTGCTTACCGTCCGGCCTGATAATCGCTTTCAGGCAAAAAAAATGGGGTGTCACGCTAATTAGCATGACACCCCATTTTGCGAAATATTGAAGATTACGTTTACTGCAGGATGCTCTCATAACCGCTCGTTCCCACCGTATATGGAAGCAGCAGCCGAATCACTCTCGAGCCTGCGACAAAAATCTCTTTGGTTGAATCCAGATTGACCAAGTGGGCACTGTAAACACGCTTCGCTATACCTTCATAGACCGACTCGCCCACCGGCCAGAGAACAACAGGCGCTTCGGATGCAGTATAGACCGAGGTAACACCGGTATAGGCCGAAGAACCGGTTCCGCTTCCGTGGTGCGCTGCTTGAACGAAGTCGGCCTTGAGGTAGTCGCCGAACATGGTATACACAATCTTGCAGGAATCGTTCGACGCATCGCCAAGGAAATTAAGGGTCTGGCCGCCAAGCTTAACCGTGAAGATCAGTGAGGCGGTATTGTAATAGGCCAGATCACCGGGCGCATAGCTTTCCAGCGTGTAGAGAATTTCCACCTCCGCGTCTCGCAGATGGAAGACCTGGCCAACATGTGCCTGAATCCATTTCGATCCCGGGTAAGAGACGGTCGAATTGGGTATTCTGTCTCCGCTGGGCGCCCCGCCGCCGACCAGGACAGCCCTATCCGGGAAATTACCGATCAGCAGTTCAAGCTTTACCTTCGAGGCGTAGTTTTTCGTAAAGACCTCATATCCACCGGTATGGTCGCTATGTCCGTGTGTAAAGATCCACGCGGCAATGGTGATGTTTTGGGGATCGACGGCGTATTTATACATATAGTCGTAAAGCATTTTAGCTTCGACATTGCGCTGGTAGCCGCCGTCGATCACAATATAGCTGCCATCCGATAGCTGGAGAATATGGCTCTGCCCAATGGTAACCAGGCTTCCGTTGCTGTCCGGAAACTCACAGCCAAGCTGTCCGACACTGGGCTGGATTTTTTTCTCATAGACATTGTCACTCTCGCGCGGCGGCAGGGCCGTGCGCGACTCAACCGTTACACGAACCGCCTGCTCATAAGCGTAATAGCCCGCATTGATCACATAACTGTCATTGATATAGGTGGCAAAGCGATTGTCCGTGATCTCATTTTCGGCATAGAGCGTATATCCCGCCGCCTCCAGCTTCCGCAGATATGCAGAAAAGGCATCCGGGGTCGTTTCCTGAAAGATAGCCAGCTCCGTATCGCAGCCGCCATCGTAGATCACATCGAGCGTTCCATTTTCAAAAGTCGGAAGCTGGTTCATCAGCTTGTTTCCGGTACCGGTTATCAAAAGATCGGACGGCAGAGTCAGATTCCCCGTTTGGACGTGCTTGCGAACCAAATTGCGGAATGCTTCGCAGGCCGCATCCAAGGATTTCTCGCACCATGCGTTGATGACTAATTTATTGCCTACCTGCGCAATCACATAATCACCGTAAGCAACATTTTCCAGCGCCTCAATCGATTCGCTGTAATCGGTCGGACCTACCAGAATTTCCCGCGACTCGTGATCGTGCTCGCTGCCCTGTTTCACCCAATCGCTGGAAATATCGGGCTGTACATCAGTCGCATCGCTGATGAGATTACGCACCCGGAGCGCCGCATTGATCACCGCTTCGGTTGCCATTTCACCGCGAACCACACGATAATTCGCAACACCATCCTTGACTACCTCAAGTCCGGTTGGCACGGCTTCAGTCGTCACAGCTTCCGTTGTTATATCAGCAGACGGAGGTGAAGGCGGCACCTGGCAGCTAATCAGCAAAAGACTCAACAACAGACCGAGCAAAGCAAATTTTATCCAATTTTTCATGAAATATCGCCTCCTCAAAAAATTCTCCCGACAGTATCCCCTCCGCAAGGAATAACAGATGAAAACACAGACTATTTTCCGAAGAACAACCGCTTTCGGGACGATTATCGGGACGATTATATTATACAGCCTTTTGTTGATTATTGTCTATAAGATATCAAAACCAAATGCAACAAATCAAACCCGGAGAAGATATTTTCATAACAATATACAATTGTTTTCGCACCTGTTAAAAACAGGCAATTCAAGCGTTGACCTGCATAGGGGGAAAACGAATACAACCATTCAAGGCATACTGTCCCTGCGAGGAATGCGGTAGGTATACCGACTGCGCCCTGCAGATGCTTGTCCGGATGGGGAGGAATAAGTGACAAAGCGTTTCGTTTTCTTATAGTTTGGTTTGATCTCTTCTTGCAAAAAAAGAATAAACACGCTAAAATAAAAAGGGAAAGGACGGATGCGGAGTGCCCAATATCCGTCATCAGCACCATACCGATTCGGGCACAGAAAACATGGAGGTATCCCCCTTATGTTCATCTTTACCCAAAAAACGATCGCTCGCCTGCACCGCTCGCTTTGCACGCCGCTGATCGGCGAATTGTGGAGCGGCTTCTGCTGTACCCGCGGCGAGCTGGTCGCAGAGCCGACCGACGAGTTCTGCTTCAGCATCGGTACTGCCCCCGAGGTCGAGCTGGCCGAAGCGCGGTACGCCATCGCCGTCAGCGAATCCGGCGTTTTGGTTCGTGCATATGACGGTGCCGGCCTGATGCAGGGCATTCTCGCACTTCTGCGCCGAATCAAGCCGCTTGAGCTTGAGGATGAGCCCCGTTTCGGCATTCCCTGCGGCACGCATATCGACAAATTCGACGTCGCCGTGCGCATGGCACACATCTGCGTCTTCCCCGAAACTAAACTTGATTTTCTGCAAAAAGTCCTGCGTGTCTGTGCCGCACTGCACTATACGCACGTGATCCTTGAGCCCTGGGGCACCCTTCCCTTCATCTGTATGCCCGAGCTTGCCTGGCCGGGTTCGCCCGACCGCGAGCAATGGCGCGCACTGATTGCAGAGGCGCGTCTGCTCGGTATGGAGCCGATCCCCATGCTCAACCATCTCGGCCACGCCTCGCATAGCCGCATGATGAGCGGCAAGCACGTCGTGCTCGATCAAAACCCGGCAAAAGCACTTTATTTCAGTGAGGACGGCTGGAACTGGGCAATCGATAATCCCCGCGTCCGCAATCTTCTCCGTCAGGTGCGTGCCGAGCTTTACGATATCTTCGGCCCCGGCGAATACATCCACCTCGGCTGCGATGAAGCATATATCTACGGACACAATCCCGACCTTGCCTACAATTTCAGCAATTATCTCTGTGCGCTGACCCGCGAGGTGCTCGAGGAAGAGCACCGCCGACCCATCATTTGGGGAGATATGCTGCTCAATAACGAATTGGTCGGCACCACCCCGGGGGACTACAGCTGCAACTGTAAATATCCCGAAATCGCCGAAAAGATTTTTTCCGAGCTTGATCGCCGCGTTGTCATTGCCGACTGGCATTACCGCCGTGTGGAAGCGCCCTTCGCCACCACGACCTATTTTGCCTCCCTCGGTTTTGATGTCCTCAGCTGTCCATGGGAAAGAGTTGACAATATTCGCGCCGCCGTTGATACGGCACGCGGACAAAATACGCTGGGCTACATGGTGACAACCTGGCATACCCTCAACACCCAAACCGGGCTTTCCCTGCTTTACGCCGGTGCCGAATACGCGCGCCCCGAGCTTGCCGGCAAAAAGATGTCTATGACCTTACTGAGCCCGAGCGCCGCAGCTCTCACCCGCAAGGTCTGTTCCTTCACCGACTATACCAAGTGCGGATGGATTGCCAAGCAGATCAAGGTCTGATCCGCAATACCGCACAAGCATATTTTATGCAAGGTTAAATATCCATAAAAAACTGTCGGCATACGCCCCATCCGGAGCGTATGCCGACAGTTTTTTATGTTTGGCCGGCATTTCCGCAAGAAACAGCGAAAGCGCGTTTTTACTCGACCGTGTGCACGAGCAAGTCTGTATCCTTACGCTTTTTGGGGCGCAGGGGATCATCCTCTGCCGCATAGCCAAGCGTGATCACCAGACGCACCGCACCGTCAAGACTGCAGATACGACGGATTTCACCGTCGTCAAACCAGCCGAGGATACAGCTCCCGAGCCCTTGTGCCGTTGCCTCTGCCGTGATATACGCCGACAGAATCCCGATATCAATCGAACGGTAATCGTTGCCCTTGACCTTTGCTCCCAGTGCCGCCGTCGCAACGTAGGGCATCTCTGAAATAACCAGCATCACGGGCACCTGCTCGGCAAATTTGTTCATCCCCATGCCCTGTACGGCACGGGCAACCTTCCCTGCCGCCTCTCCGCGGCAAACGGTAATATGATAGGGCTGACCGTTACAGGCAGAAGGCGCGAGCCGCGCAGACGCCAGAATCCGCTCCAGCTTTTCGGTCTCAACGGCAATCCCGGCCCGGTACCGACGGCAGGATTGTCTTGCTTGTGCAATTTCGGTAAAATTCACGGGGTTCTCTCCTTTGATTTTATTTTCCGCTCTGTGCAATTGCGCGCGCAACCGCCTCAATGCGGTTGCCGAGCGGCGGGTGGCTGTATTCAATGACCACGTTGATCGGAGAAGGCGCAAGATGCGCGAAATTATCCCGTGCGAGCTTTTTCAGCGCCGTTATCATGGCCTCGCCATAGCCCTCCTTCACCGCCTGCCTGTCGGCGCGGTATTCGGCGGAACGGCTGTAGGCATTGGTCAGCATCCCCGTCAGCGGCTGAATAATCCCGATGCCGATCCCGGTCAGAATGTAGGCAAAGCCGTAATTGAGCTCCGCAAAGCCGAATGCGGTATGAAGGGCAGGACAGCTCGCCGCAAGCCAAGCGGCCGCGGCCATCAGCACGAGGTTGCCGACATTCATCACCTGCATCTTCGGCACGTCCTTATGTAAGCCGTGGCCGAGCTCATGGGCAAAGACCGCACAGATTTCATCCGTGTCCATCGCCTCAACGAGATTGTCGTACAGTACGATGGTCTTCATACGGCCCAAGCCGGTAAAATACGCATTCAGCTTAGTGGTGCGGCGGGAGGCATCCATCACCTCAATTGCCTTGACCCGATATCCATGATCGGTCAGCAGCTTCATCAGCCGATCCCGCAGCTCTCCCTCCTCCAGCGGAACGAACTTATTGCCGATCCGACTGAAAATCGGATACAGGAAGGAAATCAGCAGCGTAACACAAAAAACGGCCGCGGCAAAGCAAAGAATCATCCACGCCCCCATCATCCGATGGAAGACCGCAATCAACCACGTGAGTCCGAGCGAGAGAGCGAAGCCGAGAATCAACTCTCGCACCTGATCAAGCACGAAGGTTTTCACGGTGGAGCGGTTAAAGCCGTACTTCTGCTCGATAACCATCGTCTCGATGTAATGCCGGAAAATACCGATCACCGTGCCAACTACCGTCTCAAGCAGAACAACCGCAAACAGCTGCCAGAAGGTCCCCGTCGGGAAAAGCGAGGCAAAGGCGGCGTAAACGTTGGTGCAGAGCAGAAGAAGAGTCACCGCTCCGCTCAGACAGGCAAAGAAAATTGCCGCGCGGCAATGCTCTGCGCTGTATTTCTTCCAGGTCTGATAGGTTTCGGCATCATATACGTCCGCCACACTCTGCGGCGTCGGATTATTCGCCGAGCGGTACCGCACGACCTCAAGAATAAGCGTATAAAGGCTTCCCACAAGTGCCAACAGTAAAATAAGAACTTTCATCGTCATTTCTCCTCTCGGTTCTGTTCATATCGCGTCATGCAAGTGCCGCCAGAATGTCGGCCGCATTGGTATCGGGCTTGACCTTCGGCATCACGCGAATGACAACCCCGTTTTCATCTAGGACAAAGGTCGTGCGGACAATGCCCATACTGACCTTACCGTACAGCTTCTTCTCCTGCCATACGCCGTACGCTTCGATGGCCTCCCGATCGGGATCGGAGAGCAGAATAAAGGGAAGCTGATATTTTTCGGCAAATTTTCGGTGCGAGGCAGTGCTGTCCCGGCTGATACCGATTATCCTGACCCCCCTCTCTCTGAACGCCGCGTACGCATCCGCAAATGCACAGGCCTGCCGCGTACATCCGGGCGTGTTATCCTTCGGATAAAAATAGAGCACGACCTTCTCTCCCGCAAAATCGGACAGGGACACGGCTTGTCCGTTTTGATCGAACAGCGTAAATGACGGCGCCTTTTCTCCAACCTTCAGCATAAAATTCTTCCTTTCCTTCCCGGATGCGTTACATTTTCACCAGAATTGCTCTGCACGGTGCTCCATCGGCACCGCCAAGGGCGAGCGGTGCGGCAAAGAGAAAGTATTCACCGACGTCAACGGCGGAAAGCCTGATTCCCTCAAGCAGAACCACCTCAGCACCAAGCAGAATCCGATGCACCTCCATCGGTGCGTTCTCGGGCCCTACCGATTGCGATTCACAGCCGATGAGGTCAATGCCCGCCTCGGCAAAAACCTCTGCCGCCTCCCGAGAAATAACCGTATTCCCCCGAAAGAGAATCCGCACGGCTGCCGTCTCGCGCAGGACTCTTCTCGCACCGTCGGCCGTCAGCACGCCGTCATACGCCGTGACGACGGCCCTTCCCGTCACCTTTTCCAGCGCAATCTCATCAACTGTTTTCCCATCCGACAGAAAATGCCGCGGCGCATCGATATGCGTTCCGTTATGCGCACACATGGAGAACGCAGTCAGGTTATACGGTGCACCCTCATCCATTGCGGAAATGATCTCCCGTCGGGGAGCGGGATCCCCGGGATAAACGGCGCAGCCGAACACCTCCTGCGATATATCGTATATTTTCATTTTCATCGCCATCCTTTTCTATCATTATATCACAGTTTCCCCCCGCGATGCAACCGCCGCAAAAAATTTTCTGTCCATATAAAAAAGCAAATACTCCCCAACGAACGGATATTCCGTTGGGGAGTATTTACCTATCGGTTCAAATACCATATTCCCAAATTCAGATATCCCGCAAACCCGACCCAGAGGGCATAGGGAATCTGCAGATAGGCCGCCGTCGCCGAAACCCGCCGATAGGCCCAAACGGTGCGGAGAATAAGCCATAGCAGAACGAGTAACCACAGAAGGGCAAGGAGAAACCGACGGAAATTAAAGAAAATTATGCTCCATGCGAAATTGAACGCAAGGCTTGCCGCATAATAAGCAATTCCCGCATCTGCCGCGCTCGGATCGCTTTGCCGATTCAGCCAAACCATGCCCGAGCTGATCCCCATCAGCACGTAAAGCAGAGTCCAGACAATGGGAAAAAGAACGGAAGGCGGAGACAGCGGCGGTGTTTCCACCTCACGATATATGTCCATGCTCTCCCGGGTCAGCCATGCCGAGAGAAGCCCGACCGCCACGGGTATAGCAATCGCAATCGCATAAGTTTTGATTTTTTGCCCGGTTTCGGCAGACATCCTCATCCCTCCTGACTTGATTTGTACACCACCTTGCGCGAGGCCGTATACATTCTATATATAGTCAGGTCTGCCTGTCCGATATTCCCCGCCTTACCTGTTCATCTCCAGAATATCCTCCCGCACCCGCATCGGAAAAACCGCGAGCGTATCCGCATCGGTATCCACAGCCCGCAGAGATACGCAGGCAATTCTTCTGCACGCATAGGTGGTAAAATAATATGCCGGCCGCGCCAGATCCGCGCAGGAGGTATACACCGTAAAAACCTCCCGCCCATTCTCAGCTCTGACGCAGCCGCGCGGAACCGAGACCGTTTCGGCAAGATGGAAGAATCGCCCGATTGCCCCGTCGACCGTCCGCTCCCCTGCCGTATGCGATTTGACAAAAACGGCACGCACGAAACGCGAAGCGGAGGAATAATCGCCGGGCAGGCCCATTCCCCCGAGCCCTCTCGAATAGGGCGTGATTGGCTGCGCCGCACAAAGCCGATTCTCGGGCGTGGCGGCATCCAGGCCGAGATAATCGGCAAGATGGGTTTCATGATAAGGAAAGGGCGGATTATTCGTCATAACGCCGAATCGATTCTCATAGATCATGACCCCCTCCTTTACTGCCTCCACCGTCACAGCCCGCTGTCTGCCGGCAATCATCCAGTGCAGGGGCGTCGTCGGCAGATCGGGAGAAAAGGCATCGTCGGTCACGTTGGTTTTCTCAAGCAGTGCCGCCGCTTCCTTCACCGTCCCGCACTGCCCCAGAATCCAGGGAATCAGCGCAAAGGAGGGAATATCATACTTCCCTTCCCCGCCCGGGCGGTATACCGCATATCCCGGAAAATGCAGTCCCGCCATCGCAAGGCCGACCTCATTTACCGCATCGAAATATAGGGGAACCCCTTCGATCGAAAGGGCAGTTCCCAACAGCGCATACCGCCGCGTCGGGGAATATCCTCCGGGAAAGGGAAAGCGATAGCCCCTCGGCATCGCAACAACCTTTTCCCCGAATCCGCATTCAAAATCAAGCGTCCGTCCGAACAAGTTACCGTCAAAAATTGCCGTACACATCGTTTCCTCCAAATCATCGAGAGAATTTTCCGGATTAGTTTTGACCGATCCGCCGCAAGGCATACGCCAAAATCCTCCCGTTTTTCTCTTGACGGTCGACGCACGCAAAAGAAAACCGCAGATTTTCTCTGCGGTTTTCTTTTCAGTATATGGAAAGGACTCACGTCCGGGCAAACATCGTGCTGTCCGATCGGTAACTGCGGCGTGCGGTCTGCATCACGGCCTCGAAGGTGTGAATACCGCAGGGAACGGGCTTACGCGTACATCTGAGCCGACCGTCGCCTACAAGGCAAATACCGGCAACGTAGCGGAAATATACGTAAACCGGAACGGCCGCGTCGGCAGGCGAGAGCTTATCGGAGAAGATACGTTCACCCCAGATGGCAGCGATTTCATCGAGAACCGTCTGCGCATAGGCTTCGGCACGGAGCATAAGTGCGTCGTACACGTAGATGCGGTGTACAAGATCGGCCGCCGTGCACGCCTCTCCGGCGATTGATGCGAGAACGGAATCGATCCTCTCCTCGGGGCAGACCCCACAGAGCACGGCAAGTGCGCTCAGATACTGATCGGGCATCGATGCGCCCACATCGGCATATCCGTCGGCCGCTCCACAGAGTCGGAAAGCGGAATCAATGACCGGATTCAGCGTGGAACGAAGCGTGAGATACTCTGTCGCCTCCTTTTCCTGGCTGACCATACGGCAGATTCCCGCCATTGCGGCAAGGGCCGAGGAGAGGAGAAGATTCGGCTCGGCAGCGTCCGCATCAAGCAGACCGCGTGCATCACGGCGGGCAAGAAGCACCTCGATAATCCGCTTCGGCAGATCAAGCAGTTCTGCGGCAAGGGCGACATTGCCCGAATAAAAGCCGTATTCGTAGAGCAGAATCACGAATCGGCCAAGGGAAATCGAATCGGTGATCTCCTCTGCGCGGATACGTGCGGCCATTGCACGCAGGGCGGCACGGGGCATGGCACGCTCGTAAACCGTGCAATAGGCGCCGAGAAAACGGTTGCGCAGAGCCGGTTCGGGGGTAAACTCGTCCGTCCCCATCAGCATCCCCTGCTCAAGGCGCTTGGCGCAGGCGGCATAAATACGGTTGTGCAGCTGATCAGAGCAGGTGAAATACGAGGTGCGATCAAAGGGATAACGGACGGAACGCAGGCCGACGTATCCGACGGTGACCGATTTTGCCGGCACCAGGATGCGCATCTCGCGCGACTCAACACACTTGAGGGGATCGAAAACGTGATTTTTTCCCGCACGCGCGCTGTACACACCATCTCCGATGCGAAGATCGCACGCAGTAGGCAGCGCAATTTCAACGTCCGGATAGCCGACCGCATACCCGTCAAACGAAACGGTAAACCAGATACCGTCTCCATCCGCCTCCTCTGCCGAAAGTACAATTCCATCCGCCGTCAGAATGGGCGCAGCTTCCGCGGGATCGGAGAAATATGCACGCCCTCCTCCGTTTCCGTCCGTCTGATAGGTTCCCCACGCCGAGAGACGGGCCGGCAGGCGCACGCCGAGCGTCCGCGGCGAAGCGGGATGCTTCTGCCACACCGCCGCGTCAGCCGTTCCCTCGCCGCTTGCGGCAACTGTACGTCCGTCCTCGGTGACGGCGAAGCAAAGCGCCGACGCCGAACAGATAAGAAGATCATTTTCCCCTTCCGCAAGTACGTCGGTCAGGTCAATTTTATGATAATACCGAAAGCTTTGCGGAGAAAAAATCTCTCCGCACCAAATCGTCTCTCCGCCGAGCGAAACGGCATAACTGCCCGTGCAGGCAAGATAGAGTGCATACGTCCGTCCGGCCGAGGCGGTCACCGAAACACGGCAGGGGGTGCCGTCGTTTGCGGAAATCCATTTGCAATGATCAAGTATACAGTGCATCAAAACGCATCCTTTCCGTTCGATTGAAGCAATACCAATCGGATAGATTCGATGTCATTATACTACACTTCGTCCCCTCTGTCAAGCAAACGAACTCTGAAAAAGATTGCCCGCGCAAAACACGCTTTCCTTCGCGCAGAGACTTGCATTTTCTCTTTCGTTGTGCTACAATAGCCTTAACGATACTCTTCCCTTCCGCGGAAAGAAAGGACGCACTCCAACCGAGTGCCCGGTACTGATTATGAAACACATCATCCCCGAATTTACATTCCCCGCCGATCCGCACAAGACCGTATCCACGCCCGATTTTACGGTGCTGGATGCGATGTATGCCGGCCGAACCGCCTATTACGGCGACTATCACGTCCACAGCCAGTCGGGCGGTACCAGCGACGGCCACACCACCCCCGAAGAATGGCTGACCGCGATGAAGGAGCTGAAAATTGACTTCATCGGGCTGATGGATCACCGTCAGGTACGCCATATGTACCTCGATTCCTTTGACCCCGAGTATTTCCTCTACGGCAGTGAGCCGGCAGGACTCTGGCATGATCCCGAGCTGGTCTTCCATTATCTGATGATTTTCCAGAAGCGTGAATCCTTGGAGAAAATTCTGCACGCTTTCCCCGACGTATTCGAATTTGAGGGCGGCGTTGAAGGCCACTTCGGCTATATCCGCGTTGAGCGCGCACGCTTCTTTGATGTCGTCGAGGCCATCCGCGCCGAGGGCGGCGCTTTCGTCCATCCCCACCCCAAGCAGTGCATGGAAAGCGAGAACAACGACGACTATTTCTTCGGCAACGGCACGGCAATCGAAACCATCTATACCGCCTCCTATAAGGATCAGCTCAATCCCCACACCATTGACAACTACAAGCTCTGGATCGAGCTGCTTGACGCAGGCAGAAAGGTCTACAATACCTCCACCTCCGATGATCACGACACCCCTGAGAACACCGGTGTCAATACCGTCTACTCTGCGGAGAAGAACGGTCCTGCCTACGTCCGTCAGCTGATCGCAGGCGACCTCAACGCAGGCTACGTCGGCATCAAGATGTGCCTTGGCGGTGCACCGGTCGGTGCAACGGTCATCTACACCGAGGGCATGACGCTTGATCTGCGAATTGATGACGCTCATCCCCTGCTCTTCGATCCCGACGAGGCCTACCGCGTCGATATTCACACCGATCGCGGCCTTGCCTGCTCCGCCCCCCTCACCCTTCCCTTTGCACTCTCTATTGAAGCACAGCCCCGCCGCTTCTACCGCGCCGAGGTGATCCGCGAGCGCGACGGCTCTCCCGCTGCCATCGGCAATCCTATCTGGATCGAATAAAATTGCCTTTTCCTCAATTCCGACGTGTTTTTTGCACGTCGGAATTTTTTTGAAAAACTTTCGTTTTACCTATTGACAAGGTAGGTTGAATAGTGTATACTGTTTATACCAACCAAATAGGTAGGTAAAAGAGTCGAATCCGAAAGGAGATCATCATGATATATCTTGACAACGCCGCAACCACAAAAATGAGCGAAGCCGCCATGGCAGCTATGCTTCCTTATATGAATGAAATCTACGGAAATCCATCCAGCCTACACACGGCCGGCCAGCGTGCGGCAGAAGCGCTGAGTGAAGCCAGAGAGAGAATTGCAGTCCTGCTTGGGGCTGAGGCGCGCGAGATCACCTTCACCTCCGGCGGAAGTGAGGCAGACAACCAGGCCATCCTCTCTGCCGCCCGCCTTGGCGAAAAGCAGGGGAAGCGGCACATCGTATCAACGGCCTTTGAGCACCACGCCGTTTTGCACACCCTTAAGAAGCTGCAAAAGGAAGGCTTTTCGGTGACCCTGCTCGACGTACACGAAAACGGCGTCGTTTCCCCCGAGGAGGTAGGCGCCGCCATTCGTCCCGATACCTGCCTCGTTACGGTTATGTACGCCAATAACGAAATCGGCACGATACAGCCGATTGCCGAAATCGGTCGCATCTGCCGCGAAAAGGGAGTTCTCTTCCATACCGACGCCGTCCAGGCTGCGGGGCATATCCGTATTGACGTGCGGGAGCAGAACATCGACCTGCTCTCTCTCTCGGCGCACAAATTCCACGGTCCCAAGGGCGTCGGCGCTCTCTATGCCCGCCGCGGTATCCGCTTGACCGCGCTGATTGAGGGGGGAGCACAGGAGCGCGGCCGACGCGCCGGCACCGAGAATATCCCCGCCATTGTGGGCATGGCACAAGCCTTCTCGGATGCTTGCGCGCACGTTGACGAGGACGCACTGCGGATTACTGCCCTGCGCGACCGTCTGATCGACGGTCTGCGCCGTATTCCCCACGGTACCCTCAACGGTGATGCCAAGCACCGCCTGCCCGGCAACGTCAGCTTCTGCTTTGAGGGAATCGAAGGCGAATCGCTTCTGCTGATGCTTGACGACAAGGGCGTCTGCGCCTCCTCCGGCTCGGCCTGCACCTCCGGCTCGCTTGACCCCAGCCACGTTCTGCTTGCCATCGGCAGACCGCACGAAATCGCCCACGGCTCGCTCAGACTGACCCTCTCGGCCGAAAATACCGAAGAAGAAATCGACTACACCGTTCGCGCCGTCACCGAAACGGTGAATTATCTGCGCAATATCTCTCCCGTATGGCGCGATCTTGAGACGGGAAAACGAAGCTTTGTTATTGCATGAAAGGAAGAATATTATGGCACTTTACAGCGAAAAAGTTATGGATCATTTCCGCAATCCCCGCAACGTCGGTGTGATTGAGGATGCGGACGGGGTCGGCGAGGTCGGCAACGTCAAATGCGGCGACATCATGAAGATCTATCTCAAAATTGAGGATGGGATCATCGCCGACGTCAAATTTGAAACCTTCGGCTGCGGGAGTGCAATTGCATCAAGCTCAATGGCAACCGAGCTGATCCGCGGAAAATCAATCGACGAGGCTATGGCGCTGACCAACCGTGCCGTCGCCGAAGCACTTGACGGCCTGCCGCCGCACAAGCTGCATTGCTCGGTCTTGGCAGAAGAAGCCATCAAAGCGGCACTCAAGGATTACTATGACCGAAACGGCATTGCATACGACCACTCGCTCTTCCCCGACTGTGCAAGCTGCGGACACTGCGCACACTGTGGATAAACTTTTCCGAAGGAGAACGATATGCTGATTTCAACCAGAGGGCGCTACGCCCTGCGAGTCATGATTGACCTTGCGGAAAATCAAACCGAGGGATATATTCCCATGAAGGACGTTGCCGCACGTCAGGAGATATCGCTTAAATATCTGGAGCGTATTCTGCCCATTCTCACGCAAAACAACCTCATTGAAGGCGTGCACGGCAAGGGCGGGGGCTACCGCCTTACCCGCGCGCCCAAGGAATACCGCGTTGGGGATATTCTGCGGCTGACCGAGGGAGACCTTGCCCCCGTTGCCTGCCTCTCCTGCAATGCTTCCCCCTGCTCGCGCATCGAGCAATGCAGAACGCATTCCCTTTGGACGAATCTGGAGCGGGTCATCAATGAATATTTCAACGGCGTTTCACTGGGCGATCTGATGAAGGACACCTTCATCGAATAAAAAGCGAAGAACGGCTTGCAATCATTGGAATTTTGTGGTATACTGAGAGAACTAAAGATTCTAAAGGAAAGAAGGAAAACCGTTATGCCCGCAATTTTCTCTACCATCCTCGGCGTCGTGATTAACGTCGGCACGAAGCTCCTCTTTGCGCTGATCGTTTTCGCCGTCGGTATGCTGCTCATCAAGCTTCTGCTCCGCACCATCGAAAAATCGAAGGCATATGCCCGTGTCGATACCGAAATGCGCAGCTTCCTCAGCAGCTTCATCAAGATTGCACTTTACGTTGTTCTCGCCGTGGCAATCGTCCCAATTCTCGGCATTGAGATCGCCTCCATCATCACCGTTCTTGCAACGGCAGGTGCCGCCATCGGTCTGGCTCTTCAGGGCTCTCTCTCTAACCTGGCGGGCGGAATCATGCTCGTCTTCCTCAAGCCCTTCAAAATCGGCCACTTCATCGAGGCCGCCGGTCAATCGGGAACGGTTAAGGAAATCAATATCTTCTATACCGTGCTCAACACCGGTGACAATAAGCGCGTGCTGATTCCCAACGGCGCACTGATGGGCTCCACCATCGTCGATTACTCCTCCGAAGAAATGCGCCGCGTCGACCTGACCTTCTCGGTTGCCTACGGCACCGATCCCGATCGCGTCACGGCAATCCTTCTCGAGCACGCGGCGGCAGACACCCGTGTGATGCAGACGCCCGCTCCCTTTGCCCGCTTGACGGCGCAAAACGACTCCTCCCTTGCCTTTACTCTTCGCGTCTGGGTCGAATCGGCTGCGTATTGGGATGTTTACCACGATCTGCTCCTCGCGGTGCATAACCGCTTGCTGGCAGAAGGCATCGAAATTCCCTTCCCCCAGCTCGACGTTCACCTCACCGGTAAGGACGCCTGATTTCATCTCTCCGACCGCCGAAGCCCCCGTGGATTCGGCGGTCTTTATCCCGCTGCGAAAATCAAATTTCCGGAGGATTTCCTATGCAGATCAAAACCGCAGAAATACTTTGTATCGGCACCGAGCTTCTGCTGGGTGATATCGTCAATACCAATGCCGCGTACCTGGCAAGGGAGCTGGCAGCGCTCGGCATCTCGGTCTATCACCAGACGGTGGTGGGCGACAATCCCGCCCGACTGCGCGAGGCGATGGAGAGAGCCCTGAGCCGCGCCGATCTCCTGATTACCAGCGGAGGCCTCGGGCCGACCTGTGACGATATCACGCGGGAGACGGCGGCCGCCTGCTTTAACCGTCCCCTTGTCCTCGACGAAGCCTCTCTTGCCGAAATCCGTACATTTTTTGCCCGCCGCGGGCGGGAGATGACCGATAATAATATCAAGCAGGCCATGATGCCCGAGGGCGCGCACGTCTTTACCAACCGACACGGAACGGCCCCCGGTCTTGCGCTCGAAGAAGAAGGGCGCGGAACGCTCATTCTTCTACCCGGTCCGCCGCGCGAGCTGATCCCGATGTTTGCAGAATCGGCTCGCCCCTTCCTCGCCGAACGGCAGAACGCCGTTCTGTTCAGCCGAAATCTGCACCTTTTCGGCATCGGCGAATCTGCACTTGAAGAAATCCTGCGCGAACACATGGAATCTTCTCTCAATCCCACGCTTGCTCCCTATTGCGCGGACGGCGAGGTCAGACTGCGCATAACGGCCAAGGCGGGGAGCGAGGCCGAAGCTTGCGCCCTGTGCGATACCGAGGAAGCTTATCTGCGCGGAACGACCATTGCACCCTATATTTATGGCGTTGACGCAGGCTCGATTGAAGGCGCTCTGATTCCGCTGATGGCCGAGCGCGCCCTGACGCTGGCAAGTGCCGAATCCTGCACGGGCGGGCTGATTGCCAAGCGCATCACCGACGTCCCCGGCGCGTCTGCCGTCTTTCTCGGCAGCGTCGTATCCTATGCAAACGAGGTAAAAGAAGGGCTGCTTGGCGTATCGCACGAAACGCTTGCCCACCTCGGCGCAGTAAGCGCCGAGGTAGCAGCACAGATGGCACGCGGCGTGCGTCTGGCAACCGGAGCAGATATTGGCGTCAGTACGACCGGCATTGCCGGCCCGGGGGGAGGAACACCGGAAAAACCTGTCGGAACCGTTTGGCTCGGAATCTCTACCTCCGAGGGAGAGCAAACCCATCTGCTCTCGCTTGACCCGCTTGCCGACCGCGCCTATATCCGCACCTGTGCCGCAAGCCACGCGCTCTACCGCGTACTGCGAACAATCCGCGGATGACGAACCCTGTCATATCCCGCCGCATAGGCTGTTTTTGAGGACTGATGCTCCGGCATCAGTCCTCAAAATTTTCCGTATCTTTCCACGTGCACGTGAAATTTCCGTTTGGCCTAATTCCGTTTCGTTTGACGAAATCCGCCCTGTTTTTTCTGCATATTTTCCCTTCTGTCGAAAAAAATCCGTATTTTTCGAATAACCTCTTGATTTTTTTTGCAAACTATATTATAATGAAATCTCAAGTGTTTACAAAAGGAAAAAACAATCGGAGATTTGAAGATTGGAAAGTTGGAGGACTGCAACGATGAACACAAAATTCCGTAAAATCGGTATCCTGACGTCGGGTGGAGACGCCCCCGGTATGAACGCCTGCGTGCGCTCAGTCACCCGTACCGCAATTGCCCGCGGCATCGAAGTCGTCGGCATTCTGGGCGGCTACAGCGGCCTGCTTGAAAATAAAATCCGTCCCCTCGGCACGCGCGACGTGTCGGGCATCGTCAATCTCGGCGGCACCTTCCTGTATTCGAACCGCTGCCTGGAATTCCAGACCGAGGAGGGTATGCAGAAAGCCCTTGCCACCTGCCGCGAAAATGAAATCGACGGTATCATCGCCATCGGCGGTGATGGCACCTTCCGCGGCGCAACCGAGCTCTCCAGACGCGGTGTCCCCACCATTGGTCTGACCGGCTCAATCGATAATGATATTACCGCCAGCGACTACACGCTCGGCTTTGATACGGCAATGAATACCGTCTGCGAGATGGTTGACCGTCTGCGCGACACCTGCGAATCTCACGCACGCTGCAACGTCATCGAAGTCATGGGCAGAAACTGCGGCGAAATTGCACTGCACACGGCCATTGCCACCGGCGCAGTTGCGGTTGCGATCCCCGAAATGCCCTTTGACGAGGCAGCCGCAATCGAAAAAATGCGGATGCTCCGCGGCATGGGCAAGCGCAATTTCCTGGTTATGGTCAGCGAGGGACTCGGCACCTATTCGGAAGAGCTCGCCAAGAAGATCGAAGCCGAAACCAAGATCGAAACCAAATTCGCCCGTCTCGCCCACGTTGTGCGCGGCGGCAGACCTACCCTTCGCGACCGCCTCTTTGCGGCCGAGGTCGGCTCCTATGCAACCGAGCTTCTGCTCGAGGGCAAGAGTGACCTCGTCGTCGTTGAGCGTAAGGGCCAGCTGGTCGACGTTGAGATCAATTATGCGCTGATCCTCGACCGTATGTACAAAAACAAGCTCAAGGAAGGCGATCTCGATGCCTTCACGCCCGAGCAGATCCAGTCGATGAAGGATCTGTGTGCCGAGCGTTCGTCCGAGATCAAGCGCCTGTATCAGATTGCATACGAGTTGGCTTGAGTCAACCGAAAAAAAGATCACAGAACTCTATTCCGAGTTCTGTGATCTTTTCGTATACGAGCAAAAAGAAACGGGGGTGCCGCGCTGATTTGCGCGACACCCCCAAACTCTTATACCTGATAATATTTTACGTACCAGATAACCGTAAAGACGATTCCGATGGCAAGGAAGACCAGTCCCGTTACGAGAATACAGTGATCACTCTGCTTTTTGTTCTCGCTGAGCTTACGCTCGCGGTAATCGGCATATCGCTCGTGCTTTGCTCTGCCCATCGGGAGAAAGGAGAGCACGACGTTTCGAAGAACGAATCCGATACCGATCAGCGCGCCCTCACCACTGACGTACAGCATGCCGGCAAAAAGCGACATCAATACGCCCGCGACGAAGAACGCATCTGACAGGATCTGAATATTGACCGCCGTGCTGTGCGCGAAAAATCCCTTCGACCAGATGACAAGAAATGCAATCAGTGCTTCAACGCCAAAACAAATCGCATATTTGATTATCGTTGCTTTTGTTTCCTGTTTCACTTTCCTTTAACCATCCATCCTATTACTTGACCTGCTGCTTGTATTTTTCCTCTTCAGCGTCATTGCAATATACGAAATGTCCGGGGGTAATCTCACGGAAGGAGGGGGAATTTACCGAATAGTCGTGCTCCGCCAGAGGATTGTAATGAATTCTCGTGCGCTGCTTCTCATAGATGGGGTCAGGCAACGGGATTGCCGAAAGAAGCGACCTCGTATACGGATGCAGGGGATTCTTGAAGAGCTCGTCCGAATCGGCAAGCTCAACCAACTTTCCAAAGTACATAACGCCGATTCGGTCGGAGAAGTATTTTACAACCGACAAATCGTGTGCGATAAACATAATCGTAAGCCCCAGGCGCTCTCTGAGATCATTGAGCAGGTTGATTACCTGTGCCTGAATCGA
This sequence comes from Eubacteriales bacterium, assembly GCA_045597265.1. Taxonomy (GTDB): domain Bacteria; phylum Bacillota; class Clostridia; order Oscillospirales; family CAG-272; genus SIG693. The sequence continues at coordinate 4,741 of JAZODX010000210.1, read as the reverse complement.
TACGTCAAGTGCAGAGATAGGCTCGTCTGCGATGATCATCTCGGGCTGCATAATTACCGCTCTCGCGATACCGATACGCTGGCGCTGACCGCCCGAAAACTCATGCGGATAACGATCTGCGTGCTCACGCACCAGTCCCACCATCTCAAGAATCTCGTAAACCTTCTCGTTGATATAATCCTTATCGGTGATGCCGTTGATCACAAGCCCCTCAGCGATAATATCCCGTACGGTCATACGGGGGTCAAGAGAAGCAATCGGGTCCTGGAAAATCATCTGGATCCGAGTAATGAGCTTGCTCTTTTTTGCGACACGGCAACGGTTTTTGAATTCACGCTGCAGCGCCTTGAGCTGCTTGTCATCGCCTCCGGCCGCACGGAACTTTTCGTCATACTCTGCCTTCAGGGACTCCAGCTGCGAAGCAACGTATTGCCGGTCAACTTCCTTACCGTCAGACCTTGCATCCTTGATGAGTGCCCGGTTCTTCTCGACGAGGGCAGCAAGCTCTGCATTGATCTTCGCAATTTCTTCCTTGATCTCGGCCTTTCTTGCAGGATCTGCGGTCTTTTCGGCGCGGAGAAGCTTGATCTTCGCGGCGGCATCGGCACGGGCAGCGGCAATCGCGTCCTTATAGGAGCGCGTTCCGGCGCCGATTCTCTGCCCTTTAAAGTAAACGTTACCCGAGGTAATGTTATACAGCTTGATGATAGAACGGCCGGTTGTCGTCTTTCCGCAGCCCGACTCGCCAACAAGACCGAAGGATTCACCCTTTCTCACCTCAAAGCTGACGTCATCGACAGCCTTAAGGTCCTTGCGTCCCAAACGGAAATACTGACAAAGGTGGTCCACTTTCAATAATACTTCGGAATTATTCTCCATGGTTGCCTCCTCTTTCCTTCATTCGACGGATACGCTCGGTAATAATCTTGGGAATTTCCACCTTGGGTGCGCTGGGATGGAGCAGCCACGTTGCGGCATAGTGCGTGGGAGAAACCTCATACATGGGCGGCTGCATCTCAAAGTCGATCTCCATGGCATACTTATTTCTCTCGGCAAACGCATCTCCGACAGGGGGATAAATCATGTTCGGCGGCGTGCCGGGGATTGCATCCAGCTTCTCGTTGGTATCAAGATCAGGCATGGAAGAAAGCAGAGCCCAGGTATAGGGATGCTGGGGATCGTAGAAAACCTCCTCCGCCGTGCCGTACTCGACGATCTTACCCGCATACATAACGGCAATTCTGTCCGCCATATTGGCAACGACACCGAGGTCGTGCGTGATAAAGATAATCGAAAGGTTGTGCTCGCGTTTGAGTCGGTTGATCAGCTCAAGAATCTGCGCCTGAATCGTCACGTCAAGTGCCGTCGTGGGCTCGTCACAAATCAGAATATCGGGGTTAGCCGACAGAGCGATCGCAATTACGATACGCTGACGCATACCGCCGGAGAACTCAAACGGATACTGTCTGTAGCGCATTCTCGCCTCGGGAATACCAACCTCTTCCATGAGCTTGATCGCCTTTTCCTTGGCGATTCGCTTGGTCAGGGTATAAACGACCTGCGAAGCCTTTTCCTTGAGATAATCGATAATTTCGACAGAACGTTGATCAGCGTCAAAGCCATCTGCACGCGCAACGTCTGCCTTGAATTTGTTCATGACGCGGGTGAGAACCGAAACGATCGTCTCAATCTGTACGTCAAGCTCAACCACCGACTTGGGGACGATCTTCCAGTCGACCTTCTTGCCCTTTGCCAGCATTGCCTCTCTCTGCGCGGTCTGGCGCGCAAAGCGAGCCTCCTCCTTCGGGTTGTTTTTCACGTAGAAGAAGTACTTTTCGACTTCTCTTTCGAGTGCGCCGCCGAAGGTGTAGGCCACGTTATCCTTGACAACGGCAAGCGGATCAATTGCCGCGAGAACGCTCTTGTTGACGCTCTTGCAGGCTGCGTCCGCCTCTTGGGCGGTAAAGGATCCCGCTCTGAAGAAACCGATCGCGCTCTCAAGCGCCGCAATCGCAGCCTTCTTATTCTCCATAGTCTTGTCAAAGGAATACTGCACCGCAATCTTCATGAGCGCGATAAAGGAATCCATAAAATCCCCATTGAGGAACTTTATGGCGATCTCATTCGCCTCGTCAGCCGACATTTGGCTGAGATCGGTATCGGGATGCTTATAAACGTAATAACCGATTCGGAAGAAGTTGTATCGAGGCTGATCAAGCATCTCCTTTGCCAGCTTCTCGAGTGCCGTAAGGAACTCGACGGTCTCGGGAGAAGCCTCATGCTTGGACGCAGCCGAGCGTACCAGCTTCTTGGCAAAGGATACCTTTTTGCGCTCTGCACGAAGAATTCCCTTAAAGGCTGCCGTGTGCTCCTTGAGCGTCTCCGCATATTTGGAAGCAAAGTACTTATCGTCAATATCCCGAAGGGTGCGTCTGATCAGCTTCAGCGTGGACACCACGTCAACCTTCTGCTTCTTCTCGGTGAGAAAAAGCAGATCCTCGATGAGCGCGATCATTTCCTCGGCGGCAGTACGTGCCGCATTGTAGCTGTTCTCCAGCTTGATTGCCTGAATATTGAAGTTGTCAAAGGTCTTGATATACTGATCAACATCCGACGTCGAAACACCGACATTCGGCGTCTCGGCAAGCGCCTTTTTCATCATCTCGGACAGCTCCGCAAGGGTCTTATTGAAGGTTACGCGCCCCTCCTTGCGGTTTGCCTTATTTTTCAGCAGCATAGCCTCGGTAATCTGGCGGCCTATGCGCATGATGGGGTTGAGCGCGGACAGCGGATCCTGGAAGATCATCGCAATCTTATCACCGCGCAGCTTGTGCATCTCCTCCTCGGGGATACGCATGAGGTCCTGGCCGTCATAGAGGATTTCACCGCCCTCGTAAATCGCGTTGACCGCGGAAATACCCATGATCGCCTTAGAGGTAACCGATTTTCCCGAGCCCGATTCTCCAACGATGGCAAGCGTCTCGCCCTTATAAAGGTCGAAGGAAATATTGCGTACCGCCTGAACCTTACCGGCATCGGTACGGAAGGAAACCTTAAGATCGTTTACCGATAATTTAATTTCTTTATTCATGCTTAATCCTCCGTTCCTCTGAGCGATGGATTAAACGCATCGCGCAATCCGTTGCCGAACAAGTTGAAGCTGAGCATCAAAAGCACTAAGAACATACAGGGGAAGAGTGCCACGTATCCGGCGTTTGCCATGATAGACTGCTGTCCCGCTGCGATAAGCGTACCGACACTGGTCGTGTTTCCTGCTTCAAGATTGATGATTCCCAGGTAAGAAAGGCTGGTCTCCGAGTAAATCATCGAAGGAATAACCAGAGCAAAGCTGGTTACGTTCGTACTGAGACCGTTCGGGAAAATATGCTTGAACATGATTCTCGCGTCTCTCGCGCCCAGCGTTCTTGCCGCCAGAACGTATTCCTGGTTCTTGAAACGGTAGAACTGCATACGCGTTCTTCCCGCCATGCCGATCCATCCCGTTGCAAAGAATGCAATGAACAAAACGAGCGCCTGGCTGGACGAGCCCATATGATATTTCAGAAGCGTAATAACGATCATGGAAGGTACGGATCCCAGTATCTCGGAAAATCTTTCCATGAACAGGTCAATCTTACCGCCGAAGTAACCCGAAATGGAGCCCCAGATCACACCGACGATAAAGTTTGCGATTGCAACGATCGTTGCGAAAATAAACGAAAATCTTGCGCCGTATGCAAGGCAGGCAAAGATATCCTTACCCGTCTGCGTCGTGCCGAACAGGAAGAGCGGCTCCTTGATGCCGTCTTTCTTCACTACGTTATGCTGATAAATATAATATTCGTAGTACTCAGCTCTGACCTCAATACCGCCGTCTACTTTTCGGCCGTAAACGTAAAAGTACTGCTTGCCGTCATCCGATATACCGTTCTCGCCTTCAATTCTGCGGGAGGTATACTCTGCGATCAGGGAATTTTCATCGCCTGCCTCGTATTTCCAGTAATTAGGAATAATCTCACCGTTTTTGTCAAGCTTGGGGCGAAGAATGGATACACTGGGGTTTTCTACTTTATAGTAGATGTTGGCGTCGTACTTGTTCTTCTCAAGCGTAGGTCTGTCGGAGAACTTGACGACAGGATAAAGCACCTGCCTGCCCGTTTCATCCTGATATCTCTGGATGTCCTTAAACTCATCCGGAGAAATGATCTTATACTTACCGAAGCCTACACCGAAATAGGTGTCGTAGCGGTAAGAATAATTGGAGCCGTCCTTCTCTACGTCGCCCTTAATGACTTCTCTGCCCGTTTCGGCAGCAAGCGCAAGGTCCTTGAGATAGCCGATCTGGTTGGTGTTCTTATTTCTGCATCCGTCCCAGAATCCGAGATCGTGATTGGCAAAGAAATTATTCTTCGGCGTAACGTATGCGTACACCATGTCGTAGTACGACGGCTGGAAGGGAGTGAAGAAGGGGGCGAGAATTGCAAAAAGCACGAGAACGGCAATTACAACGCCGCCGACAACCGCGCCCTTATTCTTGCTGAAGCGGCGGAAGGCACCTTGAAAATAGCTTACGGGCTTGGTTTCAAATTTGCTGTCATGATACAAATCGTTTCTTTTCGCAAATTGAAATTTTTCTATGGGGATGTTATTTATATTATTATCCATATCATTTTGCTCCCATTCTGATTCTAGGATCAATGAAACCGTAGCTGATATCGATAACGATGCCGGCAGTCAGGCT
>JAZODX010000209.1:0-6683 GCA_045597265.1 Eubacteriales bacterium | reverse complement strand
TGAGGTGTCTGCCGCCCGCAAGGAGGTTCCCGGCCGCCGCGGCTATCCCGGCTACCTGTACACCGACCTTGCCACCATGTACGAGCGCGCAGGCCGCAAGATGGGCAGTGAGGGCTCGATCACGATGATCCCGATCCTGACCATGCCCGAGGATGATAAGACCCACCCGATTCCCGACCTGACCGGATATATCACAGAGGGACAGATTATTCTTTCGCGCGAGATGTACCGCAAGGGCTATATGCCTCCGGTTGACGTTCTGCCCTCGCTGTCCCGACTCAAGGACAAGGGTATCGGTGACGGCAAGACCCGCGAGGACCATGCGGGAACGATGAACCAGCTCTTCTCCAGCTACGCCCGCGGACGCGAGGCGAAGGAGCTGATGGTCGTGCTCGGTGAGGCGGCGCTCTCTCCCATGGACCGACTCTACGCGCGCTTTGCCGATGCGTTTGAGGCCGAATATATCAACCAGGGCTTCTATGAGAACCGAACCATTGAAGAAACGCTTGATCTCGGCTGGCAGCTTTTGTCTCTGCTGCCCAAGAGTGAGATGAAGCGAATCAAGCCCGAAATGATCGAAAAATACTGGCCGAAGGATTAAAGAGGGGAGGAATTGCCAATGGCGGAGATTCGGGTAAATCCGACCCGTATGGAGCTGAAAAAGCTGAAGACCCGCTACGCGACCGCCCGCCGTGGCCATAAGCTGCTCAAGGATAAGCGCGACGAGCTGATGAAGCAGTTCCTCGAGGTCGTGCGTGAGGATAAGGCCCTGCGGGAAAAGATCGAGGACGGTCTTGCCAGAGCATACGGCAGCTTCTCGGTAGCGGCCGCAGTCAGCAGTCCCGCAATGCTGGAGGAGGCAATGATTCTTCCGCGCCGCGCAGGAACGCTTAAGGTGGGCGAACGGAATATCATGAGCGTTACCGTGCCGACCTTCTCGATGGAGGTTGTCGGTGAGGGAGACGGCTGTAATTACGGTCTTGCGTTCACCTCGGGCGAGCTTGATCTGGCACTTGGCGAGTTTGGGCAGATGATGACTGATCTGGTCCGTCTTGCCGAGCTTGAGAAGACCGCCCAGCTTTTGGCCGAGGAGATCGAACGTACCCGCCGCCGCGTCAATGCGCTTGAGTATATCATGATGCCGCAGCTGCAGACGGGAATTAAAACGATTACCATGAAGCTTGACGAAAACGAACGCGGAAATCTGACGCGTCTGATGAAGGTCAAGGATATGATGATCACCGCACAGTACGGCGCCAAGCCGGACGATGATGATGCGGAAGAAGAATAAAAGCGAAGAGAGAAGGAATTTTCCTTCTCTCTTCGCTTTTGATGTCCTTACAGACCGAGCAGGTCTCGCCATACCTGAATATAGCCCTTTGCCTTCTTGGCGGTTGCGGCCTCGGCAAAGATACGCAGAAGCGGCTCGGTGCCCGAGAAGCGGCAGATTACAAAGGAGCCGTCGGCGAAATAAAGCTTGCATCCGTCCTCGAGATTGACGCGAACAAGTTCTTCACCGAAGTCGGGATAGTCCTTGCGCTCCATGACAGCACGTCCGATCGCCTCGCGCTCCTCGGCCGGGAAACGGAGATTGGCTTCGACCAGCTCATAGGTGCCGTAGCGTGCACGGAGGCTGTCAATCAGCTCGCCTGCCGAGCGTCCGAGGACAGAGAGCATCTCGATGAAGAGAACAGCAGCATAAATGGAGTCCTTGCCGTGAATGTGGCCGCGAACGGTAAGTCCGCCCGACGATTCGCCGCCGAGAACGGCGTCGTGCTCGTCAATTCCGGCTGAGATGTACTTAAATCCGACCGGCACCTCGTAGCAGTGCTCGCCAAAGGATTCGGCCATCGCATCAAGCATATGCGTGGTAGCGAGGTTGCGGACAACCGGACCGCGCCATCCCTTGTGCTCGTGCAGATAATAGTAGAGCAGGCAAAGAATCTCATTTGCGCTGATATAGCGACCGTCCGAATCAATGATGCCGAGGCGGTCACCGTCACCGTCAAGGGCGATACCGAGGTCGTAGCCGCCGGCTACAACCTTGTCCATCAGCTCCCCAAGGCCGTGCTCGGAGGGGGCGGGCATACTTCCGCCGAAATAGGCGTCCTTGTTGCTGTGAATGAGGTCAACCGTGCAGCGTGCGGTGTGCAGGAGTACCTGAAGCGGATAGGTGCCCGAGCCGTGCATCGGGTCAAAGAGGACGCGCATACCGCGCGAACGGATAGCGTCAACGTCCATGACGGCGAGAATATCGTCAAGAAAATCGTTGAAGGGATTTTGAATATAGGCGATTCTTCCCGCATCGCAGGCATCGGCGAAGGACATGGAGCGGATATCGCAGTCGTCGAGCCCGTCAATGAGCGTCTCCAGGCGTGCGGTTGTTTCGAGATTGGCGTCCCGGCCTTCGTCGACGATCAGCTTAATGCCGTTATATTCTGCGGGATTGTGGCTTGCGGTGACCTCCATACCGAAGTGCAGATTCTGCCGCTTGACGGTATGCATGATAAGTGGTGTGGGGGCACTGCGGCGCAGGAAAAGCACCCGTACGCCGTTAGCGGCCAGTACCTCGGCAATCCATTCGGCCGCACGATTGGAAATAAAGCGGCGGTCATAGCCGATGATGACCGGCTTGTCGGTCTTGTTTTCTTCTGCCATGAGGAGGCAAACACCCTGCGCTACGCGGCAGATGTTTTCTTTGATAAAATCGTCTCCGATGACGGCTCTCCAGCCGCCCGTTCCAAATCGAATCATAGGGATAACCTCGTTATTTGCAAAGATGAAGAAGGCCGCGGGAACAAAAGGCTTTGTTCCGCGGCCAATCGGTTTATTTCTTCAGGGCGAGTGCGGCCTTTGCCTTTGCAGCGATGTTCGCCGGGGTCAGACCGTAGTGCTCAAGCAGAGCAGGAACCTTGCCCGAATGACCAAAGGTGTCCTCAACGCCGACGCGGAGCATCGGAACGGGGCAAGCCTCGCAGAGACACTCGGCAACGGCGGAGCCGAGACCGCCGATAATGTTGTGCTCCTCAGCGACAACCAGCGCACCGGTCTCGCGGGCGGCCGCAATGATGATCTCACGGTCGAGGGGCTTGATGGTGTGGATGTTGATGACGCGAGCGTCAATACCCTCAGCGGCAAGTGCTGCGCGTGCAGAGAGGGCCATGTCAACCATAATACCGGTTGCTACGATGGTTACGTCCTTGCCTTCTGCCATCTGTACGCCCTTACCCAGCTCAAACTTGTAGGAAGCAGCGTCATAGATTACCGGAACGGCAAGGCGGCCGAAGCGCATATATACAGGGCCGTTGAAGTTGATGGCAGCCTCAACGGCGGCACGGGCCTCGACTGCATCGGCGGGATTGATGATGGTCATGCCGGGGATGGCACGCATATTGGCGATATCCTCGTTGCACTGGTGGGTTGCACCGTCTTCACCGACCGTGATGCCGGCGTGGGTTGCGCCAATCTTCACGTTGAGGTGGGGATATGCGATCGAGTTGCGGATCTGCTCGCAGGCGCGGCCTGCGGCAAACATAGCAAAGGTGGAAGCAAAGGGAATCTTGCCGGCGGCGGCAAGACCTGCCGCAACCGTCATCATATTGCCCTCGGCAATTCCGCAGTCAAAGAAGCGGTCGGGGAACTTTTTCTTGAATACGCCGGTTTTGGTTGCGGCGGCAAGGTCAGCGTCAAGCACGACGAAATTCGGATATTTGTCGCCGAATTCTGCCAGCGCGTTGCCGTAAGCTTCTCGGGTTGCAATCTTTTCAGCCATTGTAAAATACCTTTCCTTTCGTCATTATTCAGCAAGCGATGCCTTGATTTCGGCCACTGCCTGCTCGTACTGCTCGGCGTTCGGTGCGGCACCGTGCCAGGAAGCCTGATCCTCCATGTAGGAAACGCCCTTGCCCTTGACGGTGGTGGCGATGATGGCGGTGGGCTTGCCCTTGCAGGCCTTTGCTGCTTCAAACGCGGCGGCGATCTGCTCAAAATCGTGACCGTCAATCGAGATCACGTTCCAGCCGAATGCTTCCAGCTTCTTATCGTGGGGAGTGGGGTTCATGACGTCGGTGATACGGCCGTCGATCTGCAGGCCGTTCCAGTCAATTACCATAACGAGGTTGTCCAGCTTATAGTGGGCGGCGAACATTGCTGCCTCCCAAACCTGTCCCTCTTCACTCTCTCCGTCACCGACGATCGCGTAGGTACGATAGTCCTTACCGTCGATCTTGGCAGCAAGAGCCATACCGCAGGCGGCGGAGATACCGAGGCCAAGCGAGCCGGTGGTCATATCCACACCGGGGGTGTGCTTCATGTCGGGGTGTCCCTGCAGGAAGCTGTCGAGCTGGCGAAGCGTTCCCAGCAGTTCGGGGGAGAAATAGCCGCGCTCGGCCAGAACCGAATAAAGTGCGGGAGCGGTGTGCCCCTTGGAGAGGACGAGACGGTCGCGGTCAGCCATATCGGGCTGAGCGGGGTCAACGTTCATTTCTTCAAAATAGAGATAGGTCAGAATATCCGCAATCGAGAGCGAGCCGCCGGGATGACCCGAGCTTGCGCTGAAGACTGCCTTGAGTGCACCGAGACGAACCTGTGCGGCCGTCTGCTTCAGGGCTTTGATCTTTGCCTGTTCCATGAAAATCCTCCTGTTTTACTTTAGCACGTCATTATCTCGTGCCAAATTACTTCAATTTACATTATACAGCAATCTCCAACGCTTGTCAAGGCGGCAGGAGAGCATTTTTTGCCACTCAAGTGGGATTTTTTTGTTGTATCCGGTTGGATTTCCGAACGAAATCATTTTTTTGAAAAATCTCTGGTTTTCGCAAAAAATATCCCTTGTCTGCCGCTTATGGCAGACAAGGGATAAACTGTGACAGAACTCGGTGAGGGCCGGGAATTATCTCTGATCCCATCCGCCGGCAAGGAAGCCGCCGCTCTCACCGTCAGCGGTGTCGCTGACCCAGAAGGCGTAGAACTCGCCCTCTTCCATGACGAAGCGGATCGAGAAGTCCTTACCCTGAAGCTCGCCGAGGGTTTTTCCGCTCGTAAAGCTCAGCTCGTGGCAGGTCGAGTTGCCCGAGAAGGGATTGCACTCGTCAAGCGAGAATCCGGGGATGACACGGCCGTCCGCATCGCGGATCTCGGCGCGGATGGATTTTGCCTTTGCGTTGATGAACAGACGGTCATTGACCTCGTCGAAGCGCATCAGGCGCGTGACCACCTCACCCGAGCCGTCGAGCGAAACGAAGCCGTCGCGGCGCATGGTGGCAAAGCCGATGCCGAAGTTGGACATCATGTTGGCCGCGGAGTCCTCGGGGCCGGGGGTTTCGATTCCCTCATAGCCGCCGTAATAGAAGCGGAGCTCGTCGCCGACGATGACGCAGACGGTGTTGATCTGATGCAGATAGCCGCGCTCCCAAGAGCCCTTTTCCTTGGTCGATTCGATGATCGGCTCGCGGAAGGGACGATAGTAATGGAAGCCGTCACGGCTATAGCCAAGTGCAATGTTGGTGATCTTCGGAATTCCGGTCGAATGGGCCACGCTGTTTTTCGGACCGACGTACATCTGGAAACCGCCGAGCATGATGCTCTCATAGGCAATGGCAGAGACGCTGGACGTCTCGGGCATGAAGGTGGGCTGGCTCTCATCACGCACGTCCTTCGAATCTGCCCGCAGCCAGAATACGCGGTCGAGCGCATGGAAATCGGCAACGTCAAGAATATCCTGACATTCCACATAGTCGCGGCAGCGCGTGAAGGGAGAATAGGTCTTGCGCAGGCTGAAGATCCAGGTTCGGCGGAAGGGATTGTAGATCATCGATGTGGCGTCGCCTGAGGTGGGGGCTTCGTTGGTCAAAAGGCGCCAGGTTTGTCTGTTGTCCGAATAATAGATATCGGCAGGGAAGTGCTCGTGATCCTTGGCCTTCGGGTCGAGTCGGTCCCAGATACCGTTGGAATAGCGGATCAGGCAGAGATAACGGGGGTTGGCTGCGTCGGGCGTTTCATTGTACACAACACTCATGTAGCCGCCGCCGTTCGGAGAAACGAGAACGGGATAGGCATCTGCCTGATTCCACTTGATGCCATCCTTGCTGGAAAGATACATCAGCTTACCGCCGCTGCCGTTCCAGAAGATTTCGTAAATTTGCTTTTCGGCGTTGTAGAGGATAGCACCGTGCTTGAGGTTGGTGCCACTTCCCGGAAAGGAGAGAACAGGGTTGCCCTCATATTTGACCGCCTTGTGCGGGGTGGAGGTGAGATCGGTTTTTTCAATCAGAAAATCATCCACAAAAAGCTGACGTCCCACGTCAATATCCACGACGTCGGGATGGTTTCCTCCCTTGTCTTCCTCCTTCAGATAAGGAACGGGGATCTCGGTGAAAACCTTGCTTGAAATATTCTCGGGCGGCCATACCTCGGGGAGGCGAATGCCGTTATAGAGCAGATTCGGATCGGCAGGAAGCTCGATTTCGACCGGCTTGTAGGGCTTGGGCTCTGCCTTTTCGGTTTCTGCGGGGGTGGATTCTCCCTCGGCAGGTGCAGCGGTCGTCACACCCGGTACGGTCGTATCGACCGAGGGGGTGGGTGTTGTGCCGCAGGCGGCAAGCGCACCCGCAAGCATCAGAAGGGTAAGGAAAATTGCGGTGATTCTTTTCATAATGGCTCCTTTCACGATAGGGGAAAAC
>JAZODX010000208.1:0-6360 GCA_045597265.1 Eubacteriales bacterium | reverse complement strand
TTGGCCGCGTGGGGATTCTGACCGTCACCTATGCACTTGCGGTCGGTCAGAAGGCGGATACAAACTGCATTACCTATCCGGATGCAAATTTTTTGATCGGATAAGGTGTTTGAGAAAAATTTCGACTTAATTGAGAGAGGTGTATTGCGATGAAGAGCTTTTGTGTTCTCGGTCTTGGCCGCTTCGGCAAGACCCTCGCCCTGAATCTGGCTGAGGCAGGCCATCAGGTGTTGATTATTGATGAAGATTCGGATGCGGTCAATGCGCTTGCCGATTCGGTGACTGCGGCCGCCGTTGGGGATGCGACCAACGAGTCGGTTCTCCGAGCCGCAGGTGTGAGTGACTACGACTGTGCTGTCGTCTGCATGGCGAACAACATCAACGACAATATTCTTCTGACCATTATGTTAAAGGATCTCGGCGTGCCGAAGATCGTCTCCCGTGCACTCAACGAGGGGCATAGGCGCGTTCTCTCCCGTCTCGGCGTGGACGTGATTGCCTTCCCCGAGCAGGATATGGCGGAGAAGCTTGCCTATATGCTCGGGCATGACAATGTGATTGAGAGCATTGATTTCAGCGGATATCGCGTAGTCGAAATGAAGGTCCCGCTGTCCTGGATCGGCAAAACGCTGATTCAGCTGGACCTTCGCCGCCATGCGAAGGTGAACGTCGTTGCCGTTCGCGAGCCCGGCCGTCCGGCCGACTGCGCGCCTTCCCCCAACCGTGAGTTTGGTCCTAATGACACCGTTTCTATCATTGGTGCCGATGCCGACGTGGATCGGTTGATGGAAAAGAATTGAAAAAAGCATCCGGAGCCTGTGTGCTTCGGATGCTTTTTGGTGTAACACGGGATATGTTTTTTGTTTGGGAATTCAATGGCTTTTTCTGTATTTTAAGGGGGTTGTTCCCGTGAAATCGGCAAATACCTTTCGGAAATGGTTTTCGGAGTTAAAGCCAACCATTCTGCTGATTGTGGCGATAGAATAATTGCTGTTTTCCAAATGCTCGATGGCGATGTTGATTTTTATGGAGTTCAAAAAGTTTACCGGTGTTTGGCCCAGAGCCTTTTGAAAAAGATGATACAGCGTTGATTCGCTGACACAGCATTGCTTCGCGAGGTCGGAGATGAGAAAGTGCTTGTTCCAGTTATCGGTTAAATAAGTGATTGCGGTTTGCAGCGTTTTGTCGAACGCGATTTCGCTTTGCTTCATTTTGATGAGCGCAGCCTGTAAAAACTTATAAAAACGCGAATATGCCTCGAGCGTTTCAAGCTGACCTTGAGACAGAAGTGCGGCAATTTCAAGCATATCCTGCTTGATCGTATCGTCGACATCAAGTATCTGCGGCAGATAGGCGAAGCGTTCGTAATGCATAAAGCAGCTCAGATATACGACTTCAATGTCAGGATTCCCATGCCACTCGGAATAGCAATAAATGTTTTCGGGAATAAAGATCACATTTCCTTCGGATACCCTCAGCACTTGATTTAAATACATATACGTTCCGCGGCCCTTCACGATCAAGCCGAATCTGGATTTTCTTTTGTTGCTGTTTCCGCGGCAAAAATGATATTTGCAAAAAGAATGCTTTGACGTTGAAAGCTCGGAAATGAAAATATTATCGTTTTTCATTTGCACCTCAAAATGCATAATCGATACTTTTTTTGCATTATATCATATTGACGAGAAAATGTCAAGATGATATAATACGAATATACCGGTTTGGGAAGGAGAAGTGTATATGAATAAGATAAAAATTGCACAGATCGGAACGAGCTTACACAGCCACGGAAACGGAATATGGTCAAGACTTTTGAAGAATAATGATCTTTTTGACGTAGTTGGCTATGCGTTTCCCGAAAATGAAAAGGAGCGTTTCCCCAAAAATGCAGAGGCCTTTCGGGCGTATCGGGAAATGACGGTGGAGGAGATCCTGAATGATCCGGAAATAGAAGCCGTTGCGGTGGAAACCGAGGAGAAGTATCTTACCAAATATGCTTTGATGGTCGCCGAGGCGGGGAAGCACCTGCATATGGAAAAGCCGGGTGGCTTGGTGCTTGAGGACTTCGAGCGATTGATTGAAACGCTGAAGCAGAAAAAGCTGGCCTTTTCCATGGGCTATATGTACAGATTCAATCCAATGATCCAAGAGGCAATACAAAAAGTCCAAAACGGTGAGCTTGGCCGTGTGTTTGCGGTAGAGGCACATATGAGCCTCAAGCATTCCTGTGCACTGAGACAATGGCTTGAAGGCTTCTCGGGAGGCATGACCTTTTTTCTCGGTTGTCATCTGATTGATTTGATTTACCGTATCCAAGGTGAGCCTGATGAGGTGATTCCGCTTTCCTGCTCTACGGGAATTGACGGACTTACAACCGATGATTACGGTATGGTTGTCTTCAAATATTCGAACGGCGTATCCTTTGCCAAGACCTGTGACAATGAGCGAGGCGGTTTTCAGCGAAGACAGCTTGTCATTTGCGGGGAAAAGGGCACGATAGAGATCAGACCGATTGAGGTTACGGTGAAAGGCGAAGGTCAATATACCATTTCAAACGAAAATTTCTCTCTCTCGGGGAAAAATTCGGTTTCTGCCTGGGAAACCCGCCAAAGCGATATGTACGACCGTTACGATGCGATGATTCGTAATTTTGCCGAGCTGGTCAGAGGCAAGGAAAATCCCTATTCCTATGACTACGAGTTGAATTTGTATAAGCTTATTCTGCGTTCTTGCGGAATGGAAATATCGGAGGAAACAAGATGAATACTAAGTAAATCATTTTCACTGCACCCTGCGTTGCTGAGTTGTTAGACGTGGAGTATCTTTCGCCCGGCGAAGACGAGGTTACGGTTGAACTTGAATTCTCCGGCATCAGCTCCGGCACGGAGAAGGCGAATTTGATCGGAATGAGAAACGGTGCGAGCAAATCTGAAGACGCAAAGCCGATTTTCCCAAGAACGGTCGGATACAGTGCTGCCGGTGTCGTAATTGAAGTAGGCAGCGGCATTACCGACCTTTCCCCCGGTGACCGCGTGATTGTATACTGGGGAAAGCATAAAAAGCGGATTACGGTGAAGAGGAGCAAGGTGTTCAAAATTCCCGATTCGGTTTCCTCGATGGAGGCCGCAATTGCTTTTATTGCGACCTTCCCGCTGGCATCAATTCGAAAAACGCACCTCGAAATTGGCGAGTCGGCGCTTGTGATGGGATTGGGCATTCTCGGTATTTTTGCTGTCCAGGAGCTTCGTGCAGCCGGTGCCTATCCCGTTATTGCGGTTGATCCCGTTGCGGAACGTCGAGAGCTTGCGTTGAAGCTTGGTGCTGATTATGCGCTTGATCCTACTGTGGAGGATTTCGCGAAGTCGGTTAAGCGGTTGAGTAATGGCGGCGTGAACGTTTGCATTGAGGTTACAGGTCTTGGCATTGGCTTGATTCAGGCCCTCGAATGTATGAAACCAATGGGAAGAGTGTCGCTTCTCGGTTGTACAAGAAGCTCAAAGTTCGAGATTGATTATTACGGCAAGGTACATGCCAGAGGAATTTCTCTGATCGGAGCGCACACCATGGCACGTCCCAAAACCGAATCCTCTGCGGGTCTTTGGACCGATGCGGATGATCTTGACGCCGTATTGAAGCTTTTGCAGGGCGGACGGATGAATTTCAAGGATATGATTTTTGAAATTCATTCACCGGAGGATGCAGGTACGGTTTACCGTCGGCTTGCTGAGGAGAAAAATTTCCCGATCGGCGTATTGTTCGATTGGAGCAAGATATCGTAAAAATGTCGTGATGATGAAGAGTCTTTGTGAAGAGCGTGACGGGATATTTCGCATCAGGATTCCGTTTCACCAAATATTTACTTCGGTTTTTTGTATTGAAGCTGATGTGGGCAAAATCCTTGTTGATTGCGGTTCGACCGCGGATGACGTGGATTGCCGGATCGTGCCCGCGTTGGAGGCGATCGGCTGCACACTGCAGGACGTCAGGATGCTCGTTTTGACACATCGACACGGCGATCATGCCGGTGGATTGCATCGCCTTCTGTCACTTGCTCCGCATCTGGAGGTCATCACCGAGGTTTGCGTTCTATGCGAAGGTATTTCCACCTATCCATTGGCAGGACACACGGCGGATTCCATCGGTGTTCTTGACGGAAGGACGGGGACGTTGATTTCGGGAGACGGTTTACAGGGAGCAGGTGTGGATAAATATCGCTGTGCCCTCAAATTACCCGAAGCTTATTTGGAAACGCTTGATCGAATTCGAGAGGACGAGAGAATTGAAAACATTCTTTTTTCTCACGCCTATGAGCCGTGGAACACGGATGGCGTTTTCGGCCAAGAGAAGGTGTACGACTGCTTAACAAAATGTGAATTTTATGGGAAGAGGTAATTTATGAAGGCAATCTTAGTCAATGATGATAGAAGTCTGCGCTGGGACGATGTTCCCGATCCGGTAATGAAAGACGATGAGGTTATCGTTAAAATTGAGGCAGCAGCGCTGAACAGAGCCGATTTGATGCAAAGAGAGGGCGATTATCCGCCGCCGGCCGGCTGTCCCGAATGGATGGGACTTGAGGTCGCGGGAGAGATTGTTGAAATTGGCGAGGAAGCAAAAGCAAAGTCAAATTGGCGGAAGGGAGATCGGGTTTGTGCTCTTCTTGGCGGAGGCGGATATGCCGAATATGTAGCGGTAAAATACGATATGCTGATGCCTGTCCCGAAAAACTGCTCGATCATTGAAGCTGCAGCAATCCCCGAGGCATTTGCCACGGCATATCTTAATCTGTTTATTGAGGGAAAAATCAAAGAAGGGAATACCCTTTTGATGAATGCGGGTGCATCGGGTTTGGCCAGTGTTATCATTCCGATGGCAAAGGCTTTGGGTGTACGCGTCATCACGACTGTTCTGACCGATGAGATCGCACGCTCCATTGCACATCTCGGTGCCGACCGGGTGGTGGTTACCCCCAAGGAAGATATTACTCTCGTTTTGAAAGAGGAGCTTGCGTGCGGGCACGGTGTCGACGTTGCAATTGACTGCCTTGGCGGCGAAATTATGGGTAAGTGCATACATTACCTCACACATGGGGCAAGATGGATTATGATTGCGGCATTGGCAGGACAAAAAACCGAAATTGATCTAAAAAATATCTATGTCCGAAACGTGCGCATCATCGGGAGCACGCTTCGCTCACGTACACCCGAGGTTAAGGCAGAGATTCTTGCGGGCATTGTGCGTGACGTTTATCCCAAAATTGAAGCGGGCCTGGTTAAGCCCACCATTCACGCAGTTCTGCCTATCACAGAGGCCGAGGCTGCACATGATATTCTTTATCAGGGCAAGAATATCGGAAAGGTCGTGCTTACCGTTTAAGGGAGCGGCAAAGAGGGCGTCAAAGCAAAAGAAAGGCTTCCGAGTCCTTATAGGATTCGGAAGCCTTTTGTCATAGAGGCAGGTTATTCTCCCGTTGTAAAGCCGGCAACGTATTTAGCAAGAGAGTTTGCATTCTTTTCCTCGCTGGATTTGAAGCTGGAGGCAAACGCGGTGGTGCGGAACTGACCAAAGGTGCGCAGCAGAGAATCACAGCTGAGATCGAGTGCGGTGGAAAGCTCGATGCGGAGTGAATCAAACATGGTGCGAAGGATTTTCGTCGAGTTTTCGTCGGTTGCAAAGCGCAGCTGCATCGTCTTTTCAATGTGTGCCGGGTAGATGTATTGATAGGAAAGATACATCATATCCTCAAGGACGGCAGTCGTCATTTCCAGCTCACTGTTGTTGTAGGGGATACCGACACCCGTACCTAAGCGGGAGTGCGTATGGCTGATGTAATTTTCTTGGGCGGTGCTTTCCTTCGGGAAGGGGGAGTAACCGTACCGGGCTTTTCTTTGCCGCAGGCGGAAAAAAGCATGGTGAGCAACAGGAAAATAAGCAGAAGAGCGGTTAAGCGGGCGGAAAATAATTTCATGAAACTGCCTTCTTTCTTTAGCTTTCAAAAATGAAAAGCAAGGATGCCGATGATCTTCTTTTTTATTATATATTTTTTTCGACCAAAAATCAGATCATATTAAATCCCAAAACAGATTGATTTTGTACAATATATCTTTTTGAAAGTGAGGAGATGGCTGATTTCGGTAAATATGCAAAACAAATGGCATCCTTCGGCAGACCCCACACTATCCTTCATATTTTATCCCGGACGGTGGAACCCCGAAGAATCCCTTGAAGAGCCGGGAAAAGTAGAGCGCATCTTCGTACCCCACCATGCCCGCCACCTCTTCAATCCGATTATATTCACCGCTTTCAAGAATTGCTTTTGCCTTCATCATGCGGCAGCGGATAATGTGCTGTTTCGGTGTT
>JAZODX010000207.1:0-19327 GCA_045597265.1 Eubacteriales bacterium | reverse complement strand
TGGATGCAAAAATATCATCCTTGGTAATGTGCTTGGGGCAGAGCTCGACAGCACGGCGGCGGCAGGTCTCCTTAACGGCATCAAGATCGCCTGCGCACTCCTCAAGAATATCGAGCAGTACGGGAATCTTCACCCGCTCGCTGCAGCCGAACGGCTTGAGCGAGAAGCCGAGAATCTGCTCGGGCTCGATGGTGTTATTGCCAAACACCTTAACCTCGGAGCCGTTCTCGAACGACAGATAAACCTCGTTGACCGCGTTCTTCTCAATCAGCGCGGCGGCGTCGGCATCGAGCTTGGTTCCTGCGGCAAACAGGACCTCACCGGTCAGAGGACTGATAACGTCACGGGAGAGTGTATGTCCCTTGATGCGGCGGGGGAGCGAAACCTTTTTGTCGAACTTGAAGCGTCCGACGGGAGCAATATCGTAACGCTTGGGATCGAAGAAGAGATTGTTGATCAGAATCTGTGCCGATTCAACCAGCGGAGGCTCACCGGGACGCAGCTTCTTATAAATCTCCTTCAGCGCTTCGTCGCCGATCGAGGACTTATTCTCCACCGCCAGCGTCTCGCACTCATCCTTATCCAGCGTAACATTGAGCTTCTTTTCGTCACCGAACATTGCCGCAATTTCCTCGCGGGATTCCACGCCGAGCGCGCGGATCAGCACGGTGATCGGAAGCTTACGGTTCTTATCGATACGCACATAGAAGACGTCATTGATGTCGGTCTCGTATTCAAGCCATGCGCCGCGATAAGGAATTACCTGCGCCGTATAGGTTCGCTTGCCCGTCTTGTCCATCTCACTGGCATAGTACATACCGGGAGAACGGATGATCTGCGAAACGATAACGCGCTCGGCACCGTTGATGACAAAGGTACCGTTGTCGGTCATCAGCGGGAAATCACCCATATAGATCTCCGACTGCTTAACCTCGCCCGTCAACTTGTTGGAAAGCCGCACGTCAACCTTGAGGGGGGCGGCGTAGTTCACGTCGCGCTCCTTGCACTCCTCAACCGAATATTTCGGCTTGGAATCGATCGAATACGACACGAAGTCGATCGACAGATTGCCCGAAAAATCGGTGATCGGAGAGACGTCACGCAATACCTCCATCAGACCTTCATCAAGGAACCATTGGAAGGATTTCTTCTGGATCTCGATGAGATTGGGCATTTCGAGTGCTTCGTCAATCTTCGAAAAGCTCATTCTGGTATTGGTACCAAGCTTTTGCGGTTTGACCATAAATACAATCACTCCATTCAATGTATAATCGCGCCGTCCCGAGGGGACGCGCTGCCGAATCTTGGGGGATGCGGCCGGGTTTTCAGGGATTTTGCGATACGTAATCATATCGAAACGAATAATTGCTTTCCCCCATGCGCGCAGAATAAGCAATTATAATGCAGTATAATATTGTATCATACCTTTTTTGGCTTGTCAAGCAATTTTTCGGATTTTTTTCGTCTTTTTCCAAATTTTTATGTCAGGCCAAAGAAATGGCGAAAGAAAGGGCTCCCCTGTGTAAAGGGAGCCGGGTAAAGCTGACTGAGGGATTGTTCTGCGAAACGGTCAATACGCCCCGAACGTTTTTTACGCGGAACGATGCCTTTATGGTGTTTCCTTTGCATTGCACGCCGAGATTTTCACGCCGCCGCAAGGCTTCTCAACGAATCGGGAACGATCCGATTGCAGTTAATCGTTTTTATGACAACAGCTTTTCTTTTTTGCGACATACGCAACCAGAGAACAAGCCGTGATACCGATGGCAAACGGAATAATGAATAAAAAGCCCGCTTCCCACGGCACGCTCGTCAAATGATGTTCAGCCGCATGGTATCCGCTTGTGCAAATGTTTGTTACGACAATACACATCATATTCGTGAGCAGAATCGCAAGCATCGCAAAAATATTGGATATCTTTTTCATTGAATCCCCCTACTTATGCTTCATCGTTTTGATCAGGATTACCGCGCCAAAAACCACAAATAAAACCGACACTAACATAGCGACAAACGTTCCGTCAATGACGATCATCGACGACTGTGCAATTTTGTCAGCTGTTTCGGCACCAAATAGCGAAATCACGCCAAACAAGATCAGCGAAACGCATCCCAAAAGTGAAATCGTGAAACCGACTATGCCAAGAAGCTTATTATTTCCATCGTTCTTCCGGACAGGCTGTACGCCCGTCGGTTCTTCAATCTCTTCTTTCACGAGATAATCTATACTGACACCGAAAAGTGCGCTGTATTTTTGCAGCATTTCGGCATCAGGTGTCGTCGTTCCGTTTTCCCATTTTGAAATTACCTGCCTCGAGCAATCCAGTTTCTCGGCAAGAGCTTCCTGAGATAATCCCTGTTTGCGGCGCAAGCTATATAGTTTTTCAGACAACGTCATAAGTACCTCCTTACACCATAAGTATAATGCATATCCGTGATACCGTCTATATACGATCATCGACATTTCCGCTACGAGCGTTTACATTTCTATCATACGCAAAGAAAAAGCATCAAAATCTTATTTCTCATTTGGATTCATCACATCGGTTTCCCTTGTGCACGGGGCGAAAATTGTCCCCCGTTACAGCGCAAAAACCACAGAATGATTTCTGTGGTTTTTGCTTTTTATCGGTATGCTGTTTTATTTCAATCAATCGAAATATCCTTCTGCATAAAGCAGCTCGGCAATCAGAACTGCGCCGCCCGCCGCGCCGCGAAGCGTGTTATGCGAGAGGCCGACGAACTTGAAGTCGTAAAGTCCTGCGGGATCCTCGCGCAGACGGCCCGCCGTTACACCCATTCCGCCGTAGATATCACGGTCAAGGTTAACCTGCGGACGGTTATCCTCTTCAAAATAGGTAATAAACTGCTCGGGCGCGTGCGGAAGCTTAAGCTCCTGCGGACGGCCACGGAAATTTTTCCATGCGTCAAGAATCTCTTCCTTGGACGGCTTCTTTGCAAATTTTACGAAAACGGCAGCCGTATGCCCGTCGGTAACCGGAACGCGAATACACTGGGTCGTGATCACGGGTGCTTTTGCCTTAACGATCTCACCGTTCTGCACGCTGCCCCAGATGCGCAGAGGCTCCTGTTCGCTCTTCTCTTCCTCGCCACCAATGAACGGGATGACGTTATCGATCATCTCAGGCCACTCGCGGAAGGTCTTGCCGGCGCCCGAAATTGCCTGATAGGTGGTCGCAACGATTTCGGTCGGTTCAAACTTGAGCAGAGGAGTCAGCATCGGTACGTAGCTCTGAATCGAGCAGTTAGGCTTAACGGCGATAAAGCCACGCTTGGTACCGAGACGCTTGCGCTGGCTTTCGATCACGGCAAGGTGCTCAGGATTGATTTCCGGCACGACCATCGGAACGTCGGGCGTCCAGCGATGCGCGGAATTGTTCGACACAACCGGAATTTCCGCTTTGGCGTAAGCCTCTTCAAGGGCCCTGATCTCGTCCTTCTTCATATCCACTGCGCAGAATACCATCTCGCACAGCTCTGCCATTTCATCAATCTTCGACGCATCGTGGACGATCATTTTCCGATAGCAGTCGGGCATGGGCGTCTTCAGCTTCCAGCGGTCGCCCACTGCTTCTTCATAGCTGCGTCCTGCCGAGCGTGCACTCGCTGCCAATGCAGTTACTTCGAAAAAAGGATGATTTTCCAGCAACGTCAAAAAGCGCTGACCAACCATACCGGTCGCACCGACGACACCGACTCTTTTCTTTGCGTTCATTATCTTCACTCCGTTTTATATATTCTATGATAAATCATATGCAAAACAACACCGCCCTGCCCTTTTCCCAGACAAAGTGGATATACCCTTGCATTATACCACACTTTTTCGTTCAAATCAAGGCTTATTTTGCAATTTTCTCAGTCTTTTACTGCATTTTCGGTTCGCAGGGAAAGCAAAAAGAGGAGCCTCGTGAGGCTCCTCTTGAAACCGGCATTTAATTTTCCGGCTCGATTAAACCGTATGCACCGTCTTTACGGCAATACACGACGCTGGTTTTGTTGGTAGCGTCGTTGATAAAGACGAAGAACTGATGTCCCAGCAGATTCATCTGCAGAATTGCCTCCTCAACCGACATCGGCTTGAAATTGAAGGTCTTGGTGCGGATGCGGAATTCGGGCTCTTCGTCGACCTCTTCCTCGGGATAATCCGAAACAAATGCTCCCGAACGAAGTCTTTTCTCGAGACGGGTCTTATTTTTGCGCAGCTGGCGCTCAATGGCTTCCATCGTACGGTCAAGCGCAATCTGGAAGGTTTCTTCCTCCGCCTCTGCGCGGCAGATCATTGACCCTTCGGTAATCGTGACTTCAAGATTTTTGTTGTTTCGTTTGCGGCTGAAAGTGACTGTCGCCAGTGCTTCGTCGCCGAAGAACTTGTCAAATTTCGCAAGCTTCTTCTCGACCATGTCACGCTGGTCGTCTCTGACATTAAGCTGTCTGCCAACGATCGTAATTTTCATAACAGTACCACCTTTTCTTGAAGTATCGGAGGCTCTGAGAGGAATGGAATCTTTTCCCTCCCATCCTCCGTCTATATTATACCACACTTTTCCGGAAAAATAAATAGTTTTCTCAAAATTTCTTTGATTTTTTTGTTAATTATGATGCCCGGCGAGGCAAAAAAAGGCCGTCCCTTTCGGGACGGCCTCAATTCTTATTTCATAAACTTTTCTGCGTAGCGTGCAATAATGGTTGCAACGTCTGCGCGGGTTGCGTTGTCGGTGGGATAGAACTTGTTGTTCTCAATCAGCTTGCCGCCGAGAAGCCCCAACTGCTCGCAATAGGAAACCTGAAGCTGTGCCCAGCTGCTGACGTCTGCTGCATCCGCAAAGCCGATCGTCTCAAAATTAAGGGAGATCGATTCCTTAGCAACGTCAAGTGCGTAACGCATCAGCATCGTACAAGCCTGCTCACGGGTGATCTTTTCTTCAGGGTTGAAGCAGTTGCTGCCAACGCCTTCAATGGCGCCGACACCGTTGGACAGGCCAACCGAGGCCGCCCATGCAACCTCTTCAAAATACCAGTCGCCTTCCTTAACGTCATCAAATACCTTGGTTCTGTACTTCGCTTCGTCAGCACCGGCAAGGCGGAACATAACGGTAACGAACATAGCGCGGGTCATATCACCCTCAGGAGAGAACTCGGTATTCGAAATACCCTTGAACAGGTTATTATCATAGACATACTGGATATAGTCTACGTACCAGAGATCACTGCTGATATCGGTAAAGATATCGGCAACCGTCTTGGTGGGAATGACGGGCGTGGAAGGTGTCGAGGGGGTGGTAGGCGTAGAAGGAGTGGAAGGAACGGTAGGAACATCAGGCGTTTCTGCCTTGCCCTTAACCTTAACCGTTACGCTGGTAGAGGTCAGACCAAGGAAGGGACGAACCGTAATTTCCGCCTTACCCTCACCTACTGCGGTAACAAGACCCTTCTGGTCTACCTTAAGAACGCTCTCATCCGAGGAGGTGTAGATCAGGATGGTGTTGAGACCGTTATCCGTCACGTTTTCACTCTTCGTGGTGGTAACGGTAATCTGCGAGGTTTCGCCAACCTTCATCGTCTGCCACGGATAATCCTCAAACTGTACGTCGGTAATGATCGAGGTCTGATATGCACCATAACCGCTAATTCGCCACGGATTGCTCATATCATACGTCGGGGAATAATAATAACCGCTCGGCAGTGCATAGAAAGTCATCGTCGGATAAAACTCACCCGAGGTATTCATTAACTGATACTGATTGCCAATCCATACCCAATTGTAACCGTTCGGTGCAGTAACGGAAAAGGGAGAAAGAATCTCGTTCGACACGGGAATCTGATAAGTCTGTCCATTAATCACGTAGGCAACATAACCATTAACAACCGTACCACTGGTGGTAGGATCGTTGGTACCCGTACCTGTACCCGTTCCAGTGCCGACAATTTTACGGATCCAGCTGTTGGTATTGTAGTTGCTGTACAGATACCAAACACTTCCGTCAGGACCGTTATATTGGGGCATCGTACCGCTGTTGGCGTAAAATCCGGATGCAGTCGAGGTCCACATATTTACACTGTTCTTCACCCAGGTATAACCATTGGCATCCATAACCGAGTATGCGAGGTTCGGGTTGTTATAGGATCCGGTAACCGTACCGGTACCGGTACCCGTACCCGTTCCCGTACCTGCGTTCGGATTAGCAACAACGTCGCTCATCGAACCGGTTTTGGCAGTACGCATCCATTTATTGTTGTAGAGTTCGTAAATAATATTGTCCGAGTTGAGATACTGTGGGCGATTTGCACCGCTATACTGGGGTGAACCAGTGGAAACCCACTGTCCACTGAAGTCCTTCGTCCAACTGTATCCCTTCATATCCGATACACCATAGGGTGCAGTATTCGGGTCGACCAAAACACCGCAGGCAGTTACCTGACCGAGGACCGGATAATAGCCACCAGTTGTACCACCGGTCGTACCACCGGTCGTACCACCGCTCACGCCGGAATTCATCTGAACCCAGGTCATATTTTCCATATAAAAGCTAATCGACGTCTGTGCACCATTTGCATAGTAAACCGCAAACATCGGCAACGAGCCAACCCTTGCTGTATATGCATCTGCCGTCAGATACTCACTTGTTGCTGCATGGAAAAACTTCCAAACACTGTTCTGCAACTGCCAAACAATCTCATTGTTGTCCAACAGGTAGTTGCTTGTGCCGTAAGCGGGGTTAACACCGGTAATCAAACCAGAGCCGGTACCGCCGACCCCAGCGCCGGCCATATACCAGGAACCATTGCTGTAGGTGTACCAAACATTGATCGGTGTGCCCATATCATCTAATGCAACTGCAGACACGGGAAGCACGCCTACCTTGCTGTAATAGGTATATGCCGAGAACCATCCCTCATCACCGAAGCTGTATTTCCACTCATTATTCGAGCGGCACCAGTAATAACCGTTGGTATCCTTCAAATAGGTCGCAGAGCCGATAGGAGCGTTTCCGGTCTGCTGAAGCGTCCATGTATAGGCACCACGGTTAAAGATATAAGTTGTTCCGTTCGGATAGCCCGCAGTATAGCCGCTTGCAGACGTCGGCCAGGTATTATAGATCGCACCGTACATGGCTGCAGGCTGGGTATTGTTCGATGCATAGAACAGCCACGCATTATTTTGGCAAACCCACGTCACACTGTTATTATCAATCAAATAATTACTCGTTGCGCCGATTCCCGTGGAAATTGCAGTAACCGACCACTGGTTGTTCTGTGCGTTATAGTAATACGTGCGATTGTTATCAACACCTCTGCCGGTAGCAGGAATCGGTCTTCCCGTCTTGGCAGCATAATATCCGGAACCAAGGAAAAAGTCCCCGTTTGCATCCATAAAGGTCCAGCCTTCATTCGAGAAATTAACCCAGGTTACATTATTTTCATCAATAATTCGCGTAACCGTTACAGTCGAAGAAGTTGCTTTCGACCAAGTATAGGTTTGACTGGAGAAAACAAACTGATTGCCGTAGTTATCAACCGCGTCATACGGTAAAGTGCCTACTTTCACACGATACTGACTGACCAGTAAACCGCTTTCGTCACCGTATGTAAACGTATACGGAATACCGAAAGACATAGTCCAAACAACTCCGTTATTATCTTGTGCTTCGTTGTACCCCAGTGCCATTGCGGACATCGGAACAACCGAAAGGAGCATCACGATCGTCAGAACGGATGCCAGAAGTCTCTTAAACATACATTCACTCCCTTTGAATTTTTTATCCCATATGGGACTTTCTGCCCACAGTAGAGTATACCTAATTTTTTTGTTTTTGTCAATCACTTTTCAAAATTATTCAGAAAATTCCAAAAAATTTGCGCGCATTATACGAAGTTTTTACAATTATTTCCTCAACTGACTTATTCTGGAGAATCGCCAATTCTTCTGCCGTTCGGATCATATAACCCGAATGGTTGCGTTTTCCCCGGCAGGGCTCGGGGGTTGTATAGGGGCAGTCGGTTTCGAGCAACAGCGAGTCGAGCGGAAGAGCGGCGGCAACGCGGCGAATGCGTTTGGCCGTGGGAAAAGTGATCACGCCGCCAAGCCCGATCATCCAGCCGCGGCGGATCAGCTCCTCTGCCGTCTCAACGCTGCCGCCGTAGGCATGAAAGACACCGCGCACGCGGGGATGCGCACGAATAATCTCCACGCAGTCTCCCGTAGCATCTCTGCTGTGCAGAATAACCGGAAGGTCGTATTTCTCTGCCAGTTCAAGCTGCGCGAGAAATACGGCACGCTGCTTGTCGCGGTCGGTATCGGGATAATGATAGTCAAGCCCGATCTCCCCGAGCGCAACGATCTTATTTTCCGTCCGCCGGTCAAGCATGGGGATCAGCCGATCAAGCTCAGCCACGGGATCGGCAAACTGCTGACAGTCGGTCGGGTGAATGCCGACGGCGGTATACATCCGCGGCCAGCGCCCGGCCTGCGCAATACAGACAGCCGCATTCTGCGGTGTGGTTGCTACGTTGACGATCGCCTCAAGCGTCCCCGACTCGCCGAGCAGCTCATCCAGGATTTCCGCATAAGGCTGTTCGGGCGTTTCAGGTGCCGTATACCAGCTGTCGCAGTAATGCGCGTGGGTATCAATCAGCTTCATTTATCTGACCCGTTCGCCGAGCGGCGTTTCGGGATCAAGGAAGACAACGCGGACGTTCTCCTCACCGGAGGCAAGGATCATGCCGTTGCTCTCGACACCGCAGAGGGTTGCGGGCTTCAGATTAGCCACGACGATAATCTTCTTTCCGATCAGCTGATCGGGCGAATACCACTTGGCAATTCCCGATACCACCTGTCTCTGCTCGTAGCCGAGATCGATCTGCAGCTTGAGCAGCTTCTTCGCCTTCGGGACCGGCTCGCAGGCAATGACCTTCGCCGTACGGAGCTCAACGCCCATAAAGTCCTCGATGCCGATGGCTGCAACGCCCTCGGGCTTCTCGGGCTTTGCCTCGGCAGCAGCCTTGGCTGCTTCTGCCGCGGCGCGGGCGGCGGCAATCTCCGCCAGCTTCTTTTCCTCGTCAATACGGGCGTAGAGAACGCGGGAAGTCCCCGTCTTCTCGCCTGCCTTCATGCCGCAGAAGAGATCAGCCGTACCGACGGTCGCGTAGTCACACGCATCGGTGCCGAGCTGTGCAAAGATTTCGGCGGCACCCTCGGGGATAAAGGGAGTCAGCAGAACGGCACCCCAGCGGATGGTCTCAAGCAGATGATAAAGCACGGTGCCCAGGCGCTCGCGCTTGCTCTCGTCCTTAGCCAGCGTCCAGGGGGTGGTTTCGTCGATGTACTTATTCGCGCGGCGGAGCATCTCGAAGATGGCAGAAAGCGCGTCGGCAACGCGGTACTCCTCCATCGCGCGGGCGGAGTTCTCACAGGCGGCAACGGCGGCGGCAATCAGCTCACCGTCAAGTGCCTCTCCTGCGGTGGGCGCCTGGATCACGCTGTCAAAATACTTCGCACCCATATCCAGCGTACGCTTGACCAGGTTGCCAAGCGTATTGACGAGATCGGTGTTATAGCGGGAAATCACGCTCTCATAGGTAATTGAGCCGTCGTTGGCATAGGGCATTTCTGCCAATGCGTAATAGCGGACGCAGTCAACGCCGAAATTCTCGGCCAGCGCATCGGCATAGATCACGTTGCCGCGGGACTTGGACATCTTATCGGTACCGAAGAGGAACCACGGATGTCCGAAAATCTTTTTGGGCATCGGAAGACCGAGTGCATGGAGGAAAATCGGCCAGTAGATGGTATGGAAGCGGAGAATATCCTTACCGATAATATGCACGTCGGCCGGCCAATATTTCCGGAAGTGCTCCGACTGCTCCTCATAGGTCTTGTCGGGATCATAGCCGAGACCGGTGATATAGTTCAGCAGAGCGTCCAGCCATACGTAGATAATATGCGGAGGATCCTCGGTAATCTCGATACCCCACTTAAAGGAGGTGCGGGACAGGCAGAGGTCCTGCAGACCTGCACGGAGGAAGTTGTTGACCATTTCCTTCTTGCGGGATTCGGGCTCGATAAAGCCGGGATTGGCCTCGATATATTCGAGCAGCCAATCGGCGTATTTACTCATTTTGAAGAAATAGGCCTCTTCGTGCGCACGCTCAACCGGGCGGCCGCAGTCAGGGCACTTTCCGCCCTCAGCCTGCGTATCGGTAAAGAAGGACTCACAGGGCGTGCAGTACCACCCCTCATAGCGTCCCTTATAGATATCGCCCTGTGCGAGGAAGCGGCGGAACACCTTCTGTACCGTCTCCACGTGATCGGCGTCGGTCGTACGGATAAATTTGTCGTAGCTCGCTCCCATCTGATCCCAGATGCGGCGAATTTCACCTGCGACGCCGTCCACGTAGGTCTGCGGAGTAACGCCCGCAGCGGCGGCACAGTTCTCGATTTTCTGACCGTGCTCGTCGGTACCGGTCATAAAGTAGACGTCGTAGCCCTGCTGGCGGCGCCAGCGGGCGACGGCATCGGACAGGATCACCTCATAGGTATTGCCGAAATGCGGCTTCTGCGATGCATACGCAATCGCTGTGGTAAGATAAAAGGGCTTATTGCACATGGTTGATCTCCTTCGTTGATATGGTAATCGGCCGTCCGCGGCGTGTCATATGTGAGCAGACACGTACGGTATCGGTCAAAACAAAATACGGGATAACGAAAATCAGCAAAACGCCGCCCGTTGCATAGGCAAGCGCAAAGCGAAAAAGAAACATTCCCCACAAAAGCAGGGTATCGCCGAACGAACCGAGCGCCAGGTGTGCGGCAGTGCGCAGAACCGAGGTGACGCGCATGGTCGGATTGGCAATGAGAAGCGGATAGAGCAGATGCGTGCCGACGAGCGGAAAGAGAAGGAGGGGCGTGATTGCCGCGGCAAGCGCACACAAAAGCAGAGAAAGCGGCTGTGGGAGCGCCGCGCCGTACCGTGCAAGGCAATGCCAGGTCAGGTAAACGAGCACACCCGAGAGTGCCGCACGCCACACGATCAGGACGGAGCACCGCCAAACGCGGCGAAGCGTTCTGACCGAGGAAAAAGCGGCAAAAAGCCGTCCTGCCTCTGCGCTCCCCTCTCCCGTCGCTACCGCCATGGCAATGGTATATAATCCGTACCGAAGCGGCATCAGCAGAAGAATCGTCCCAAACAGATCGATCATCATCCGCGCGGCAGCAACCGCCTCTGCGCGCGGGGGAACGGGCGCGTATGGACCGAGGTCAAAGAAAGAAAAGCATCGGTCAAGGCAAATGCGCCATGCGAGGGTAATCAAAATGAGAAAAAAGGATGCCAGGCGCAGAGTAAAACGACATTGCCGACGTTCAAGAAGGCGTCTTGCGTCAGACATAAAACCGAAAATTTGCTTGCGCAATCGATCCCCATCCTTTCAGAGGATTTCTTAATTGAACCGTTCACCGCCGATCCATACCTGCGCAAGCTCGGGGCAATCGGTACTCGCCGTACACGCGTCAAAGACGAGGAAGTCGGCCATACGCCCCGGCAGAAGATCGCCGATCGTATCGACGCCGATCATATCCGCAGGAGCGCGGGTAGCACAAAGCAAGGCTTCACCAAACGGAATATCGGCAAAGCGCATCAGATTGGCAACTCCCTCAAGCAGGGAGAGCAGGCTGCCTGCCAGCGCACCGTCGTGCGTCACGGCACGACCGTCCCTGACGGTAACCGGCATTCCGGCAATGGAATATTCGCCGTCCGGCTGACCCGTTGCCTCCATCGAATCGGTAATCAGCACGAATTTTCCTCTCGCCTTTGCCGCATAGGCCATACGGATCATGGCGGGATGGACATGCAGACCGTCACAGATCAGCTCGACAAAAGCGTCAGTGATCAGTGCGGCACAAACGGGACCCGGCTCACGATGGTGGAGGGGGGGCATGGTATTGAACAAATGGGTAAAGGAAACCGCGCCGCGGGAAAGCGCCAGCATGGCTTCATCAAAGGTGGCATTCGTATGCGCAAGCCCGGCCGTTCCGCCGAGTGCCTGTATACGGGAAAGGAAGGTGCCGTCCCGATCCAGCTCAAGGGCGGCCGAAATATGAATCGGCGGCGGGCACATTCGGAAGACCAGCTCCTCAAGCTCATCCGGATCCGGCTCAGCAAGAAGCCCCGGTGCGTGCGCACCGCGCTTTGCCGGGTTAAGATACCGTCCCTCGATATGTGCGCCGAGGAACCTCGCACCCTCTCTCCCTTGCGCACGCAGCGCGGCAATCATACCGACAGACGTACGCATTTGTTCGGGCGCGGCCGAAGCGAGGGTCGGCATCAGTGCAGTTACGCCGCTTGCGGCATAGGACGCGGCCATTGCGCGCATCCCTGCCTCGTCGGCCGTGGTAAAATCATATCCTGCCCGACCGTGGGTATGCACGTCAACCAGTCCGGGAGAGACGAGCCGTCCGCCGAGAGAAATCACTTCATCTGCCGCGGGTACGGTCTGCCCGGCTCGGGTAACGGCCAGAATTTTGCCGTCGGCAACCGTCATACTTCCCGAAAAAAACTCTCCGCTTGCGCTGTCATACAGTGCCGCATCGGTAAATTGGATTCGCATTGTATCTCCTCCGAGAGTATTTTCCCTTATTATAGCAGATTATTCAACACAATGCAAGAAGGGGATAGGATTTTTCAAGAAAAAACGATTTTTCTCCCCTGTATGAAGCGGATAAATTTTGCCCATACTCAAAGCATCTTTATCGGGAGGAAGAGAATGTTACGGTATCGTTTTTCCGAATTCTTTCTTGTCGCCGCAATCGGCGGAGTGGGTTATTACGCCCTCGAGGTATTATGGCGGGGATGGTCGCACGTCAGCATGGCCCTGACGGGTGCCGTTTGCTTTCTGCTCTATTACCGCCTGTGTGCCGTCAGCCGCCGCCCACTGCTCATTCGCGCATTGATGGGTGCGGGAATCATCACGGCGGCAGAGCTTTGTGCGGGACTTATCGTCAATCTATGGCTGGGGCTTGGCGTTTGGGACTATTCTTCCCTTCCCCTCAATCTCTGGGGACAGATCTCTCTCCCCTATTCCCTTCTTTGGTTCTCCCTCTGTCTTCCCATGTCCTACGTATGCCGAACGCTACGCAAGCACGTCTTCGGGGCTGAACGCTAAAAAAACAGGGATATTATTTCACATCTGTCAGATGGCGCTCCACCGTACTGCTATAGACAAATTCACTATTTTATGATATAATCTGTTTGTAATATATTCTACTAAAACAGTTTAACTATAAACAAATCTGTAAAGGAAAGCAAAAATCTGATATGATGAAACATCCTAAACATACCATAGCGAATATTATCCTTTTTCTTGTTTCAATCACTGTTTTCTCTGTCATATATATCGGTGTATTCAAGGTATCAGTGTCAGCTCTTTGCATTCTTTTTATTTTCCTGATTTTATATGGATTTTGTATGGAATTCAGTCGAAAAAGCATGGTGGAACTAAGCAAGTACGGACAAAAACGAATTCATTTCGGCTTAGATGAAAAGGACGATTCAAAAATACTGTTATTTTCTTTGACCACCCTTTCTCCTACATATTTTTGCATTATTTTGGTTTCATTAGTTCCTCTGTACACATATGAGATTTGGTTTATTTCTGTTTTTCCTTGCATTTTTTTGAACTGTCTTCCCGCCAGCAGCGTTTTGGAAGAATACCGTATTCTGACACACAAGAGGCTCCCGTTTTTGACATTGTTCCTGTTACTCACGGTTATATGCTGTCTTTTGGGTGTGAGTTTGGCTCATTTGTTTTTGAAATAATGCTTCATTTCATGAAAACCACCGTCGAGGCTAATTTTCTGCGATCGACGGTGGTTTTTTCGGCAAACAGGGTAATTTACATGGTCTCTTCCGTTTTCCCCGTAATGGCATTGACGTATATGACGTTATCTCCTTTGCCGATGCGGTAACATAGGATCTCCCTGCCGTCGGGTCGAACAGTGATGCAAAGTTCGGCGGGCGTCGAGCTACCGTACAGATTTGCCGCAGTTTCGGGAGAGAGCATTTGCTCAGGGAAGGTCCTCGCGCCCGTATGATAGCGGTAATAGCGGTTGGCATCCCACAGGCTAAGCCGCCCCGAGGCGGCATCGATCCCGACAAGTACCCGCTCGCTGAGGCGCAAATAATCACGCTCAATCGGAATAAAGGTAAAGATATAGGTCCCTTCTTTCGTCTCCTCGGCAAAGCAGGTCATCGGCTCGGGTGCATAGGTCAAGATCATTTTCTCCGCGGCCGCCCGTGCGGTCTCTGCACCGACGTCTTCCGGACGTACGGTTCGGTCATACAAAAAGGACAAAAGGTGTCCGCCGACAGCGGTAACGGTAATGGTAAGATTTTCTGCCGTGAAGCAATAGCGCGCCGGCTCACCCTCTGCCGCGGTACGGGAGAGGCGGGCGCTCTTGCCTGCAATTGCCTCCGCGATCTCCCGCGCATCCTCCTCGGGCAAGGGATTGCCCTGCATCAGCATCAGATAACCGCTCGGCGGCTGTACATCCGACCCAACACCGTCATAATAAAGTCTGCCGAGTGCGGAAAAATGTTCGGCAAGCGCCCCGTCGTCGATTTCCCCGGTAACGGAATTGACGGCAGCCGGAAGAACACGATCCACCAGCCCAATCGCACAGTCACGCAGACGGACAAGCAGCGCATAATCGGGTACGCGCGATTGCCCGCGGGCAAGATCATCCGCCATGCCGCCGCTGATCTCGGCTGTACAAGCGGCAAATCGCCGAAGAAGTGCCCCGCCCTCCCCCGAAAAGCTGATCTGACCAAGCGCCGCTGCCGCCAGATCGGCATCATGCCGCAATTCAATCAGGGCAGGCAGGGGCAAATCGGTCGCCACCGCCACCGCAAGGCCTTCGGCCATGCTCTCCAGTCTGCCGACCGCGTCTGTCATTGCGCGCACACGCGCCTCTTCCCCGACACGCATGCCATCCTGTGCACGCAAAGCCGATACAACCCCAAACCCGCCGGCCGCAAGCAAAAGGCCGCTCAGATAACAAATCATAAGAACCGTGCTTTTCCTGGGTGTTTTCATGAAATCCCCCCTTTTCGTCAAGTTTACCCACACAAAAAGCGGATATACGGACAGACGGTTCCACAAATTTTCCCTCTCCTCTTGCAGAATGCGGCAAAATGGAGTATAATATTTTTCGTAACGCATACCGCGAAGGAAAGGAAGTCAAACATATGGAAGCATGGGAAAAGCTTGAGGCAGCCTGTCGGTCCTGTACCAAATGCGCACTGCACGAAACACGAACCAACTGTGTCTTCGGCACCGGAAACAATCGGGCAGATCTGCTCTTCGTCGGAGAGGCGCCGGGGGAACAGGAGGATTTGTCGGGGATCCCCTTCGTCGGCCGTGCGGGAAAGCTGCTTGACCAATATCTCTTCGCGGTGGATATTCCGCGCGAAAACGTCTATATCGCCAACATTCTCAAATGCAGACCGCCCAAAAACCGCGATCCGCTGCCCGAGGAGGAGGATGCCTGCATGGATTATCTGCGCGAGCAGGTCAGGCTGATCAATCCCAAAATTATCGTTTGTCTCGGCCGCATCTCTGCCATGCGCCTGATCAAGGAGGATTTCCGTATCACCCGTGAGCACGGACAATGGTTTGAACGCGGTCGCTTCCTCATCACGGCAGTATACCATCCGGCGGCTCTTCTGCGCGATCCGCGCAAAAAAGAGGAGATGCTGACCGATATGCAGAATATCCGCGCAAAGCTGGACGAGCTTTCGGCAAGAGAGTCGGCGGAGAAATGAACATGCGCGCACTCATCGGCATGGTTGCCTGTCTTTTTCTCCTGCTTTCGGTTGGCTATCTCGCCCGCCGTGTCGGCATTATTGACGACGCACTCTCCAAAGGGCTCTCCCGTCTGATTATCCGCATCGGCCAGCCCGCACTCATCATCAATTCGCTTCTCCGCCAGCCCTACAGCGCCGAGGGCTCCGCCGACGCGTTTCGGATTCTCGGACTTGGCTTTCTTCTGCATTTCTTTATGGCGGTATACGCCTATCTCGCCTGTCGGCCGATTCGCGATCTCGACGAACGAAAGCTGTCCGAGTTTTCCCTGATTTTCACCAACTGCGGTTTTATCGGCTTTCCGATTCTTGAATCGGTTCTCGGGGATACGGGACTTTTCTGGGGCGCATTTTATATCATCAGTTTTCATATTCTGATCTGGACCTGGGGAATTTTGATTCTCTCTCGCGGCAGAGCCGATATTCGCCCGAAGCTGAAGAGCATTTTTCTCAATTTCGGCACCGTCCCCTGTGCCGTGGGTCTTGGCTTTTATTTTTCCCGTCTGCCCATACCCGATTTCCTGTCGGACTTTACCGGCTATACCGCATCAATCTGTACGCCCATCTCGATGTTTATCACGGGCGCACTCCTCGCCACGCTCCCCTTCAAATCGCTCTTCTGCTCGGGCAGGCTTTATCTGCACAGCCTGCACAAGCTGATCCTGATTCCCCTCGCCGTCTGTGCGGTTATGCATCTGCTCGGCTGTCCCGCGCCGTATATCCGCTTCGCCGTTATCATGGCCGCGATGCCCTCGGGTGCGGTCATCACCATGTTTGGTGAAACCTATGCAATCAAGCCGGCCTATGCCGCGCTCACCGTCGGGCTCACCTCACTGCTTTCGGTTGTCTCGATTCCCGCCGTAATGTGGACGGTCGAGAAATTTCTGTCATAATATTCCCGGGTCTGCCGCTTCGCTTTCTGCGGCAGACCCTTTTCCGTATGCATATTTTCCGATAAAAGCGGACATACTTTTCATTGAACTTAATTGAGCAGGAGAAAAATATGCAAAAGCTTGGGACGGATTATATCGGAAACGTGGAGCTGCTTGACCGCATTCTGCGGATTGATGCAAGCTTTGATCTGATCAAAAAGGTCCTGCACGTCGGGCAGGACGAGTTGACCCTATATTACATCGACGGCTTTGTCAAGGACGCCGTTATGCAGAAGCTTCTGCTTTCCTTTACCACGCTGAAGGGGCTTGGGCAGAACGGCGCGCGGGATTTTGTCGAGCGTCAGGTGACCTACGTGGAAGCAGACGTGAGCGATTCGCTTGACACGGTCGTGATGATGGTACTCAGCGGAGCAACGGTCGCACTCGGCTCTCCCTTCGGCGCCGAAGCCATCGTCATTGATGCACGGACCTATCCTGCCCGTGACACGCAGGAGCCCGAAAATGACCGCGTTATGCGCGGCGCGCGGGACGGCTTCGTGGAAACGCTGGTGTTCAATACCGCGCTAATCCGCCGCCGCATCCGCGATCCGCATCTGACCATGGCCTATCATACGGTCGGCCGCGAATCCCAAACCGACGTGGTACTCTGCTACGTCGAGGGAAAAGCCGATCCCACATACGTCAGTTATCTGGCGGATAAGCTCAAATCACTGAACACCGATGCGCTCCCCCTCGGCCATCAATCACTCGCGGAGTGTCTGATCAAAACACGCTGGTACAATCCCTTTCCGAAAATCCGCTGTACCGAGCGTCCCGATGCGGCGGCGGCTTCCCTGCTGGAGGGAAGCGTGCTCATTCTCTGCGACAACTCCCCCGAGGCGATGATCCTTCCCACCGCGATCTTCGATTTCCTGCAGGAGACGGGCGACTACTACTTCCCGCCCCTTACCGGCTGTTACGTCCGTCTGCTTCGTCACGCTATCTTTTGGGTCACCCTTTTCCTCACCCCGCTCTGGTATCTCTTCGTCGGTCATCCCGAATGGCTTCCCGACTGGATGGCCTTCATCATTCCAACCGAGCAAGCGCGAATCCCCATCTTTGCCCAACTGCTTCTGACAGAATTCGTCATCGACGGCCTCAAGCTCGCTTCAATGAACACGCCAAGCATGCTCTCCAATTCCCTCTCGGTAGTCGGCGGACTGATTCTCGGCGATTTCGCGGTCGATATCGGCTGGCTTCTGCCCGAGGTAATCGTCTATATGGCCTTCGTTGCCATTGCAAACTTCACCCAACCAAGCATGGAGCTCAGTTACGCCTTCAAATTTCTGCGGGTCGGTCTGCTCGTCCTCACCGCACTCCTTGACGTATGGGGCTTCGTCCTCGGTCTGATCGGCTGTCTTCTGCTTCTCTTCTCCAATTCCACGGTGAACGGGAAACGCTCCTATCTCTACCCGCTCCTCCCCTTCAACGGCCACGCAATGAAGCGCCTCTTCTTCCGCGTAAAAAAATAAATACGGGGCGCCGCACGAGCGGCGCCCCGTATTTATTTTTCTCAATCGATGATTACGTGAACCGGAAGCCCGCCCTCATAACGGGGAGAGACCTCTCCCGCAATCAGCGGAAGCAGGTATTCCAGGCATTCGTCGGTGACGTTGTTGCCCGCTTCGTTGATAAACTCTGCGGGAACGGCCTTGACCCGGTTGGCAATCAGATCAATATCGTGATGGTCGATGGTATACGCATAAGGCTTGGTCGAGACGCGCTCAATGGTCATCATCTCGCGGCTCACACCAAGGGATGCGTGCTTAACAGCGGCACGTCCGACGCAGACCGACTCTTCCAGGTCGGTTGCCGATGCGGCGTGTGCGGCACAGCGCTGAGAAATGTTGAGTTCAACCGAGCGGACCTTGCAGCCAAGCTCTGCCTTAACCGCCAGCTCAAGTGCCTTGCCCGTCCCCGAAAGGTACTTATGGCCAAAGGCGTCCACTGCGCCGCTCTGCGTCCCCTCGCCGACGTAGGTTCCGTCCGCAAAGCGTGCCCCCTCCGAAACGGCAACGACGACGTTTGGATGCTTCTCGAGTGCGGCTCTGACCGAGGTAAAGAACTCGTCGAGACTGAAGGTGCACTCGGGCAGATAAACCAGATCGGGAGCGATTCCGTTGACCACACGGCCGATTGCCGAGGATGCGGTCAGCCAGCCGGCATCACGCCCCATAATCTCAACGATGGTAACCGCCTTCGTCGTATAAACGGCACAGTCGCGGATGATCTCCTGCATGGTAACGGCAATATATTTGGCCGCCGAGCCAAAGCCCGGCGTATGGTCGGTCACGACCAGATCGTTGTCAATGGTCTTCGGCACACCGACGATCCGCATTTCATAATCGTGTCCCTTGGTATATGCGCTCAGCTTGGCAACCGTATCCATCGAATCGTTGCCGCCAATATAGAAGAAATAGCGGATATCGTATTTTTTGAAAATCGCCAGCAGCTTTTCGTAAACCGCATCGTCCTCGCCGGGCTTGGGCAGCTTGCGGCGGCAGGAGCCGAGGGCGGCGGCAG
>JAZODX010000206.1:0-4717 GCA_045597265.1 Eubacteriales bacterium | reverse complement strand
AACAGGTAAGAGCGTTCTTTACGACGGCCGTACCGGTGATAAGTTTGACAACGAAGTTACCGTTGGTGTTATGTATTACCTCAAGCTCCATCACCTTGTTGATGATAAGATCCTCGCACGTTCCACCGGTCCTTACTCTCTCGTAACTCAGCAGCCTCTCGGCGGTAAAGCCCAGTTCGGCGGTCAGCGTTTCGGTGAGATGGAGGTATGGGCACTTGAGGCGTACGGCGCAGCCTACACGCTGCAGGAGATCCTTACGGTCAAGTCGGACGACGTTACCGGCCGTGTGAAGGCTTACGAGGCTATCGTCAAGGGACAGAACATCCCCACGCCCGGCGTTCCCGAGTCCTTCAAGGTTCTGGTCAAGGAGCTGCAGTCGCTCGCACTCGATATCCGCGTTCTGGATAAGAACGGCGATGAAATTCAGCTTTCCTCGCTTTGCGATGACGAGCTTGAAACGCCGAACTACGTATCCGAATCGGATGTCGGTGAGACGGTTGAAACCGAGGAGATCTACGATTCCTTCACCGAAAAGGACCCCGAAGATGACGACGAAGGCTTCTTCTCTGCAGAAGATTCCGACGATTACGAGCCTGATTATGATTAATTTGAACAAGGAGAATTGCTGTGGAGCATATCGAATTTGATTCTATAAAAATTGGTCTGGCGTCTCCTGAGATGATTCGTTCGTGGTCCTCGGGTGAGGTCACAAAGCCCGAGACGATCAACTACCGCACCCTCAAAGCCGAGCCGCAGGGACTTTTCTGTGAGCGCATCTTTGGTCCGACCAAGGACTGGGAGTGCCTTTGCGGAAAGTACAAGCGCGTTCGCTATAAGGGCAAGGTCTGTGAGAAGTGCGGTGTCGAAGTAACCACCAAAAAGGTCCGCCGTGAGCGTATGGGCCATATCGAGCTCGCCGCTCCTGTGTCGCATATCTGGTATTTCCGTGCCATCCCCTCCCGTATGGGTCTGGTTCTGGATATTTCGCCCAAGCAGCTTGAGCGTGTGCTTTACTTTGCCCAGTATATCGTCCTTGATCCCGGCAGCACGCCGCTGGCAAAGGGACAGCTGCTCAAGGATACCGAGTATCGCGCATATTACGAGAAGTATGAGAACGATTTCCGCGTCGGCATGGGCGCGGAGGCAATTCGTGAGCTTCTCCGCGAAATTGATATCGAGGCGCTGGCTGAGCAGCTCAAGACCGAGCTTCGTTCGGCTTCGGGACAGAAAAAGACCCGTATCATCAAGCGTCTTGAGGTAATCGAGTCCTTCCGCCGCTCGGGCAACCGTCCTGAGTGGATGATTCTTGACGTTGTTCCGGTTATTCCGCCCGAGATCCGTCCGATGGTTCAGCTGGATGGCGGCCGTTTCGCCTCCTCCGACCTCAACGATCTTTATCGCCGCGTTATCAACCGTAACAACCGTCTCAAGAAGCTGATGGAGCTGCGTGCCCCCAACATCATTATCCGCAACGAGAAGCGTATGCTGCAGGAGGCCGTCGATGCCCTCATCGATAACGGCCGTCGCGGCAAGCCGGTCACCGGTCCCAACAACCGTCCGCTCAAGTCCCTCTCCGAGATGCTGCGCGGTAAGCAGGGCCGCTTCCGTCAGAACCTGCTCGGTAAGCGCGTTGACTACTCCGGCCGTTCGGTTATCGTCGTCGGCCCTAATCTCAAGATTTATCAGTGCGGTCTGCCGAAGGAAATGGCACTTGAGCTCTTCAAGCCCTTCGTCATGAAGCGCCTGGTTGAGATGCAGAAGGCCTCGAACATCAAGGAGGCCAAGAAGAAGGTTGAGAAGGTTAATCCCGAGGTCTGGGATGCACTGGAAAACGTGATCAAGGAGCATCCGGTTCTTCTGAACCGTGCACCGACCCTGCACCGTCTTTCGATTCAGGCCTTCGAGCCCGTTCTGGTTGAAGGACGTGCCATCAAGCTGCATCCGCTGGTATGTACCGCATTCAACGCCGACTTTGACGGCGACCAGATGCCGGTTCACGTCCCGCTTTCTGCCGAAGCCCAGGCTGAGGCACGCTTCCTTATGCTTTCCGCCAATAACCTGCTTAAACCGGCCGACGGTACTGCCGTTGCCGTTCCCTCGCAGGATATGATTCTCGGCTCTTATTACCTGACCATGCTCAAGGAAGGCGAGCCGGGTGAAGGAAACGTATACCGTGACTTCAACGAGGCCATGATGGCTTATGAGAATAAGCAGCTCGGTCTCCATGCACCGATTAAGATTCGCGTCACCAAGACGGTTGACGGGGTAGAGAAGAGCAAAATTATTGATGCGACGCTCGGCCGCCTGATCTTCAACGCTCCCCTTCCGCAGGATCTCGGCTTTGTTGACCGCAGTGATCCGGAAAAGGAATTTGATCTGGAGATCATGTTCGTCACCAAGAAGAAGGAACTCAAGAACATCGTTGACCGCTGCATCAAGAAGCACGGCGCCGCAGTTTGCGCCAATATGCTTGACGCGATCAAGGAGATGGGATACAAGTATTCCACCCGCGCGTCTCTCTCAATCTCGGTTTACGATATGACCATTCCGCCCGAGAAGCAGGCGTATATTGCAGAGGCCCAGAAGAAGGTCGACAGCATTACCCGCCACTTCCAGCGCGGTGAGCTCTCTGAGGACGAGCGCTATCAGAGCGTCGTTCGCGTCTGGAACCAGACGACCGACGACGTTACCGCCGCCCTGCAGAACGCCTTCGATAAGCATAACCCGATCAAGATCATGGCTGACTCGGGTGCCCGTGGTTCGATTGCCCAAATGCGTCAGCTTGCCGGTATGCGCGGTCTGATGTTTGCAACGAGCGGTAAAACCATGGAGCTTCCCATTAAGTCGAACTTCCGCGAAGGTCTGAATATCCTCGAGTACTTCATCGGTGCCCGCGGATCGCGTAAGTCACTGTCCGATACCGCACTCCGTACGGCAGACTCGGGTTACCTCACCCGCCGTTTGGTCGACGTTTCGCAGGAGGTCATCGTTCGCGAGGACAAGTGCGATACGACGAAGGGCGCATGGGTTAGTGCAATCTACGACGGCGACGACGTAATCGAGCCGCTCAAGGACAGAATCCTTGGCCGTTACACCATCGGTCCCGTTATCGACCCGCGTGACGGTTCGGTTATCGCAGAGGACGATACGATGCTCGGCGAAGCGGAGGTCAAGAAGATCACCGAGGCAGGTATCGAGAAGGTTTATATCCGTACCCTTCTGCAGTGCCATGCCAAGCACGGTATCTGCGCACATTGCTACGGTGCTGACCTTGCAACCGGCAAGCGCGTAAACGAGGGCGAGGCCGTCGGTATCATCGCTGCACAGTCGATCGGTGAGCCGGGTACTCAGCTGACGATGCGTACCTTCCACACCGGTGGTATTGCAGGTGCGAATATCACCCAGGGTCTGCCCCGCGTCGAAGAAATCTTCGAGGCACGCCGTCCCAAGAAGACCGCAGTCGTTTCGGCACACAGCGGTATCGTTCACATCTACGATGTCAAGCGTGTTCACGAGGTCGTTCTCACCAGCGAGGAGACCGGGGAAGAGGTCAAGTATCAGATTCCTTACGGTATGCGTATGCTGGTTGAGGAGGGTCAGCGCATCGGCCGCGGCCAGGCACTGACCGAGGGCGATATCAGCCCCGCAGATCTGCTTGCCATCAATGGCCTTGACGCTGTTTACGACTATATTATCAAGGAAGTACAGCGTGTTTACCGCACGCAGTCGGTTGAAATCAACGATAAGCATATCGAGATCATTGCCCGTCAGATGACCCGTAAGGTTCGCGTTGACGAGGCGGGTGACACCGATCTGCTGACCGGCTCCGTCATCGACGTGACCGAGCTTGAGGAAGAGAACAATCGCATCCAGGCGCGCATCGACGCAGGTGAGCGCGATCTGCTTCTTGCAACTGCCGATCCGGTTCTGCTGGGTATCACCAAGGCGGCACTTCAGACTGAGTCCTTCATGTCTGCCGCTTCCTTCCAGGAAACCACCAAGGTGCTCACCGAAGCCGCGATCAAGGGTAAGGTTGACCATCTGCGCGGCCTGAAGGAAAACGTAATCATCGGTAAACTCATTCCTGCCGGTACGGGACTTGCCACCTACCGTGCGATTGACGTTGAGCCTGCCGCTTATACCGAAGCGGAAGAGGAAACGCAGACGCCGGCTGCGGGTGACTGATTGTTCGCAAAACCGTAATGCCAAACGGAGTATCGTCCCTGTGGGGCGATACTCCGTTTTTGGCTTCGCGTGGAAAAATGCCCTCTTTTTTTGCATAATAGCAAAAAATATGGCAAATACTATAGCGAAATGGTATTACGTTTGGGCAAAAGGGAGAATTTTGGGAATGAAAAATTTATTTCTTGACAGAATAACGGCGCGGTGCTATAATATAGAATAGCGATTTTACGGGACGATATTGCTATGCGCAAATCCGGAAAATCGAATTGCTTCCGTTACCTTTCGTCGACGAAAGCCGACGGTGGTATATAAACAAACGAAAATCACAGAAAAGGAGGAAAAACATGCCTACTTTTAACCAGCTGGTTAAGCAGGGCCGCAGCGACAAGGCGTACAAGTCCAAAGCCCCCGTGCTTCAGAAGGGCTTCAACACCCTGCACAACGTTCCCACTGACATCAGCGCTCCCCAAAAGAGAGGCGTCTGCACCAAAGTTTCGACGACCACGCCGAAGAAGCCGAACTCCGCACTGCG
>JAZODX010000205.1:0-5400 GCA_045597265.1 Eubacteriales bacterium | reverse complement strand
CATAAGTGCGGCGCAGATAGAGCGCCTGCGAGGAAACCTCGATTGCAACGTATTTTACGCCCGTATCTGCCATTTTACGCAGATAATACTGCAGATCGCAGCTCTCGGGCGTCGTGTTGACGGTCGGATAAAAATGGTCACAGAAGCGTACGCCGTTCGAGCCGATATATCCGGTCGGAATGCCGTTCTGCTCAAGCATATGGCGAATGAGCAGGGCAGTGGTGGTCTTGCCCTTGGTTCCGGTGATGCCGATCAGGGTAAGCTCCTTACCGGGATAGCGGTAGAAGGCGGCAGAGAGGAGCGCGAGTGCGGTCCTGCTGTCGGTAACGCGAAGCACGAGTGCGTCCTCGGGAAGTCCGAGCTCACGTTCGGCCACGAAAATGCGGCAGCCCTGCATATAGGCCTTGGCCGCAAAGGCGTGCCCGTCGGTTACCGCCCCCTTGATGCAGACAAAAACCGAGTCAGCCCCTACCTTGCGGGAGTCGGGGGAAAGGGTATCGATCTGTCGGGCAAGGGTAGCTTCATCCATGGCGGGAAGCGTGGGCATCAACTCGGGCGTGAGCGCTGAGAGAAGCGCGGAGAGTGCAATCATTCCTCTTCCTCCGTAAAATCGGCAGCAAAGCCGACGGGGCGCTTTCCGCACGCGAGAATGGAGCGATAGGCCAGCGCATCAAGCGAATCAAAATAGGGGACGCTCAAGCCCTCGTCCCGCTTGAGCAGAGATAACTCGGTACAGCCGAGCACCAGACGCTCACAGCCTGCGTCCAGCAAAGCGGCCGAAACGGCGAAAAAGGCGTCCATATCGACAGGGCGTCCCTGCTTGATCTCTTCGTAAATAATTCGGTTGAGAATTGCCTGTCCTTCGGCATCCGGAACGAGGCATTCCACCCCTGCCTGCGTACAGACGTGGTGATATGCGCCGGATTCTACCGTGCCTGCCGTTGCAAGCACGCCGATTTTGCGGATTCCGCGCCGTGCAAGCGTGTTTACCGTCTCGCGGAGAATGTTGATCACGGGAACCGGGACTGCGTCCGCGAGCGCATCGTAAAAATAATGCGCCGTATTGCAGGGAATGGCAATCAGATCGGCACCTGCGGCAATCAAGGCCTTGGCATCGGCGATCATGCGAGGCAGGGGGCTGTCGGATGACTGTCCCAAAATAAAGGCGGTTCGATCGGGGGTTGTCGCACCGCTTGAGAGAATGAGATCAAGGTGATCCTGATCGCGGCGTGCATCGGTGTGTAGGGTCAGAAGCTCGTAGAAATAAACCGAGGACATGGGCCCGAGTCCGCCGAGAATTCCTAATTTCTTGCTTGCGGCAGCCGTGTCGGCCACCTCCTTACTTGCAGTATTTTTTGAATTTTGCATAATGACCGAGCAGATGGCGAATCACCCAAACTGTGCGGCGGGGATTGGCGCGCAGATCGGCCGGGCACCAGAGCGCCGAGGTGGCTTTTCCCGCGCGGCGCAGTGCCTTTGCCCTTGCGCGGATTTCTTCGTCCTTGACGTATTGCTTGACAACGCCCCACGGAACGCAGTGCCAGAGATGCTCGTTTTTGCAGTCGATATCAGCCAGCGGCTGCTCGGTAAAGTAATCGCGGATAAGCAGCTCGGCAATATTGATGCCGGCCGAGGTGATGTAGTGATTGCTTCTCCCTTGGCGGAGATTGATCTCAAAGGCGCGCAGAGAGCCGTCGCGCTCGTCGTATTTGATGTCGAAATTCGAGAAACCGCGGTAGCCGAGATCGTTAAGCAGAGCGCGGAAGCGATCGGTCAGCGCCCGATTCTCTTCGGTCATAATGGCGCAGTGATTGCCTAAGCCCTTCGGGGTGTGCTCCTCGAGGAGCACGTGGCCGAGGCAGGTCATTTTCACCCGCCCATCCTTATCCGAGTAGGCGGTCAGGACGTGCATTCTGGAATCGTCCCCCGGTATGCGATCCTGGACGATCATCCGTTCGGGATAGCCTGCGGCGTAGATCTCGCGGATGATTTTCTCGGCCTCGGCGGGGGTATCGGCAACGTAAACCTTTTTCATTCCGTCAAAGGGATGCTTCCAATAGTCAATACTCGAGGAGGGCTTGACGATGACGGGATAGGCAAAGCCCAGCGCATCGGGCGCAAGATCGGCGGGGGAGAAGGCTTCGGTCAGCACGCAGGTCTTGGGATAGGGGATGCCGTATTCCTCGCAGAGGGCGTAAAAATCGGCCTTGCTGACCAGGCGGTCACGCAGATCGGCATCGATGTAGGGGACGATATAGTAAGGCTCAAGGTCGGCCTTGCGGGAGATCAGCAGCGAGGCGTAATCGTCGGTACAGCCGAGAACGATCAGCGGCTCGTCGGGGTGAGCTTTGGCAAAGTCAACGAGGACCTCAACCATAATATCGGGAT
Organism: Eubacteriales bacterium; assembly: GCA_045597265.1. Lineage (GTDB taxonomy): Bacteria > Bacillota > Clostridia > Oscillospirales > CAG-272 > SIG693. The sequence goes on along the minus strand of JAZODX010000205.1, from coordinate 3,012 downwards.
TATCCAGATTCGGGACGGACGTAAAGCGAAGGAAGTGCGAATGCTGCGTCTGTCCGAGCGGATAGCGGCCAAAGGCCTGTGAGACGGCACCGCACGCTTCATAAAAGGCGCGGGCCACGCTATAGCAGTTCAGGTCTCCGCCAAGGAGAACGGGAAGCAGGTGAATCTGGTGCAGAGTATTGTTTTCTTTCATGCCAATGTCCTTCGTTTTTTCAAATTTCAGTCCTCTGCCGGGGTGGTGCCGCCGCGCACGAAGTCGACGAAGAAGCACTTGTACCAGACGAGGAAGGTATAGATAACCCAGATTTTGCGGCCGTTGTTTGCCTTGCCGGCATAATGCTCGTCAAGCAGACGGCAGATTGCCCCGACGTCGAAGAATTCTCCCGCGTATTCCGCGGTAAAGGCTTCGCGTACCAGCGTATACCAGCGCTCCTCACGAAGCCAGAAGCGCATGGGCACGGGGAAGCCCTTCTTCGGGCGGGTGGCCCATTCATCGGGCAGCGTGCGGTTGGCCGCCTTGCGCAGAACGTATTTCGTGCCCTTTTCGTTGATGCGGTAACGGGGCGGGATGGTCTGCGCCAGAGCCATGACATCGCGGTCCAGGAAGGGAACGCGAAGCTCAAGCGAATGCGCCATGCTCATCTTGTCGGCCTTGAGGAGAATATCACCCGGCAGCCAGAGACAAAGGTCAAGATATTGCTTTTTGGTCAGTTCATCCTTGCCCTTCACCTTGTCGTAGATGGGGCGGGTAATCTCACTCGGTGATTTCCCGCCGCGGCAATCCTCACGGAGAACCGAGAGGGCTTCCTTTTCGGGGAAGACAAGCGCCTGACCGATGAACCAGTCCTCAGGGCGTCCGGTCGATTTGATGAGAAAATCGTGTCCCTTGAAGTAGGGGAGACGCTTGGCGATCGCACCTGCCGCGCGGCGAATGGGGGCGGGCAGCTTTTTGTATTTGCGCATGAGAGGGGTTTCATCGTACCATTCGTAGCCCGCAAATATTTCATCCGCTCCCTCGCCCGAGAGGACGACGGTGACGTGCTCGCGCGCAAGGCCCGCGAGGAAGTAAAGAGGGACCGAGGACAGATTGGCCTGCGGTTCATCCATATGATACTGGATGGTCGGGAATGCAGAGAAGCATTCTTCGGCCGTCAGCATTTTTTTGAAGTTTTTGACGCCGAGACGTGCGGAGAGCTCTGCCGCCTCGTCGGTTTCATTGAAGCGATCAACGGCAAAGCCAACCGAAAAGGTGTCATCGGGCATCAGTACGGCGGTAATATAGCTTGAATCAACGCCGCCCGAGAGGAAGGAACCAACAGGAACGTCGCTGATCCGATGTGCGGCAACCGATTCGTGGATACAGGCGTCCAGCCGCTCCACGTACTCGTCAAGCGTGCCCTCTTCCGCCGAAAAATCAATGTCCCAGTAGCGCTCGAGCTGCAGCTCGCTGCCCGGTGTCCAGGTAAAGCAGTGTGCGGGCGGAAGCTTATAGACACCGCGGAAAAAGGTTTCGTTGCCCGAGGAATACTGAAAAGTCAGATAGGGGCGGAGGGCGTCACGGTTGACGGCAGGGGTGAAATCGGGATGCTCAAGAAAGCTTTTGATTTCCGAGCCGAAGAGGAGATTGCCGTCGGTCAGATAGCCGTAATAAAAGGGCTTGATGCCAAAATGGTCGCGCGCACCGAAGAGGCGGCGGTTCTGCTTATCCCAGATCACGAAGGCGAACATACCGCGCAAACGGCGAACGAGTCCGTCTCCGCCGAATTCCTCGTAGCCGTGGACGACCACCTCGGTATCTGTTCCGGTGCGGAAGGTGTGGCCTGCCGCGATCAGCTCTTCGCGAAGCGACCGGAAATTATAGATTTCACCGTTGAAGACGATCACGACGGAGCCGTCCTCGTTTTCCATCGGCTGACAGCCCTGCGGAGAGAGGTCAATAATGCTCAGCCGTCTGAAGCCGAGCGCAATATCCCCATCAAAATACGCGTCGCCCATGTCGGGACCGCGATGCACGATGCGTGCCATCATATTGTTCATGATCTGCTCTCTGCGGTCAATCACGCCGCTGAAGCCGACAAATCCACACATAATTTCCGTTTTGCTCCGTTCTGCCGTATGGCATATGTATTCATCATAGTATTATATCATATATTGCGCAAAAAATAAAGAGGGAAGCCGTTTTTTTTTCAAAACTGCGCCAAACTTGTTCGTTATCGTCCGAAATCGTCCGAGATCGCCCTTGCATCGAGGGGAAAAATGTGGTATCATAATCTCATCCCAAAGAAAGGTGGTTTATTTGATGAACAATACCCCTCCATATGTCGATAAAACCCGTCGACCGATGAAAAAAATCAGCCCGGCAAAGCTTGGAAAGCTTCTCCTGGCTGCCGTGGCGGTAATTCTCGTTCTGCTCATTGCGGGCGGATGCTGGTATACCGTTGACGATAAGCAGGAAGCCGTCGTCACAACCTTTGGCCGCGTGACCAACGTAACGGGTGCCGGAATGCATTTTAAGATTCCGCTCATCCAGCAGGTACATAAGGTAGACGTCAATGTTTTCCAGAAAATTTATCTCGGCTACCGCCCCGACAGCGGGGAATTTATCGAAGCCGAATCGAAGATGATCACCGGAGACTTCAACATCGTCAACGTAGACTTTTTCGTGGAGTACAAGATTTCGGATCCCGAAAAATATCTCTTCGCTTCCGCAGTGCCCGACGAAATTCTGACCAACCTCGTGCAGAGCCAGATCCGCAACGTCATCGGCTCAACCGAGGTGGATAAGGTTCTGACGACCGGCAAGAGTGAGATACAGAGCCGTGTCAAGGAGCTTGTGACGGCCGAGCTTGAGCAATACGATATCGGCCTGATGTTGACCGACGTCAAGATTCAGGACAGTGAGCCTCCGAACGCTTCGGTTATCGAGGCCTTCAAGGAGGTTGAAACGGCACGTCAGCTTGCCGAGACGCTCATCAACCAGGCTAAGGCCTATCAGAATTCCGAGCTGCCTGC
>JAZODX010000204.1:0-25543 GCA_045597265.1 Eubacteriales bacterium | reverse complement strand
CGAGAAGAAGGAAGCCTACGCCGCAGACATCACCTACGGTACCAACAACGAGTTCGGCTTTGACTACCTGCGCGATAACATGGTGATCTATCGGGAGCGTATGGTTCAGCGCGGACACCATTTTGCCATCGTCGACGAGGTAGACTCGATTTTGATTGACGAGGCGCGTACGCCGCTGATTATCTCGGGTGAGGGTGAGAAGTCGAACGATCTCTACGACCGCGCCGATGCCTTCGTCCGCAAGCTCCGCAAGACGGTTGTCAAGGAGCTTGACGATAAAGAGGAGCAGGACAGCATCGAGGGTGATTATATCGTTGATGAGAAGGCCAAGACGGCAACGCTGACGCCTGCGGGCGTGGCAAAGGCCGAGGAATTTTTCGGGCTCGACAATTTGGCCGATGCCGAGAATACGCTGGTATCGCATCATATCACCCAGGCCCTCAAGGCGCACGGTACGATGAAACTGGACGTTGATTACGTCGTTAAGGACGGCAGCGTTATCATCGTCGATGCCTTCACCGGCCGCCTGATGCCCGGCCGCCGTTATTCAGACGGTCTTCATCAGGCCATCGAGGCAAAGGAAAAGGTCAATATTGAGAAGGAGAACCGCACGCTTGCAACCATCACCTTCCAGAATTATTTCCGCCTCTACCGCAAGCTGTCGGGTATGACGGGTACGGCGCTGACCGAGGACAACGAGTTCCGCGAGATTTATGCACTTGACGTCGTCGAGGTGCCCACCAACCGCCCGATGATCCGCATCGATCATCCCGATGCCGTTTACCGCACGCTGCAGGGGAAGTACCGTGCCATCGTTGCACAGGTTAAGGCCTGCCACGAGAAGGGACAGCCCGTCCTCGTCGGTACCGTATCGATCGATAAATCCGAGCTGCTCTCAAAGTTGCTCAAAATGAACGGTATCCCGCACACCGTGCTCAACGCCAAGTACCACGAGCGCGAGGCCGAGATCGTTGCGCAGGCAGGTAAGCTTGGCGCGGTCACCATTTCCACCAACATGGCAGGACGCGGTACCGATATTATGCTCGGCGGTAATCCCGAATTTTTGGCTAAGAACGAAATGCGCCGTCAGGGGTTCGAGGAGGAGCTGATCGCACAGGCAACCGGTTCCGCCGTGACCGAGGAAGAGAAAATTCTTGCCGCCCGTTCCACCTTCGCCGAGCTCTATCGCAAATTCAAGGAAGAGATTGCACCCGAAGCCGAGCAGGTTCGCGCGGCCGGCGGCCTCTTTATCCTCGGTACCGAGCGTCACGAAAGCCGTCGTATCGACAACCAGCTGCGCGGTCGTTCGGGACGTCAGGGTGACCCCGGCGAATCGCGCTTCTACCTATCCTTTGAGGACGATCTGCTTCGACTCTTCGGTACTGAGCGCATCACCGGCATGGTTGAGCGTCTCGGCCTCGACGAGGATACCCCGATTGACGCAAAGATTCTCTCGGGCTCGATCGAATCGGCACAGAAACGGATTGAGGATCAGAACTTCAAGCGCCGTAAGTACGTGCTGACCTACGACGACGTGATGAACCAGCAGCGTACGATCATTTACGGCCAGCGCCAGACCGTGCTTGAGGGACAGAATATTACCGACAGTATTCAGGCCATGATCACCGAAACCGTTGACGAGGCGGTCAGTGCGGCTTGCTCGGCAGAGAACCATACCGAGTGGGATTTTGCCCATCTGCGCGAGCAATTTGCAGGTCTGCTCTGCAATAAGGACGAATTCAATTATACCGAGGAAGAGCTGAAAAAGCTTCGTGCCGAGGATATCCGCACGCTTCTGCTTGAGCGTGCAATGAAGCTCTACCACAGCAAGGAAGAGCTCTTTGGCGAGGAAAAGTTCCGTGAAATCGAGCGTGCCGTTCTTCTGCGCAACGTTGACACGCAGTGGATGCAGCATATCGATGAGATGGACGATCTCAAGGGCAGTATCGGTCTGCAGGCCTATGCCCAGCGCGACCCGGTCAACGAATACCGTCTGCTCGGCGCCGACCTGTTCGACGCGATGGTGGCCGAGATTCGCGAATCGACGGTGCGCACTCTTCTGAGTATTTTCCCGCGTGTGGAGCCGGTTACCCGCGTGGAGGTCGCAAAGCCCCTGGTTGAGGGCTTTGCCGGCGGACAGATGCAGCCCCGCCGTCCCGCGTCCGCAGGGCGTGCCGCCGGTAATGTGGCAGGCGCACCTGTAAAGGCGGCGCCTAAGGTAGGCAGAAACGATCCCTGTCCTTGCGGCAGCGGAAAGAAATACAAAAAGTGCTGCGGCGCCTCGGCAGGCGGCGCAGGTCAGGACGAATGAAGTCAGACGGCTTGAAGGAGGGAAGAGAATATGGGCTTTGGACTGTTATTTTTCGGCTATCTTGTCGCACAGCTCCTCTCCATTAATCTGTACCGTTCGTTTTTCCGTCTGGCAGGCTATGCGATTCTTTTGACGGCTATGCAGAAGCTGAGCCGCCATAACCGATTCTTTGCGTATTCCCGCCTGACCGCCATCCCGCTCGTGTTGATTTCTCTTGCGCAGAGCGGAATTGCGCTCTGCGGTCTGCTCGGCGTATCGCTGCCCGAATCGGTCAGCGCACTCGAGCACCCGCTTGAATCGGCATTGCTTCTCTTTGTTTTGCTTTTTCACGTCTGTCTGCTGCTTGCCGTATATACGATTGCCGTTGATACCGAGCTGCCGAAGCTTGCCCGCGGTGCGCGGCTGAATCTGGTGCTGACGGCCGCCTATGGCCTGCTTGAGGGAATCAGAGCGCTTCCCGTGCAGCTGGGGGACAGCTATGCGGGCACGCTTTACCTGATGGCTTTTCTCCTCTTTCTCATTTGGACGCTTTCCTGCTTGCTTCTTTTCTTTCGTTGCTATATGTGGATCTGTCTTGAAGGCGACGAGGATATGGCGCAGAAGCCCTCCCGCTTTGCCTTTGTCAATGCAATGCGCGCAAGAGCGGCAGAGAAGGAGCAGAAAGCGGCTGATGAAGCCGCCGCATACGCCAGAGATAAGCGGGCACGTTATCGTGCCGCGCTCGGCCCTGCCGCAACCAAGCCGAAGCATCACCGAAAAAAGAAAAAGAAAAAATAAACCGAAGACCGCATACGAAAGGAGGCCGCCGTATGGTCCGTACCCCGCATCCCCCGCGACATCTCAGACTCGGCCTGATAGGGCTGGCCGCACTTTTCTTTGCCAATCCCTGCGTTGCCATTATTGATTTTCTGCCCGATGCATTCGGTTATCTGTTGCTTTGGGCGGCTCTGTATTATGTTGCCGATCTGCATCCGTATCTTGCCGAGGCAAGGTCGGGATTTCTCCGGATGGCAATGATCGATGCGTTCAAGGTAGCGTCGCTCTTTTTCCTCGTTACGGTTGCTTCAAGGGATGAACAGCCGACGATGCAGCTTCTCTTCACCTTCGTGTTCGCTGTGCTTGATTTGATCTATGCGCTCCCTGCGTGGAGAAACTTCTTTGACGGCCTGTTTGGCGTAATTTCGCAGGACGGCGATCTCCGCCGATACGATCTTATCTCACGCGGACGGGGCGGGAGAATTCGCCGCACTCGCTCTCTGCCCGAGGTGCTTCGCGGCGGAACGACTGCGTTTATCCTTTGGCGGGCAGCGTTGACCACGCTTCCCGAAATGACCGCACTCTCTGCCTTTGAGCATAGTGGAAATGTCACCAATTTCGACCGCGATATTTACGAATTCCGGGGCTTGTTTGTCTTCCTGTCCTTCTGCCTCCTGGCCTTGATCGGCCTTATCTGGCTGATTCGTATGCTTCGTCTGACACACCGTTTATACGGGGATGCGGAAATGATTCGGTGCCTGACCGACCGCTATTCCATCGACGTGTTGATTGACGAAGGGCTCTTTACGCGCCGCTACAGTAAGCTTGCGCTTCTCATCTGTACGCTTGGTGCACTGTTTTCGGTCGATTTTTACATAGAGGAGCTCAACGTCATTCCCGACCTCGTGTCAGTTCTTCTCTTCGTATTTGCCGTGCTTGCCCTGCGGAGGTGTGCGGACGGATGGCAGATTCCGCTCGCCCTGCTTGGCTTGTGGGGTTCGGCGAGCGGCTTTGCAACCTGGTGTGAGCGCTATTTTCACGGCTCGTTTTATCCGGCGCTCGTCTATAAAAAGGCAGAAGCCTATACCCGCTATCAGCTGATGTGTGTTGCGACGGCGGCTGAGCAAATCACCTTTATCGCAGCAATGGTCGGTCTGTTTTGGCTGATCGGCAGATTCTGCCGGGAAATCAGCCGTGATCTCCGCGAGGAGGTCGGGCATACGCTTACCGTGTGGCTGGTGCTGGCGATTCTTTCGGGTGTTTCCGGTGTTCTTTACGACATCCTTTTGCCCTCGGTGGAATTCATATGGATCGTCGATATCACGGTCGGCCTCGTTTTTGCCGGCTATACCTGGAAAGGCTTTGCCGATATTACCGAATCGATTTCGCTTGCCATCAGTGAGCGAATTCACCGTAAAGAAAGGAAGGAATCCTGATGTACGAAGAAATTGCCGCACAGGCCGCGCAGGCCGTGCGTGAGCTGCTCGACGCGGCCGGGTTGCGCCGCGGAGATCTTTTTGTGGTAGGCTGCTCCTCCAGCGAAATGATCGGAGAAACCATCGGGCACGGCTCAAGTCTTGACGCCGCCCGTGCTGCCTTTGGGGCGATCTATCCGATCCTTTGCGAGAAGGGAATATATCTTGCCGCACAGTGCTGTGAGCATCTCAACCGCGCCCTTATTCTTGAGCGTGAGGCCGCTGAGAAATACGGCTATGAAATCGTCAGTGTCAAGCCTCAGCCGAAGGCGGGCGGCTCCTTTGCCACGACCGCATACGAGACGTTTGGCGATCCGGTTGCCGTTGAGCATATCCGTGCCGCCGCAGGCATCGATATTGGCGGTACGCTGATCGGTATGCACCTGCGTGACGTTGCCGTCCCCGTGCGGCTTTCGCTTAACCGAATCGGTGCCGCACCGATTCTCTGCGCCCGTACCCGCCCCAAATATATCGGCGGTATCCGTGCGCAGTATCCTGAGGTATAACGCAGAAAAGGGGTACCGTGCCGGTTGGTACGGCCCCCCCTTTTTTTGTGAATATTGTGTTAACAATTTGCCGTAACTCTTGATTCTTACCCAAGGTAAGATGATAGAATACCCCCGAAAAGACACTTCCCGGAAAGGAGAACTGACATGAAGATGAAAGAGGTCTGCGCGTTGACCGGACTGAGCGAGCGCGCGGTCAGACTGTATTGTGAAGAAGGCCTGCTTACTCCCGAGCGGAATGAGGTGAGGGGGAGAGTGTATCTGGAATTTTCGGAAGTCCATATTGAGGCGCTGCAGCAGATTGCCGATCTGCGCGCAGTCGGGTTTTCTCTTGAGGAGATCAGAACCGCCCAGAATGAGCCCCATCTGATCGGTCGCCTGATCGGGGATTTACGTACGCGGCTTGAGCGTGAGCAGGGGGAGGGGGCCAGGGCGATTGCCCAGCTGAAATCCGCCGCCGAAGGAGAGCTTCCTGCCGATATCGGTGCGCTGTGTGCCGCACTGAAGCCGAAGCGTGCCTATACCAATTCCGCTGTTCTGCGGGACGGAGAAGAAAGCTTCCGCGCGTTCTGCGAGAGGGAAGGGTATGCCGAGCGGACGTATACCGGACTTGATCGGAATATTGCGCGAGGACGTGTCGTGATGACCGTCTACGGCGTTCTGTATTGGCTTTCTTATGCCATCGTCATCCTGGGATTGCTGGCAGCAAACGGGCTTGACCTCTTTCCCATTGCGTTGTATACGGCAGGGGCCGTATTACTGTTTATTTATCTCTATCGCGGTGTGGGATGGATTCGCGGCGTACTGTCCGTTCTGGCTTTTTTTGAAGCGATTTTGGCGTTCGGTCAGGCCGCCTTCTTTCTTCCCGGTAAGCAGGTGGTACATTCGGTGGATATCAACGGCGTAACCCAGACCACAATCGAGAAAACCGGCTCGTGGTGGTTGGTCGCGGCGATGCTGCTTCTTGCAGTGATTTATGCTGCCGTGGTCTATTTCCTCGGCTTTAACCGCTGGGTCAGCGATTATCTGTACGACCGTGCGTCGTCGCGGTGAATCGGAGAACAGGGTCTGCGCCCAAATGCGCAGACCCTGTTCCGTATTTTCCGAAAAAGCAGAGAAAAACGGCGGGCTGTCTTGATATTTTTTAATCTATATGATATAATACCTTTATATCCAAATTTTGCAGGAAAGACAGAGGATAACGATGCAGAGACAGGCCTATCTTGAATGTGGAAAAATCATCAATACCCATGGTGTGCGCGGGACGGTTAAGCTGGAATCCTATTGTGATTCGCCCGAAATCCTGGCGGCATTGCCGACGCTTTGGCAGAAGATCGGCGGAGAATATCGGCCGGTCCGTGTTCTGCGCACCTCGGTCTTCAAGCAGTTCGTGTTGGCTGACCTTGAGGGGATTGACGACGTTGACGCGGCTATTCCGCTCAAAAATACCATCGTTTATGCCGCTCGCGAGGATCTTGACCCCGGAGACGGATATTTTATTGTCGACCTCATCGGCCTTCCGGTCATTGATCGGAGCAGCGGAATAGAATACGGTAAAATTACCGACGTCATTAATCGCGGCGCACAGGATATCTATGTGGTCAATACGCCCGACGGGGAACGCATGATTCCCGTTGTTGACGAGTTCGTTGCCGAAATTGATCTTGACCGCGGCGTTTTCGTGACTCCCATCCCGGGAATGCTTGATTGAGGTCCCTATGCGATTTGATATTATGACGCTTTTTCCGGATATGGTGTCAGGCGTGCTTGGCGAGAGCATCATCGGCCGTGCACAGAAAAGCGGTGCCATTACGGTTGCCGCGCACAATATCCGCGACTATTCAACGGATAAGCACCACCGCGTGGATGATACGCCGTATGGCGGCGGACGCGGGATGCTGATGGCCGCTCCCCCGGTCTACGATTGTCATGCCGCCGTTTGTGCGATGGCTGATGCGGCAATGGGCGGGGAGGTGCGGCGGCGTACGATCTATTTGTCGCCGAAGGGCAGGGTACTGACCCAGGCATATGCCAAACAGCTGACCGAGTACGATCATCTGATTCTCCTCTGCGGACATTACGAGGGAATTGATCAACGCGTGCTGGATGAGATCGTTGACGAAGAAATTTCCATCGGTGACTACGTGCTGACGGGGGGCGAGCTTCCAGCCTGCATTCTCGTGGACTGTATTTCCCGCATGATTGAAGGGGTTTTGCCCGAGGCGGTTTGCTATGAGAGCGAAAGCATTGCCTGCGGTATGCTTGAGTTTCCGCAGTATACCCGTCCGGCCGTCTGGCACGGCGTTCCCGTGCCCGAGGTGCTTCTCTCCGGCCATCATGAGAATATTGACCGCTGGCGCGACGAACGCGCCCGTGAGCTGACCCGGCGTCTCCGCCCCGATCTCCTGGTCGCGGAGACGGAGGCAGATAAACCGAAAAAAAGGAAGTGAGGAAATGCGCAAAAAAATCCTGTTCTGGATTCAAAACAGTCTGATTCTGTCCTTGCTTGATCGCGCAGCATCTGTCGTTTATCGGATGCTCCGAGAGGGATTCTTTGGCAATCTTTTTACTGCGTATTCCCGTGAGGACGAGCTGTTCTCCAACGGCATCGTCGGCAGTCAATGCCGACGGAGTGCGGTTCATCGGATGAATTTTCTGACCCGGGCACTTCATGCGATTTCCCGCTCCTTTGAAAACAGTGCGGCACTTCGCCTGGTTTCCCGCGTATCCAATCATCTGCTCGGCTGTTCTCTGCGCGTGTACGGCCTCTTTTTCACCTCGTTTGGTCTGTATGTCGTGCTGATTTATCTGATCAAGCGGTACGCACTTTCACTCGAGACGGCGAGCCTCTCTCACCTGCTTGTCGGCGCTATTATGATGCTCTCCGCCTGGCCGATGCTTCTCTCCCGCCGTCCCCTGGCCGATTCGCTTCTGCAAAGTGCCATCATGCGCCCTCTTTTGCTGCACGTTGCGGGAATTCCGCGAGAGCAGCTGGAGAACCGATACACACCGGGCGGCGGCCGTAATAACGTGGCCTTCATTCTCGGTATGCTTGTGGGTACGCTGAGTTATTTTATCCCGCCCTATCTGATGCTGGCAGGCTTTTCGGTACTCGTTGCCGTAACGATTGTATTCGTTTTCCCCGAAATCGGCGTCTTGGCCATGATCGGCGTCCTCCCCTATCTCACCGTTCTTCCGCATCCCTCGATCGCGCTCGGCGGAATGGTGCTGATGACCACCTTCTGCTACCTCATTAAGCTGATTCGCGGCAAGCGCGTATTCCGTGTGGAGCTGCTTGACGTGGGGGTGATGCTCTTTGCCTTTGCTTTCCTGTTCGGCGGCCTCGTTTCCTTCAGCGGCAGAGGATCGCTCAGCATGACGGCAATTTACGTCTGCTTTATGCTCGCCTATTTCCTTGTGGTTAATCTGATTCGTACCCGCGTCTGGCTTCGTCGCTGTGTGACCGTTTTTCTTGTGTCCGGATTCGGTGCGGCGCTTTACGGCATTTATCAGAATTTCTTCGGACTCCCCGAAACGCAGTGGCTTGACCCGAATATGTTTGAGGACATCAAGGGGCGCGTCGTTTCCATGTTCGAGAATCCGAATATGCTGGCAAATTATTTGATCATGCTCATCCCGCTTGCACTTGCCGTATTTCTCTGTGGATGTTCGGGCACGGCGAAGCTTGGCAGCTTCTGCGTGCTCGGCGCACTTGGACTCTGCCTCGTTTATACCTGGTCACGGGGGGCATGGCTGGGAGCAATGCTCGGGCTTCTTGTATTCTTCCTTCTGTATAACCGCAGAACGTTCACCGTTCTGTTCCTTGGCTGCTTTGCCCTCCCATTCGTCCCCCTCGTCCTGCCCGAATCGATTCTTAACCGATTCCTCAGCATCGGTAATCTTGCCGATTCCTCCACAAGCTATCGCGTCTCCATCTGGCGGGCCGCACTGCGAATGGCAGGAGATTTCTTCACGACGGGCATCGGCGTGGGTGAGAGTGCATTCCGACAGGTCTATCCCCTCTATTCGCTTGCGGGAATCGAAGCGGCACCGCACAGCCACAGTCTCTCCCGACAGTTCCAAGTCGGGCTTGGAATTGTCGGACTCTTGCTTTTCTGCGTTCTTCTTTTCCTCTTCGCACAGTGCTGTTTTGAATATAACCGCAAGTCAACCGATCAGGAGACCCGAGTGATGGCAATCGGTTGCTTCTCCGGCGTCATCTCCGCGCTTGCGCAGGGAATGACCGATTATACCTGGTATAATTACCGCGTATTCTTTGTTTTCTGGTTCGTTCTGGCACTTGCTTCCGCTTATATTCGCGTCGGCCGCGGCGAGGCAACGCGTGACCATGCAGGTTCTGCCGCCTTTGCCGATATAACCCACGCGTCGATCGACATTCCGCTTCAGCGGAACTGAAAGGATGATATTCATGAAAAGGAAAAATGAAAAACGGGCATGGCGCTTTACTGCGCTTGATTTGATTATTCTCCTGGTGGTACTGGCCGCCATTGGCGCTGCAATTTACTTTTTCGGTCCCTTCGCCAAGCAAAACGGGGAGGATGCACGGTCAATGGATATCGAATATACCGTCGAGCTTAAGTACATTGACGAGAAATACGTCGGCAATATCAAGGTCGGTGACGTGGTAATCGATTCGGTGACCAAACGCGAGATCGGCGTTGTGTCGGCAGTTGAACATACGCCGATGATTGAATATATCCTCAATACCGATGACGAAGTCATCGAGGAAAAAGAATATCCGGGGTTGGTCAGTATCCTCGTTACCGTGCGCAGCACGGCCACGCGTGAGGAGCGCGGCTTCTATATTGAAGGCTACCGCGTTGCCATCGGTGAACAGCATCACCTCCAGCTACCGCTCTACGTCGGTTCGGGATACTGTATCGGCGTAGAAGAGGTCAATTGACCGTATAGGGAAGAAAGGAAGTTGCATTATGGGACAGACAGAAGAAAAAAAGGCCGGAAAAATCCGCTTCAATCTGATTGATCTGGTTTTGATTATTGCCGTGCTTTCCTGTGTGGTTGGCATATATCTCCGTTACAATGCGGCTGACAAGTTCGGTGTGAATCATGAGCTTGACAGCTTCACGGTTTCTTTTGAGATTGAGAATATTCGGTATACCTCTGCCGATGCATTCCACGAGGGAGATCTTTTCTATCTGGATGAGAAAAATCAAACGCTCGGCAATCTGATTGCCATTGATTCAACGGCACCGAGCAAAACGGTTTATATCGATTCCAAAGGCAATTACAAAACCCTCTATTATCCCGAGGACAGCAGAATTGATCTGACGGGACGTGTTCTGGCGGAGGGGATCATGACCGAGCGAGGATTTTTACTCGGCGGCAATACCTATCTTGCTCCGGGAGAGACCTATTACGTTGAGACGCCATATATTAACGTCAATATTACCGTAACCGCGATTGAAGATAATGCGTCGGCAGGCTGATTGTTTTTTGGCGAAAACATCGAAAAAATTCTATCTGCTTTTGATAAAAATTGAGAAAAAAGACGCATCCGTTTCTCTTGCAATTCGACGAATCTTTTGATATAATATATATAATCACTTTAATTATGCGAAGCCCCTGCGGAGGTCTTTTCCGCAGTTGATAAAATGGGCTTATTGATTGGATAGGAGCGTAAACGAATGATCTCTCGCGATGTGCAAATCACAAACAATGTCGGCCTGCACGCCAGACCTGCTACTTTTTTCATTCAGAAGGCAAACTCTTACAAGAGCTCCATTTGGGTGGAAAAGGATGATCGTAGAGTCAATGCGAAGAGTCTGCTCGGTGTTCTCTCTCTCGGCATTGTCAAGGGGATGACCATCACCCTGATTGCCGACGGTGCGGATGAAGCAGATGCACTCGATGGCCTGTCGGTTTTGATCAATACCGGTTTTACCGAGTAAACCAACCGAATACGGAGCAAACGAGCGAACACAGCGGGGCAACATGGCTCTGTGCGGTGTTCGCTCTTGCTTTATTTTGCAAAGGAGGATAATCCATGTCGGATTTGCATCCCGATACGGCGCGCCCGGCCGCGCTGCTCGAAAAAGCAAATTCTCTTCCCCGCTCCCCGGGCGTCTATCTGATGAAGGACAAGAACGGGCGTGTCATTTACGTCGGCAAATCGAGAAGTCTCAAAAACCGGGTTTCGCAGTATTTCGGGCAGAGTGAAAAGAACCCGAAAACGGCGCGCATGGTTTCACGGGTGGCGGATTTTGAATACATCCTCACCGATACGGAAATTGAGGCGCTCACGCTGGAAAACAGCCTGATCAAGCAGTACGCACCGAAATACAATATTCGGCTCAAGGATGCAAAGTCCTATCCCTATATTAAGGTAACGACCGACGAGGAATATCCGAGAATTCTGATGACCAGACGGCGCGGAAATGATAAAGCCCGTTACTTCGGTCCCTATTCCGGAACGTCCACCGTTTTTTCGGTGATCAATACGCTGCATAAAACGCTGGGCCTTCCTTCCTGCAAGCGAAGCTTTCCGCGCGATATCGGCCGTGACCGTCCCTGCCTGTATCATCAGATGGGGCAATGCGCCGGACTTTGTACCGGGGAGATCTCGCGTGAGGAGCACGGACGGATGATTCGCTGTGCGCTCGACATCCTGCGGGGCGGGGACAAGGAAGCACGGCGTGAGCTGGAGGCGCAGATGTACCGTGCGGCCGAGGAGGAGCGCTTTGAGGCGGCAGCACGGCTCAGAGACAGCATTGCCGCGCTTGATCGGCTTGGTGTGCAGCAAAAGGTCGTTGCTTCTCCTGAAACCGAGCAGGACGTCATCGCCCTCTGGTCGGATGAGGCCTTTTCCTGTCTGTCAGTTTTCTATATCCGCTCCGGCAGAGTCATTGACCACGAGGAGTTTCTCTTTACCGCGGATCAGATTGACGACGAAAGCGCGGTTGTTTCATTCCTGTGCGAGCTATATACCAAGCGGGAATATATTCCGCGTGAGCTGCTGCTCGGAATACCGCTTGAGGAGGCGGAATGCGGGCTTCTGTCGTCTTTTATCAGTACGCTTGCCGAGCGGAAGGTCAACGTGCGGATTCCCGAGCGCGGGACGAAGCATCAGCTGGTTGGCATGGTGGAGGCGAATGCTGCCGATTACGTGCGCGAATACCGCCGCCGTACCGAGCGGGATGATGCCACGCTGATCAAGCTGGCGTCCCTGCTTGCCCTTGAGGTGATTCCCGATCGGATTGAGGCGTACGATATCTCCAATCTGGGCAGTGAGCATATCACGGCCGGGATGATTGTCTGGGCGAACGGCTCTTTTCGCCGCCGTGATTATCGCACCTTCCATATTCGCGGAAATGACGGGCCGGATGATTACGCCGCTATGCGCGAAGCACTTTCCCGCCGTCTGGCGCATCTGGGAGAAGGGAGCTTCGGGGAAATGCCCGATCTGATTTTCCTTGACGGAGGACGAGGACACGTATCGACCGTCCGGGCGCTGATGGAGGAGCTTGGGCTGGATATCCCGGTCTACGGTATGGTGAAGGACGAATATCATAAAACGCGTGCAATTGCCGATGAACACGATGAGATCAGCATTGCCAGAGAGCAGGCAGTATTCAATTTCGTTTACCGTATTCAGGAGGAGGTACACCGCTTTACCGTTTCCCGGATGCAGGGGGCAAAGCGTAAGACCCTGACCACCTCCAGCCTTGAGAAAATTCCCGGCATCGGACCGGCTAAAGCCAAACGCCTGCTTGGTCATTTCGGCAGTATCAAACGCCTGCGCGAAGCCAAGCCGGAGGAGATTGCCGCGGTCCGCGGTCTGTCCTCTCGCGATGCGGAGACGGTTGCTGCATATTTTTCGGTGGAGGAAAAAGAATAATCTTGCCTTTTGAGCGAAAATATGATATTATAAAACCAATAAATACAGATTGCTCGATAACAGAGAGGTATAAAAGCTATGATGCGAATTATCACCGGAAGTGCACGCGGAACCAAGCTGGTCACACTTGAGGGTGAGACCACCCGCCCGACCAGTGAACGAACCAAAGAGGCTGTTTTTTCCATGATTCAGTTTGATATTGAAGGTCGTTCCGTGCTTGATCTTTTTGCCGGATCGGGACAAATGGGACTGGAGGCGCTCAGCCGCGGGGCAGAGCACGCAACGCTGGTTGATCAGGCGAAGGCTCCGATCGGTGTGATTACCCAAAATGCACAGAAGACCCGCCTTGCCGACCGCTGTCGGATCGTTTGCGCCGATTACGCAGAGTTTCTGCGCAGCCGTGCGGGGACGGAGCGATACGATATCGTTTTCCTTGATCCGCCCTATGCCGATAATCTCCTGCCGGGGGCCCTCCGTCTCCTGGTCGAGAAACGTCTGCTCAAGCCGGGTGCGCTCGTCGTCTGCGAGAGCGGCAGTGAGGAAATTTTCGGAGACGCCGCCACAGAGGCGAAATATTCGGTTCTGCGCCGCGCGAAGTACGGAGTGGCGTACGTCACTCTGCTGACGCCCACCGCCCCGCAGAATGCCAATACGGCGGGGGAGGGAGAGGCATGAGCCACGCACTGATCCCCGGAAGCTTTGACCCGCTCACCCTCGGTCACGTCAATCTGATTGAGCGGACGGCAAGGCTGTTCGACCGTGTAACCGTTGCCATTATGGTGAACGGTGCAAAGGCCTCGGGCGGGATGTTCTCGCCGGAGGAGCGTGAGACGATTGCCGTCCTGTCCTTGGCGCATCTGCCGAATGTTGCTGTGATGCGCGATGACGGTATCCTCGTTGAGTTGGCTGAGCGAATCGGCGCAACCGCCCTTGTCAAGGGCGTGAGAGGCGGAGGAGATTTCGACTATGAATACACGCTTGCGCAAATCAACCGCCGCCTGCCGCCATCGGTTGAGACCCTGCTGATGCCTGCCGATTCCGGATATGATCACCTCAGCTCAACCCTGGCGCGCGATCTCATGCGCCACGGCCGATCCCCGGAGGGTGTTCTTCATCCTGCCGCGCTTGCCGCAGTTGCGGAAATGTGGAAATAAACCGTAAAGAAAAATTCCTGCAGTTGCCTGCAGGAATTTTTTTCTTTTCATTTTCACCATCCGACCGTTGAGCGGTGAACGATTTTGGCTCCTGAGAAATAAAGCTCAAGTATTGTTTCGGCCCGTGCGCCCGCCTTGGCCAGATCGTAGGTGCCGTACTGGCTGAGTCCTACGCCGTGTCCCCATCCCTTGCCGGCGAAGATGAAATTGTTCGGCGAGGAGGCGCTGACGACTTCAATTCGCGGCTTGAGGACCGTAACGATCTGCGTGCCGTTGTGGATGGATACGGCAGTAATCAGTCCGGTCTCGGGATCGACGGGAGAGATGGTCGTGGATGCCGTTCCGGAGGCGACCGACTGGTTGCCGACAAAATAATGTGCACTGCCCGATATATCGTATACGCCGGTTGCGGTCATGACGGAGAAGGATTGCGTTGCCGGGGCTTCCACGATACCGCCACCGGTAAAGAGAGAGGCGCCGGAAAGCGAAAAGGCTTCATCGGTAAAGTAATCATAGGGGGAATAATTTCCCTCCGCCTTCACAGAGGATTGCGGCATGCCGACGGGATTGGTTACCGTGATGCTTTGTACCTCCTCAATGCTGTAATAGAGCGTGCCGCGTGCAACGCGGAAATTGGAGGAGTTGAGTCCCAGCTTGTTCTGGATGCGGCCGGCAGTGTTGAAGTTTACGCTGTTTCCGTAGGTGTCGGTTACCGTCACCTTTTTGGCGTAGACCGAGCTCTGTCCCGCAAATTCATCAATGGTAACCGATGCAATATCACCGACAAGCTCGGTATGCCCGAGACCGCGCAAGCGGTTGGCGAGCTCGGTCGGGGTATATTCCTTCGTCCACCAGCCGTTGCTGTACTCGGCGTAGCGCTCCCAGGGGGTTTTCGCGTTACCGACCATATCCACGTCTTTGGTGCCTCCCCATGCGACGTTCGGAGAGATGGCTTCGCCGCCGTTGGAGGAGGAGAAGAAGGCACTCACGACCTTGCCGTTGAGGCTGAGCACCTCTCCTTCGGTAGACGAAACGACATCGATAATGGCCTGAGAGACCTTGTTCCGTCCGCGATAGGACATACAGTGAGAGGTGCAGAGATCAAAGCCGTAATCCTTGTAATGGGCGCCGCGGTTGGCAAGCGCATAGGAGCGAATTGCAATGGCGTTGGCGCGGAGTGCCTCGGTCGGCCAGGTATTGTTCACCTCATAAGGCAGGATACCCTCAACACAGCCCTCGAGATCCACTACGTTGAATACCGTGATTCCGTTGACGGTATCGGTACGATAGCGTTTGGCCGCAAACACGCCTTCATAAAGGTTCTTGGCGGGGGTTTCGAGATAGTCGGGCTCACCGCCGTTTTGAATGGGGGTAATACCCATATAGAGGTTGCTGCCGCAGTCGTATTCGAAAACGACGTGATGGGCAGCGGGGTCAATCAGCGATACCGCAGTGTCGGACGGCTCGACGATCTGTACACCGTATCCGGCAAAGAGGTGCTGAATGCGGGAGAGGGTGTTGACCGTCTGCTCGTATGCGGCAAAATCACCCACGCGAATATAAAGAACGCCGTTGATGTAGGCAGGGAAGGCATACAGGCCCCAGGCTCTCACAGCGGCGTCGATCTGCGGTACCAGGTTAAGCATTTCGTCGAAGGTAACGTTTGCCGACAGCTGAATGTGGTATGCGCCGATTTTGGTTTGATAGTATTCGGTTGTAGGGGAATAGGAACCGTCGGTACCGAGCGCGACGTTGGTGTCAATTGCGGGGGTAAGCGTCGTCTGCGGCAGGGTAAAGAAGGGCGTAAAGGAGCGAGTGGTATTATCGGCGTACACCGATCCCACCACGAATCCGGAAGCGGATCGGATGGGATAGGCGGTCGGCGAATCACTGCCGTAAACAATGCCGACCGTGATGTAGGGAACGCCCGAGGATTCGGTGGAAAAAGCGTATTCGTCGTATCGGGCGTATACGTTCATAAAGAAGAAGGCAAATGCCGAGTAAAGGGTGCCTCCCACCATAAGTGCGGCGAGGATAATGGCACCGATGCGGAAGAGGAGCTTTCTCCGTTCTGCGCGGTTCTTTTTCGTCTTAAGGCTCGACAAGGGTGTATCCTCCTTGTACAAGGATATACGCACCGTCCGGAGAGGTAACGTGAATCCCGCGTCCGTCATTTCCGCGCGGAATCAGCAGATGGTGATTCCTGGGAATCGCATCTCCGTTGAGTAGCTCAGAGCCGTCGGTAACGTTGTTGAGTCCCTGTACGATGCCTTCGGTAAAGGGAGATACTGCCTCTGCCGTGCCCGAGCGAAGAATAATGCTGCAGACCGAGGTGGCAAGCATTTTCGTTCCTGCGGTGACGTAGATTACCTCGTATCCGTTTGCCGTTGCCGCAGGCTGATCGGTAGGCTCGTCCTGCTCGCCCAGCTTGGCCGAAAGATCGGCCACCTGTTTTTCCAGGTTGGCAATCTTGCTTTCGTAGCCGGCAATGGTCGTCTGGAGTGGCGAGATCTTCTCGGAGATGGTTGCTACGATGGAGGGACGGAAAGTTTCCTCTGCCCATTTAAGCAGTCCGCTGTATACGACGATCGGGTCGTTGACGGTATCGTATGCACCGGAGACGGCCAGCACGGAAGAGAAGAGCAGAACTGCAATCATGACGAGAGCGATGCTCATGCGAATTTTCTTGTTCATTTTTCATTTCTCCTTTCGGCGGGGGAGTTCCCATGATCGCGCCGGGGGAAAACAAAAGGCGCGGCAGTGATTTAAAAAACAAATCACTATCGCACCTATTATACCATGAAAAGGGGGAGAATTGCAAGTGTTTTCCTTGATAATTTACAAATCCCGACTTAATCTTCCAGCCTGAGCTGTTCTCCTGCGGTGTTTTTCGGAGAAACGGCACTGCCGGCGGCGGGAATTTTCAGTTTCCTGCATCCCTTGGTATCATATTTTTGCTCAAAATCGTCCAGTACCTCCGTCAGCGTGACGTTACCCTTGAGACTGATCAGCGAAACGCCTGCCGCCGTACGGGTTGTTTTAAGCGGAATCAGAGAAGATTTGATGAGAATTGCTTTTCCGACCGAGTTGACCAGCAGCAAATCGATCGGTTCGGTCGTGCAGAAGGCGGCCACGATGGGGGAGGCCGTCGAATACACGCCGCTCTGCTTGCGTCGGGCAGATTTGGTCTGATAGGCCGAGAGGGGAACGCGGACACCCTTGCCATTCTCGAAGAGGAAGATGAAATGCTCGTCCTCACCGAATTCGGTAGCAAGGCGCATCAGGATCGGCCGCTCGCCATCCTCCATGCCGAGCTTGGCGGGTAAAAACTCGCCCATTGCCGACGCCTTTGCCGTCTCAAAGTCGGAGACCTTGCCGCGATAGAGCTGTGCGCGGTCGGTCAGCACAAGGAACTCGGTCTTGTTGTCGGCATCCGCATTGAAGATAATGCGGTCGCCCTCCTTGAGCTTCTGCTCGTCGTTGCCGCGCAAAGATGCCTGCGTAATTTTTTTGAAGTAGCCCTCGCGCGTCAGCACCAGGCGGACGCTGAAGTTTTCAATCAGATCTTCTGCATTGATTTCTTCGATTTCATCGGCGTAGATCAGCTGTGTTTTTCTGGGCTGACCGTATTTCTTCTTGATCTCGGCAAGCTGCTTGATAATCAGCGCCTTCATCTTCAGCTCGTCTGCGATGGTTGCCTCAAGATCGGCAATTTCCTCCTGCAGATTCTCAATTTCCTTGATGCGGTTGAGAATATACTCGCGGTTGAGGTTGCGGAGCTTGATTTCGGCAATGTATTCGGCCTGGATTTCGTCAATGTGGAATCCCGCCATCAGGTTGGGCACAACGTCCTCTTCCTTTGCGGTTTCGCGGACGATGCGGATCGCCTTGTCGATATCAAGCAGAATTTTGCCAAGACCCAGCAGAAGATGGAGCTTGTCCTTCTTTTTATTCAGATCGTAGGTCAGCTCGCGGCGCAGACAGACGAGACGGAATTTGATCCATTCCTCGAGAATTTCGCGCACACCCATCTGACGGGGGACCGAGTCAATGAGAATATTGAAATTGCATTTGAAGCTGTCCTCAAGGGGAGTTTGCTTGAAGAGGCGAGCCATCAGCTTGTCGGGATCAACGCCGCGGCGCAGATCGAGCGTCAGCTTAAAGCCCGAGAGGTCGATTTCGTCACGGAAATCGGTCACTTCCTTGAGTTTTCCCTCCTTGACGAGCTCGGTCAGCTTCTTCATGATTTGCTCAATGGTGGTCGAGTAGGGGATTTGCAGGATATCAATACAGCCGGAGGCCTTGTCATAGCTGTAGCGGGCGCGGAGCTTGATCGAGCCCGAACCTGTCTCGTATACCTCGCGCAGCGCCTCGCGGTCGTAAATCAGCTGACCGCCGCTCGGGAAATCAGGTGCCTTGACCAAATCCATCAGCTTGTCGGTCGAGAGGCGTGGATTCTTGAGCAGAGCCACCGTGCCGTCACAGATCTCGGCCAGGTTGAAGGAGCAGATATTCGATGCCATACCGACGGCGATACCGGTGTTGGGGGTAACGAGAACGTTGGGGAAGGAGGTCGGCAGGAGAACCGGTTCCTTCATGGTGCCGTCGTAGTTATCCACCAGATCAACCGCATCCTTGTCAATGCCGCGGAAAATCTCAGCGCAGAAGCCGTCGAGCTTGACCTCGGTATAACGGGGAGCGGCAAAGGCCATGTACGAGCTGTACTGTTTACCGAAGGAGCCCTTCGAATCAACGAACGGATGCAGAAGCGCCTCGTTGCCGCGCGTCAGACGAACCATCGTCTCGTAGATTGCCATATCTCCGTGCGGATTAAGCTTCATCGTCTGTCCGACCACGTTCGCACTTTTCGTGCGTGCGCCGTTCATCAGACCCATTTTGTACATCGTATAGAGCAGTTTGCGGTGGGATGGCTTAAAGCCGTCGATTTCGGGAATGGCACGCGAAACAATTACGCTCATGACGTAGGGCATATAGTTTTTTTCGATCGTTTCGGTGATCGGCTGGGGAGTCGGCGGGGCGTGAACGATTACATCCGCCTCGGTCTGCACTTTGCGTTTCTTCGCCATGTTTTCATCCTCTGTCTTTCATAAAGCTGAATCTGTGTCTTCCGTGAAAAGGGGGAGGCATCAAACCTCAACAACCTGATAAGCCGCTGCGCGGAGCATGCGGTTGCAGAGCGCCAGTCCCATGCCGGTATCATCCGGGTAGTGTGCGTAGAGCGCCGGTGCGCCGAAGCTGTCTGCATCGCGCAGAGCGGTGAAGAGGTGCTGTGCCTGCTCGGCGGGATCGTCCCGATGACCGAGTATAATCAGCCGTTCGGGAGATAGCGCCCCGGCTTCCTCTGCATAAGCCAGAATGCCGCATCCCTCAGTCTGCCGTGCAGACAGATATGCGGTTGCCGCCGCGCGGTCGCCGCGTACCAGAATCAGCGGCGTGGCGGGCGCGTAATGCCGATACATCATGCCGGGGGAGAGGGGGCGCTCGCCCGGCGCGAGCTGTCCCGTTACCGCTGCCGCAATCTCGACGTGACCGCAGACTGCCGAGAGCTGTTCAAGCGTGATTCCGCCCGGACGAAGCAAAATCGGCCGGTCGGTATCGATTTTGAGTATGGTGGATTCAAGGCCGATGTCGCTCTCACCACCGTCAATGATCATGTCAACCCGTCCTGACAGATCGTCGATGACGTGTGCTGCACGGGTCGGGGATGGCTTACCCGACAGATTAGCCGACGGTGCGGCGATCGGTACACCTGCCGCCGCAATCAACGCATGAGCGATCGGATGGGACGGACAGCGTACGGCAACCGAATCCAGCCCCCCGGTTACCGAGAGGGGAATGGTGTCGCGCTTGGGCAAAATCAGGGTCAAGGGGCCCGGCATAAATGCCGCCGCCAAGCGATAATATAAAGGAGAGGTTACGGCATACGCTTCGGCATCCCGCGGGTCGGCAACGTGGATAATCAGCGGATTATCGGATGGCCGCCCCTTCGCCGCGTAAATTTTCTGTGCAGCCTTTGCGTCGGTTGCATTGCCGCCAAGGCCGTAAACCGTCTCGGTCGGAAAAACCACGAGTCCGCCCTCGCGCAGAATGCGGCCGGCTTCGGCCAGCACCTCCGCCTTGGGCGAATGCACGGTTACAATTTTCGTCTTCATTTGATGTATTCCCAACGTATATGAAAGTTTTTGCGGATATTCGGAGCCTCACGAGAAGGCCAACGGGGCAGGCAATGGGGGAATGCCCCATTGCCGTTATCCTTCGCTCCGGCTGAGCTTTGCCGCCGTATCGGCCGTAATCAGCGCGTCA
Organism: Eubacteriales bacterium; assembly: GCA_045597265.1. Taxonomy (GTDB): domain Bacteria; phylum Bacillota; class Clostridia; order Oscillospirales; family CAG-272; genus SIG693. Next base: position 5,141 of record JAZODX010000204.1, on the reverse strand, counting down.
ATCATAGCGCCGATATCGCCGTTGAGATAATTTTCAAGCGAATAAAGCGTCAAACCGATGCGGTGATCGGTCACCCGTCCCTGCGGGTAATTATAGGTTCTGATTCGCTCGCTGCGGTCGCCCGTGCCCACCTGACTGCGGCGTGCCGAGGCGATTGCGCGATCCTGCTCACTCTGCTTCATCTCGTAGAGCTTGGTGCGCAGAAGCTTCATTGCCTTATCGCGGTTTTTGAATTGACTGCGTTCGTCCTGGCATTCAATCACGATGCCGGTCGGCTTGTGCAGAAGGCGGATGGCCGACTCGGTTTTGTTGACGTGCTGACCGCCCGCTCCGCTGGACTTGATGGTCTCGATCTTGAGGTCTGCCTGATTGATTTCAATCTCAATTTCCTCTGCCTCGGGCAGAACGGCAACCGTTACCGTCGAGGTGTGGATACGGCCCGACGCCTCGGTTTCGGGAACGCGCTGTACGCGGTGAACGCCGCTCTCAAATTTGAGGCGGGAATATGCGCCGTCTCCTTCCACCATAAAGGTAACTTCCTTGAATCCGCCAAGCTCGGTTTCGTTGGCGTTCAGAATTGACGTCTTGAAACCCACCGCCTCGGCGTACATGGTGTACATTCGGTAGAGCACCGCCGCAAAGAGGGCTGCCTCCTCGCCGCCTGCGCCTCCGCGGATTTCGACGATTACGTTTTTGTCATCGTTGGGATCACGGGGCAGGAGCAGAACCTTGAGTTCCTCGGTCAGTTTCTCGCAGCGATCACGGCAGGCGTAAAATTCGGCTTCGGCCAGCTCGCGGATTTCGGCGTCGCTGTCGTCAAGCATAAGCTTCGCCTCTTCCATACTGTGCTCGGCCTCGCAATAGGCGCGATATGCCGAAATGATGGGGGCCTGCGTCTTGTGCTCACGCATCAGACGGGCAAAAAGCGCGGGATCGGATGCCGCACCGGGGGAGGAGAGCTCCTCCTCCAGGCGGCGGTAATTTTCTTCAATGGTTTTTAGCTTGCGAAACATGGATCAGTCGCGGTTGAAGGCCGAGAATGCACGGTAAGCCTCGTAGAGGTCAACCTTGGCGATTGCCTCGAAGGGGGCGTGCATCGAGATGACCGGAACACCCAGGTCAACGACGTCAATGTTCTGGTTTGCAATATACTTGGCAACCGTTCCGCCGCCGCCCGCGTCAACGCGGCCAAGCTCGCCGGCCTGCCATACCACGCCTGCGCGTGCCATGCATCCGCGGAGCCAGCCGATATATTCGACACTTGCATCGCTCGTGCCCGACTTGCCGCGTGCACCGGTGTACTTGGTCAGCACGACGCCGCAGCCGAGAAGAGCAGTGTTGCGCTGCTCGAATACCTCGGCAAAGTTCGGATCGTATGCGGCCGAAACGTCAGCCGAGAGGCACTTGGAATTAGCGCGTACCACGTTGACGTTTCCGCCGCGCGCGCGTGCAATCTCATCAATCAGGTCGCACATCAGCGAGCACTGCATACCGGTGTTGCCGTCGCTGCCCGTCTCTTCCTTGTCGGCCAGGATGCAAAGCAGGGTGTGCTTCGAATCGGCCTCGTCCATGATTGCCTTGAGGGCGGGATATGCGCAAACGCGGTCGTCATGGCCGTATGCGCCGATGATGGAGCGATCAAAGCCGATGTCGCGTGCCTTATCTGCGGGAACTGCGGAAATTTCTGCCGAGAGAAAATCCGCTTCGGTGATGCCGTACTTATCGTTGAGAATCTTGAGCAGGTTCAGCTTAATGGGAGAGGAGGCCTCGGCGTCAGCATAGGGCATGGAGCCGATGAGGATATTCAGCTTTTCGCCGGGAATTGCCTCGCCCAGCGGCTTGCGGCTCTGGTCTGCGCCGAGATGGGGCAGAATGTCGTTGATATAGAAAACGGGATCGTTCTCATCCTCACCCACGACGATCTCAACCGACGTGCCGTCAGCCTTGATGACCACGCCGTGCAGGGCAAGGGGGGTAGCCAGCCACTGATACTTCTTGATACCGCCGTAGTAGTGGGTCTTAAGGAAGCCCATGCCGCCTTCTTCGTAGAGGGGGCACTGCTTGAGGTCAATGCGGGGAGAATCGATATGAGCGGCAGAGATGCGGATGCCCTCGTTGATGTTTTCCTCGCCGATGGTGAACAGGAAGAGGTTTTTGCCGCGGTTGTTGTAGTAACGGCGGTCGCCGGGCTTGAGTTCATCACCGAAGTGATAGGGGGTGAAGCCGGCCTCCTCTGCCATTTTTACCGAAACGGTTACACACTCGCGCTCGGTCTTGGCGGCGTCGAGATACTGCATATAGGGTGCTGCAAACGCCATTGCGTCGGCAACGATCTCGGGGGCTGCCTCGTAAACGGTTTTCTTTTTGTAGCAAAGCTTTTCGCTCAGTGCCTTGGTTTCTTCACTCATGGTCGTATTCCTTTCTTTTGTGAAAATTAAATTTTTGATGATTTGAAGGAGTGGGATTACTCGGCCGATTCGGTATACAACTTAGCGTACAGATCAGCCGCCTCTTCTACTTTTTCGACGTAAACGCGCGTCTCTTCGAACGGAATGTCGGTCAGCGCGCCGTTCTCATCGGCATATCGCGTGTCGGCCGTCCATTCCCGCACGCGGGTAGGTCCGGCGTTGTACGCCGCGAAAACCGAGTTCCACAGGCCGAATTCGGTATAAAGGTAGGAGAGATAATAAACGCCGTAGCGGATATTCGTCTCGGGATCGTAAAGCATTCCGTCGTCGAGCTGCTCTCCCTGCCGATCACACAGCCAGCGGAAGGTGTCGGGCATCAGCTGCATCAGGCCGACTGCCCCCGCAATCGAGACGGCGTTGCTTTCAAAATTGCTCTCCGCTTTGATTACTGCATAGACGATATGCTCGGGAACACCGAATTCGGCAGAATAGCGCTCGACGTAGCTTTGGTATTCGCGCGGGTAAATCCGACGGTCAATCAGATCCCGTACACGGTCGTAGGCGTAACCGATTCCGATGGAGAGGGCAAGAATGAGGAGCGCGGCCACGGCGCGGCGAAGTCCGTTTTTCATTGTGCTCCGCCTCCGATCCCGTCCATAATTCTTGCGGCTGCGGCCTCCAGTGAGCGGATATCTCCGTCATTGATTACCACGAAGTCAGCACGTTCGGTGTAAAAGGCATCGTCTTTTTGGGCATCCAGACGCAGGGCTGCAGCCTCTTGGGTGATACGGTCGCGTGCCATAATGCGGGCAAGCCGAATTTTTCGGGGAGCGATGACCGCAATCACTGCGTCGCATTCTGCGTCAAATCCGCTTTCGTAAAGGAGGGGCGCGTCAACCAGCACGGCGGGCTTTCCCGCTTCGCGCGCTGCCGCGATCCGCCGTCGCGTTTCAGCCAGAATAAAGCTGTGCGTGACGGTGTTGAGCGTCGTCAGGCGGGCGGCGGGGGCGTTGGGCGCGAAAACGATTGCCGCAAGCTCCGCACGGTCAAGCGAACCGTCCGCACGGAGGATGGACGTCCCGAATGCGGTTACCAGTGCGTCAAGACAGGGGGAGGGAGGGATGAGAAGCTCGTGATAAATTGCGTCGGTGTCGAGATGAGGAACGTTATATTTTTTCATTGCAGCCGCCAGTGCGCCTTTTCCCGCACCGCTGGGGCCTGTCAATCCGAGAATAACCATTACGTAGCCTCCCCGAGGACAACCCGTACGCCCTGCTTTGCAGAGGTGTATGCGGCCTCCATGATGGCGTTGACAGCCGCGCCGTCGGCGAAGGTCGGCCCGCTGTCACGGTCGTGTCGGGCGACCGCGTCAAGAAAGGCGTACATTGAGCCGACGTGTCCCCGCAGCCAGCCGACCGAAGCCTTGGGGGAAGGAAAGGCACCGCCGGGGGCAGGTGCACGTCCAACGCACTCAATGCGGGTAAAGCCGCGCAGACCGCCAATCGGCTCGCCGTTGGCCGATGCATCGTAAAATTCAAGCCAGCTTGGCTCCATCAGGGAAAAGCGGAGCGCGCCCTTCGTGCCGCGGATATCGAGGAAGAGATCGTCGTTTGCACCGCAGGCAAGCTTGCTTGCCACGAGCGTACCGCGCGCACCGCAGGCAAGCTCGGCCATCATGTAGAAGGCCTCGTCTGCATTGGTTTGCCACATATTTCCGTCCATGCCGACGCGCTCGGGAAATCCGATTTGTGCCATGCCGCTGATTGCTGTGAACGGGCCGCAGAGGTGACGCACAAGATCAATGATATGCGAACCGATATCAAAGAGGACACCGCCGCCGCAAACGTCGGCGTTCTGCTTCCAGCCGGCAGGCTTGGCGGGATCAAGACAGCTGTTGTGCAGATAGGACGCATGGAAGCTGAGAATTCTTCCCAAACGTCCCTCGTCAATGAGCTGCTTGGCACGCATGATGGCAGGAATGAAGCGGTTGTTGAATACCACGCGGCATACCCGACCGCTCGCATCCGCCAGTGCCGCCAGCTCCGCCGCCTCTGCCGCCGTAATGCCGAGCGGCTTTTCGCATAGCACGTGCTTGCCGGCGGCAAGCGCGCGGCGGACGGTGTCTGCGTGATAGCGATTGGGGGTACAGACGTCGACAATGTCGATGTCGGGGTCGGCGAGGATTGAGGCCTCGTCGGATGCGGCAAAGCCATAGGGGGCGATCTTCTCGCGCGTGCGCTCGGGCGTTGAGGCTGCCACGGCTGCGATCCCGGCAGAGAAGGGAAGATCAGCGTAAAAATAAGGCAGATTGGCAACGGCGTAGGCGTGGGCCTTGCCCATCGCACCGAAGCCAAGCAGACCGATTTTGAGATTTTGTTTTGTCATGGGAAATCTCCTTTCGGAAATTCGGAAGGCTATGATATCTCCAATATAATATTATACCGCAATTTCCGAAATTTAGCAAGGGCTTTATCGGGATTTTCTTCTCCCAAACGCGTCTTTACACACTTTGGTGCGAGAAAAAACAGCATATTTCGGCAAGTTGAGAAAAAAACAGAAAAATTTCAAAAAACACTTGCATTTTCTTTTTCGATATGCTATAATACATCCGTATGCGGTCTTTCCGCTGAATAAAAGGGTGGTCCTCTGCAAATGCTCTGCACGAACATCCGGTATTTTAAGGAGGAGCCAAACAATGGATCTCATCAAGGCTTTCACGAACGAGCAGCTTAA